>NZ_JBIVMX010000002.1:0-294462 GCF_044753305.1 Pseudomonas sp. NPDC088429 | reverse complement strand
CAATACCTCAGAAGATGTTGCGTTCAGCGGTCAAGTAGTCGCCACCGATGCCGACAGCGATACCCTTGCCTACTCGGTTGTAACTCAGCCCACCAACGGTACGCTCACCTTGGATGCGGCCACAGGTGCCTACACCTACACCCCAACTGCCGACTACAACGGCACCGACAGTTTTGTCGTCGAGATCAGTGATGGCAACGGCGGGGTCGTGCAATCCGTCGTGACGCTCACTGTTACCCCGGTGGCCGATATTGCCGCCGATACGGTCACTACCAACGAAGACACGCCGATCATCATTGCGGTCAACAATAACGACACCTTTGAGAACGGTGGCCATGCGATCACGGCGATTAATGCCACAGCCGTTACCGTCGGTGTGCCGCTGGCCGTGTCCAACGGTTCGGTAACACTCAATGCGGACGGCACACTGAGTTTTACGCCGGTTGCCAACTTCAACGGCGCGACCAGCTTCGCCTACACCGTAAGTTCAGACGGCATTACGGAAACCGCTACCGTGACGATCAACGTCACGGCGGTCAACTACGTACCCGTGCCAACTGATCCGGGTATACCTGGTCAGACTTTCGATCCGGCGACCGGCAACTATGCGGTCAGTACACCTGAAGATGTTGCGTTCAGCGGTCAAGTAGTGGCTACCGATGCCGACAGCAATACCCTCGCCTACTTGGTCGCTACTCAGCCCACCACCGGTACGCTCACCCTGGATGCGGCCACAGGTGCCTACACCTACACCCCGACTGCCGACTATAACGGCACTGATAGTTTTGTCGTCGAGATCAGTGATGGCAACGGCGGGATTGTGCAATCCGTCGTAACGCTCACTGTTACCCCGGTGGCCGATATTGCCGCCGACACGGTCACTACCACCGAAGACACGCCGATCATCATTGCGGTCAACAATAACGACACCTTTGAGAACGGTGGCCATGCGATCACGGCGATTAATGCCACAGCCGTTACCGTCGGTGTGCCACTGGCCGTGTCCAATGGTTCGGTAACACTGAACACCGACGACACACTCAGCTTTACGCCGGTTGCCAACTTCAATGGCGCAACCAGTTTCAACTACACCGTAAGTTCGGGCGGCGTTACGGAAACCGCTACCGTGACCGTTAACATCACGGCGGTCAACGACGCTCCCGTGCCCACTGATCCGGGTGTACCTGGTCAGACCTTCGATCCAGCGACCGGCAACTATGCGGTCAGCACACCTGAAGATGTTGCGTTCAGTGGTCAAGTGGTCGCTACTGATGCCGACAGCGATACCCTCGCCTACTCGGTCGCTACTCAGCCCACCAACGGTACGCTCACCCTCAATGCTGCCACGGGTGCCTACACCTACACACCCACTGCCGATTACAACGGCACCGACAGCTTCGTAGTAGAGATCAGCGACGGCAACGGCGGGATCGTGCAATCCGTCGTAATGCTCACCGTCACCCCGGTAACCGACATTAGCGCTGATGCCGTTAATACCTATGAAGGCGCCTCAGTTACGATTGTGATCGGTACCAACGATACGTTCAAGAATCCTAATTATTTAGTAACTGCAATCAATGGCAGGGCCGCCACAGTGGGTCTGCCAATATTAGTATCCAATGGACTGGTAACGCTCAATGCCGATGGAACGCTCGCCTTTGAACCAGCATCAAACTTCACCGGCACTACTAATTTTAACTACACAGTAAGCTCGGGCGGGGTGGTCGAAACCACAGTCGTGACAGTCAACGTTATCCCCGAGACTAATGAACCTCCCGTAGCGCGAGACGACTATCCGTTCGTCTATCGGCCCCAGTCTGAGGTAAAACAAGAGGCCGCTGTAGAGAGTCGACGATTCGTCGTTGAACCTCCTGTAATAACCACCGTTAATGATATTGGGTGGTTAAATGGAACTTCTAATTTGCAAGCCACAGGCGCTGTCGAACAAGCAGTTAAAGGTGTTGAATCATTAAATGGCACCGAGATGTTGGGCGCGAGCGGCGTCATTCTACAAGCCGTCAATGATGTGGAGTTCCTGCATGGCACAACTACGCCTGAGCAGCACGAGAATTCTCTGCGGCAAACGATCGACGCAGCAGATGGGCATGGGCTAAATGGCGAGCCCGAGTTCGTAGCATCTTTGCGCACTGCCGATGGCGTGTTGCTGGATCTCATTGGCACGAGAGAGCGTCTTCATCTCTCGATGACAAGCGGTGTGAAGCAACCCCTTGAAATGCGCGCCTCCCTAGCTAATGGGAAAGCTCTCCCCGCTTGGGTGCATACAGATACCGCAGGCTCTTTGGAAATCGAACCTCCTGTTGATGTTGAGCGTATTCGTTTGCGGCTGGACTTCGACAGAAGGGATGGCGCAACGCAAACCTTTGTAGAAATTGATTTGACAACGGGGCAGATGCAGGAGATTCCAGATCCTAATTTTTCTGAAACGAAGGATCACAAAACGAGCTTACGGCCAGCAGCGCCGGACGTATCGGATTTCGCTACTCAATTAGAGAAAGCTTCGCAGCAACGGCGCTCACAGGATGCAGATCTGATGGCATTGTTAAATGGATAAGGATCTGAGGGAAAATGTGCGAACTTGGGACATCCGAGTGTTTGTGTGTATGGCTGCCGGCCCCACAGGCCGGCTTCTATCTACTGATGCGTTTGTATCAGCCGTATGAAGACGTATTGTCCGGCAGTGGCAGTGACCGCAGTTGATTAAGGTGAATTGAAACCCAGGATGTGAGGAGCTTGGTGACGGGCCAATATCGGGAATTAATGCCCGCTATTGGCCGAAAGCAGTCATTCACGAACGATAATCTCCTACTCATTGCGTCCTCCACGACTAGCACACAAAGCACCGCGAGAGGATGTTGATAACCGCCGTAATCGTATGATTGAAAGGAGAAACTCAGAGAATCATTCGAATGGTTCAAGGTGGATCAAGCTATAGCAATGTGTGAAACCAGCGACCGGATTTGATCGAATCGGCCGACACCAATCAACGCGGTGAATCGGTTTAGATAGAAGTAATCGCTTCCAGCCGCTCCTCAAGCACATCATCAAAAATGCTTTAGAGCCTTTCGGCGCCACCGGCTCTCAGCCCACCGGCGAGTTCGATACCCAAAACGAACCCATTCGCCCTCGACGCCGCCTCTACGGCAACGATCATCGAATCAGCACGCACAATCTGCGCGAGGAGTCGGTCTGCCTCCCGCTTCATCTTTTCATTAAGTACTACATCGTCCATCGCTGTAACCTTCAACGCGGCATCCAATACATGACAGATAAGATAATTGTCACCCACACTAAGACCATAAGAACGGACAGGCCTGCGAGTTGCTCTTTCATATAACCTTATGATTTTGATGAATGATGCATCATGAATGACGCGTAGATCAGAGGCAAGAGTAAACGGGCTGTTTCTGGACATTTGGGCGTTACTGGGTGATAGACTCCATTCTCTAAAACAGTATGCCGAGCGATGCTGCCGCAATTACAAGCCCGCTGCTCGCTTCCGCTTTCCTCGTCGATGGTTAGTGTTGTTGTATTTAACGTCAAAAGTTTCGAAGATGACGTCTGCAAACGCATGGAGCATGTCCGGGGAGTTCGCTCATGCTGACCACCTCCTCCCCGTTGTAGAGCCGAATGAAGTCGGACTTGTTCTGATCTAATGCGGAAACTACTACGTCACAGGGTTCTGTCGTTAAAATGGACTCATGGGAAAAGTAGAGGCCCGATC
Organism: Pseudomonas sp. NPDC088429; assembly: GCF_044753305.1. Lineage (NCBI taxonomy): Bacteria > Pseudomonadati > Pseudomonadota > Gammaproteobacteria > Pseudomonadales > Pseudomonadaceae > Pseudomonas > Pseudomonas sp. NPDC088429. Next base: position 290,720 of record NZ_JBIVMX010000002.1, on the reverse strand, counting down.
ATACTATTCAGCATTTTCAACCCTGAAAGCTTTTCGACGGCGGTGCTATGCCGCTGATGCCCGGTGGCCGATAGTTCCCTCCCTCATCAAATTCATTGTCGGGCCGCAAGTCGACGTTCCAAACGCTTGCTCTCACCCGATTCTACCGACGATGGCTGACGCTTCATAAAGGAGCGCGGCTCATAGGGATCAGTGATTAACTCCACTTGAAACTTTACACCGTGTGCTTGGCTACGTTGTCGTGTGCATGAGTGTGTGTTTGTCGTCATGCCGCTGCAATAGGAACTGACGTACCAAATAGCCAGTTTGCCTTGCACTGGTCACCACGAAAAAATGCCCCTCTCCTTGTAGGATTTGCAGATCAGAATGGCGAATGACGCGGTGCAGAATCTGCGCGTTGTAAAGTCGCACCAACGTGTCCCGGTCGCCGGAGAGAATCAGTGTGCGTTGGCGCAAACGAAATAGCCGTGACAGGCTTGTCCAACCGATCAGGGCAGCGAGCTGGTGAAAATACGAGCGCGGTTTAATTGAGAGCATGCCGTTCACCGCGCCGAAGTGCAGGAATGTCTTTATCGAACTGCCACCACTTTTTTTGTTGCGTATTTGACCGCCTGTGCTCTTGCCGAAAAAATCTAGGATGTCGGCAGGTTTTACCAGTACTAATGGGCCGGCGGACGTCGCTGCGAGGATCAGCCGGCGTACCATGCCTGGGTGACGTAGAGCGAACTCTTGGGCCAATGCGCCGCCCCAGCTCACGCCAAAGACATCGACCTGTTCGAATCCCAGTTGCTCGAGCAACTCGGCGATCAAATCGGCATGACGCGAAAGACGCAGTGGCCAGCGAGGCGTTTGTGATTTCCCGACCCCAGGAACATCCAGCGCAATAGTCGTGTAGTCGGCAAGCTCCTCCCGCAGTAAATCGAAAGAGCGAATCAATCCTCCAAGTCCGTTGAGCAACAGCAACGGCGACCCTGTACCACAGATTGAAACGTTCAACTGCAAGTCTTTGATCGTTAGTTTTCGCGTTGTCATGGTTTCCCCCTTGCTGCGCTAACTTGAAAGGCTGCGGTTGATAAGAACGCGAATATTCTGTTGATCAGGCTAGGGACATTCAGAACAAACCAGCGGCTGCTTCCCTCACGAAAATCTCGATAGCCTTTGGCCCTACACCTCGAATTCAGACAAGCTTTTCTCGAATGCCCGACGATCAGCGCTCGCTTTCACGATGTTGCTCACCTTGGCGTCGTAGTCATCGTTTAGCTTGCTTGCCGACGCCATTAATCGCGACGCGGTGGCCTCGTCGTAACATAGGTTATGGGCCCTCACCTAGCATGACTACGAACCGACGATGGCTGCAACGTAAATTTTTGCGGTATATCGCGTTGGTGTCGCTCGACAATCACCTCATACGCGCTAGCGGCAATTGCGCTTTGAATTCTTTTGCCCGTGAGGAAACTGGCACTCAACCATCTGCACAGCCCGGCTTTCTTCCACCTTCAAAGTCGATCTGTAAGTCATGTGCGCTTTGCTCACGCGTGCAACCCTGCAGCCATGGTTTCAACAGTAAATCTAAACCCTGATCCGGAAAAGCAAATCAGGGATAAATGAACTCTTACTCGAGTGCGGCGACAAAATGATTGAACCCTGAGGACGAGAAAACGAGATGCATATATCTGAAACAAGCCAAGTGATGGAAGCACTGTCAGCGAACGAAGCAAACCTGAAGCTTCATGAAGGTTGGTCTTTGATATCTGTGGTCGTCACAACCCATCCTAACGGCCAGCTTCATCCTTGCTACATCCTGGCTAAATCGAAGGTCTCCCCCGATGGTCAGAAGTCCGATTAACTAGCTCACCACTAACATTTGCGTATCAGCTCACGACACTGCGTAAGGAGGTAGGTTGGGTTATCTGGATTGGGTTCAATGGCCAGCGATGGCGGTAACCGTGCTCGCCGCATGGTTGATCGGATCACAGCGGCCACGACGACGGATGATCGGATTCGTATGCTTTAGCGTGAGCAACGTACTCTGGGTGATATGGGGTTTGCATGCACAGGCGTATGCGTTGATCGTCCTGCAGCTCTGCCTGTTCCTCATGAACTTTCGGGGTCTTAAAAAAAATCTGAAGGGAAAGCAGGAGGAAAATCTCAGCTCTGACGGTGGCCGTCGAAATTCTTTTTAAAGCCACGGGCATTCATGCCTAAAAGTACGCACTCAAGCATGATCAGGGCGTAGGCATCAGCGTGAAGTCCCCAGATAACCCATAAGGCATTACTCGTAATGAACCCCCAAAAGGCAACCATGCGTCGGTAGGGTCGTTGCGAACCGATGAACCAAGCTGAGACCACCGTCACTACCATGGCGGGCCATTGTATGTAATTGATGTACTCCAAATTAAATCTCCTTGACATACTGGGTATCAAAGAGAGACACCCGCGCTGACTTGCGAATTAAGTGCAGGTAATCCTAGTGAAGCACCAAGATTGGCCAAATACTCGCCAAAACCACCCTGACATTTGTAATTTCTACGCGCGCTTGTAATCACTGGATTGGTTGCCGTCCACACGATATGCGCGCCGATCCTTTCAAGGTCTGCGACTAAATGGACATCCTCGTGAGCAGTCAGATGCTGAAACCCGCCAGCATTCCGATAGGCTTCGGCACTGATACCGAGATTAGCGCCGTGGATATGCCGATGGTTCTCTATGAACTGGTAAAGCTCCATGTACTTTGCGCGAACCAGATCACCGTGTTCATTCCAGCTGTCCACCTCAACCGTCCCACAAACTGCATCGGCATGGAACTCAATCTGCTTCACCAACCAATCGTGCGGAACGACAGTGTCCGCGTCGGTGAAGGCAAGCCACTTCGCGCCTGCGGTTAGCAAGTGATCGGCGCCAACAGCTCTCGATTGGCCCACGTTCTGGTAACACACCTCGATTGCGCTTATATCGAAAGCTGAAACGATCTGATCCGTCTGGTCGGAGCAATCGTCTAGAACAACGACTATCGAGACCGGCTGGCCCAAAGCAGGATGCTCGGCAGCCACTAAAACGGAGGCAAGGCATGCGCCAATTTGGCGTTCTTCATTATGGGCAGGTATCACAACACCGATCATAAACGCGGCCTCCCAGCCACCAGAGTTACAAGCTCTCGTGGTCGACACTCCTCCTCCACAATAAGTTTAAAAAATGGCGTGGGTGTATAAACGCAGACCGCTAGTCATCTGCACCTATTTCTCTCTGAACTTACTTCACTCGAGACTCATCTCCCACTGACATCCAGCGAAAGTTAGGGGTAGGACGTCATGAGAGCACTCACGTATCACGGCGCGCACAGCGTTAAAGTCGATACCGTTCCAGATCCAGTCATCGAGGATATTGACGACATCATTTTACGAGTCACCGCGACGGCGATTTGTGGATCTGACCTTCATCTTTATCGAGGAAAAATACCAACCGTGGAGCATGGTGACATCTTCGGCCATGAGTTCATGGGAATCGTAGAAGAGGCTGGTTCAGCGGTGACTGCTGTCCAGCCGGGTGACCGAGTTGTCATTCCTTTTGTCATTGCCTGTGGCAGCTGCTTTTTCTGCGCGATGGATCTGTTTGCAGCATGCGAAACAACTAATACGGGACGGGGCGCGATCATAAACAAAAAGGCCATCCCACCTGGCGCTGCTCTCTTCGGCTTCAGTCATATGTACGGCGGGATACCAGGTGGTCAGGCTGAATACGTGCGCGTACCAAAAGCCAATACCGGGCCTTTCAAGGTGCCTGGAACACTGTCAGATGAAAAAGTATTGTTCCTCTCAGACATTCTGCCGACTGCATATCAAGCTGTAACAAACGCTGGAATTGGCAATGGCTCAAGCATTGCCATCTATGGTGCAGGGCCCGTCGGACTGTTAAGCGCAGCTTGCGCAAGGATGCTCGGAGCCGACCAAATTTTCATGGTCGATCACCATCCTTACCGCTTGGCCTACGCACAGAAAACGTACGGCGTAATTCCTATAAACTTTGACGAAGACGACGATCCTGCGGACACGATTATTCGGCAAACTAAAGGGATGCGGGGCGTGGACGGCGTGGTGGACGCGGTTGGTTTTGAAGCCAAAGGCAGTACGACAGAGACGGTTCTCGCCACCCTCAAGCTCGAAGGCAGCAGCGGCAAAGCTCTACGTCAATGCATCGCGGCTGTTCGACGCGGAGGTATTGTTAGCGTACCTGGAGTTTATTCTGGATTTATTCATGGCTTCCTTTTCGGCGACGCGTTCGACAAAGGCCTGACCTTCAAAATGGGGCAGACCCATGTGCATCGTTTCCTTCCTGAGCTGCTCGATCACATCGAGACGGGTCGCCTCTCTCCGGAAGTGATCATCAGCCACCGCATGTCGCTGGAGCAGGCTGCCGAGGGTTACAAGATTTTTGATAAAAAAGAAGAGGACTGTCGAAAGGTTATTCTCACACCTGGCGATAGTCACATCGCAATGCCGGAGAGCGATACCAGCGCAGCAGTGTTGACTACATAAATCCGTCAATAAGCGCAAAGGGCGAGAGGCTCGGTGCTCACCGCAGACTCTCCTCCTTATTCATCGGTTGGTAACTATGGATCACAGCGTGAAGGGTCAGACCGAGGGAATGGTAAATTCCGATAACCAGCAATCTCGGCAAGCCTAAATGCGGTTGTATCCACCTACTCAATGACGCTGAGTTTGGCATTGACTCGATTGAAAGCAGGTTTTACGTGCGGCTGTGTAAAACGCCTTGATGCTCAGCGGGTAAGGGTGATACTCATCGGATACGAGATGCCTGAATGGAATCTCACCCCTGAGGACATACGGAAATGAGCGCAGGAAAGATTCTAGTGACGGGGGTTGCGGGCAAAATCGGCAACGCTTTTTATTCGGCGTATGGCGATGAACTCGATTTGCGTTTAGCCGATGTCAGCGTGACGCAGTTCCCCGACTCGCAAAAAAACTTCTCTCTCGACATCACCGATCTGTCCCGCTGCCTTGAAGCCTGTGAAGGTATCGACACCGTGATTCATCTAGCGGCTGATCCGAATCCGAATGCTGACTTCATGACCTCTGTGCTGCCCGTGAATATCGTCGGCACCTACAACATGTTGCTCGCCGCGAAGACGCAAGGCTGCAAGCGCTTCATATTTGCCAGCAGCGCTCAGGCCGTCGAAGGCTATCCCAAGGATGTGCAAGTTCACGAATGCATGGCGCCGAAGCCCGGAAATATGTACGGCGTCGGCAAAGCGTTTGGGGAAGCACTGTCGTCGTTGTACGCAAACGATGGCGAGATGACGACCGTCGCTGTGCGTATTGCCAACGTAGCAGAATTTCATCCAGGTGAAGTTCACAGCCCCAGGGACGTCGCTGCTTTTATCAGTGTGAGGGATGTTGTCGCGTTACTGCGCAACTGCGTTGAAGCCGAGATGAGCGGGTTCAACGTTGTTCATGGTGTCTCGGACAACAGATACAAGCGACTTGCTATCGAAAAAACCAAGCGGGTCGTTGGATATGCCCCGCGTGACGATGGATTTGGGATTTTGGAAGGACACGCAGAAACCGATTGAATTCGAGCATCTTCAAGCTCACTTTGTACCGCTGGCCGGGCTCACAGCCTGCGAGTCACTGGCTGATTCTTCTCAATTCAACCGAAGAGCTCTCTTATCCCGACTCGTCAGAAGTCTCCTCCTAAGAAGCGGACTCGGCAGCCGGGATGAGTCGGTCTCCTATCTCACACTCAAGGACGATACCCATGCCTGAATGCTTTGAAGCAAAAATCGCTACGGCCGATGCTCTAACGTTGCTGCTGCACAATCAACACGCGATATGTGCAGCCATCGAAGAGATGACTAAATGGATTTCTGATAGCGGAGCGAGGGATGCCGTTGCCAACGCAATTGCAGCCATGGAAACTCTAGACAAAAACGCCCAAGGCATTACGGATGCCATCATGCAGTTACGTCGCTCATAGGCATCGTCTTCAGTTCGTCCGTCGCTTATGACCCGCCTACCTATGGTCTTCTGGGAACTTGCTCGATGCGCTCAATGGACGCATTATGATTTAACCGATGTAGGTCGATAAGGAAGCGCCATGTCAGTCTTCAGGGTGATCGCCAGTCTCGGATTTGCGGTAATGATCTCAACCGCCGCTTACTCTGCTCAGTTTGTAGGACAACAGATCGCGTATTTGCACCAGAAGCTCTCCCCCCCTAGCCATGAGCTCAGTCTCCTGACCGATTGGCCTAACACAGATACTTCTCTACCAAAGCTTGAAGATCAGCTTGGGGGTCGAGCGCAGAAGACGTCATCGGTAACACTGTCTGAAATTCCCTCAGAGAAAGCGCTGCTGCACCCTTCACGATAATTTCACATTTTCGGGTGTACGGTTGTGTCACTCCTTTAGTGTTTACCGACCCGCACCCCATCGCGGGTCTTTTTTTGCCCTCAAAAAATGGATCGATGTAAAGAAGCCTCTGCATCGCGTGCGCAGCGCGATCTTCCAGTGAGCAAGGTTTTTTATCCAGAAACCTACCTTCGCAAGTCGGGCTCTCGGAGCTTGTCACGCAAGATCCTACGGGGCGTCCTCCACCGGCTAATACGCATGCTCTCTACCCGCGCAAGCCTGGCGCCGCGCAGCTTTCTCGCCTGTATTCATTTTCGTAAAGCGCCCTCCTGCTCCCTCGTTGGGTAAATTTCCGCTGTATCGTTAACCAGCTAATTCCATTCGATATCCCCAAATAATTTGAATCGCCACCGCATCTCAAGGTCACCTAAATAGAGATTACAGACGACAAAGCAATGGGAGAGATTTATGAGCCTTGCAATGACCATCGTCAGCATGATTGCCGCTTGGACGGCGATAGCAATTTCCATGTTGTGGGGAGTGCTGCGCATCGCCCGCCGGCACCATCCTCTTGCTCAGTGCAATGCTGTCGCTCAAGCGCGTTATAAGCGCTTACCCAAGCAGCATGCACTGCTGTTTCGCACCGCCTAAAACGGTACCTCTTAGCGGGCCCGCGCAATGACATTTTGGAATGTGACGCGAATTGTGACGAAGAGGCATCCAACAACCCCTGAAGGTCGATGTTATGCATTCAAAGGAACCCAATTGCGACCTTCGAATCCTCCGCATAATGAGGACGTGCGGCACAACTTCGTAGTCGAACGCATGCAGCTCGTCGTGGAATTGACCCAAATACAGCGGCATATCTGATGGTCTGGACAGTTGAGTGGAACCATTGAACTTTGTCGCTACTGCAATCACCACTCTCAAAGGAGGTGTGGAGATCATGAGCGGCTCAAAAGAATTACATGGCACCGTCATCTGCCAATTCGCAGAGAAAATCCTGTTCGTCCGTAAGGAGAACCCTGAATGGTCACTTCCCGGTGGAAAGGTTGAAGCGAACGAACTACCTGTCGAAGGCGCTCGTCGAGAACTGAAGGAGGAGACGGGCTTAGAGCTCAAGGACGCCGAATTTCTGGGGCATCATGTTTTTGATCGAGAAGAACATCACCTTTATCGACTAACTGTCCGAGATGCTGACCAACCGCGTCCAGGCGCAGAAATCGTCGAGTGCCGGTGGTTCACTCACGCTGAGTTGAAATCTGTATCGGTGAAGCCCCACAACGTTGAGCTACTGAAATTACACGGGCTATTTTCATAAGGAAGCTGGAGTAATCTCCTTCATTCTCCATGGGCGTCATGCCCCAGAGAGCCAAGCTCGACGGAGTCGGACACAGCGGCCATAGTCGATATGCTCCGTAGACATGCCAGTAATTCATCGGCCTGTGACTGTAATTCGGCACGGGTTCGCGTCAGCTCCTCTGTGTGGGTAGAAGGAGTAAAGTTGGCGGCATCAGTTTCAACGTTTATGAGAAGCGCAGAAAGGCTTGCGTGCATCATTAAAGCAGAGGAGACCACGTCGCACTGCAGTGTTCTCTTTACTTTTGATATAGCGCTTTGCGCAAGCGCGATACCCTCATAGCACGACCGGGCAGCGGCTAATGAACCTAAGGTTATGTCAAGCGCATGCTGCCGACTGGGACGAGAAGATCCTGCCGCAGCGATCTCAGTAAAGGCACCGAAAGTTCGCATGTCATTGTCGGCATGCGCTTTCATCACATCAAGCAACTGCTCTACTTCGGCGGCAATACCTAGCGCAGTATTTCCCACTTCCTGATCGCAGGATTTGCGAATCGCCATTTGCAGAAGCGCTAGCGCCAAACTCGCTGTGACGCATGCGGTGGCACCGCAGCTTGGTACAGCAGTCACTGAGGCGACTTGTTCGCAAAACGAATCAAGAGTGCATGACCATAGGCTCATTTAGTAATCCTCAGCGATTATACTGTGCAGCTAGACGAGTGTTCTCAGGAGTATTGAGGTTTGAGTCGCTGCAACATTGGTTCGGATCCTGGTCTTGTACCGCCGGGTCGGCCAACTGAACCTCGGTCGTGCGATAGCCGGCCGGTGCACACAGGCTTGCGAAGCCAGCCAAAAACCAGGTTAGATTGTTATGGTGAGAGCGCTTCATCATTATTCACTCGCGGAGTTAGGCGAAGCGCTACAGGGATACTGCTCATCGTCTTTACCCAAATGAACGTTCAAGTCGACGGCGGATGTTTTTGCTCATGGTGCCTCTCTTTTTGGTAACGCAAACGCCTCCACGTAATCGCCTGACCTAGTCTGCAAACCACCGTGACCCCCAGCGGCAATTACGACGTATTGTCTGCCGTCCTTACCAAGGTATGTCATTGGCGTTGCCTGCCCTCCCGCTGGCAGCCTAGTCTTCCAGAGTTCTTTGCCATTCCGCGCATCAAATGCGCGCAGATAGTCGTCCGCAGTTGCTCCCATAAATATGAGCCCGGATCTAGTAGTGACTGTGCCGCCGATATTGAAGATCCCTGTTGGAAAAGGCAGGTTGACGTGCAGCCCCATGGGCCCCATGTCACGGGTTGTGCCTACATCGTGTTTCCAGACGATGGAACGAGTGCGCAGATCGATTGCTGCGAGTTGCCCCCACGGTGGAGCTTTGCAAGGTGCGCCCAATAACCCAAGCCACGGATCGACCTTGACCACATAAGGCGTGCCGTATTGAGGATTGATGGCGAATTTTTTGGGCCTTGGAGGCTGTCCTTTGCCATCCCATGGCTCGACCAGACCTTTTTTCTCCGCATCAGACCGTTCCAGAGTCTGTGCAACAAAAGGGATGTAGCTCAGGTTCGCATATAAGCGCTTGCGCTCAGGATCGACTGATGCTCCATGCCAGTCAATGACGCCATCGAATGCTGGATACACCAACGTTTTCTTATCTAAGACGAACGGCGTAAACGCGCCTTTGTAATCTAGGCTGCGAAACTCTATTCGGCATAGCATCTGGTCGATGGGAGTTACCCCCCAAGTATCCTTCTCCTCTATTTGAGGTGGTGCAAAGGAAGGCATGCCCACTGAGTAAGGTTGCGTTGCGGACACAGGTTCACCAGGCAAGCCGTCTTGAGGGGCGGGCTTCTCTGAAACCTGGGCAACAGGCTCCCCAGTTTCGCGATTAAGGACAAACAATTCGCCGCGTTTAGTGGTTTGCACCAGAGCGGGAACTTTTTTGCCGTTGGTATCTTGCAGATCTACCAGGGTCGGGCCAATGGGCACATCCATGTCCCAAAGGTCATGGTGCAAGGTTTGGAAAGACCACCGGGGTGCACCTGTTTCGATATCGAGCGCAACCACGGAACTCGAATATTTCTCATCGAATGGCCGGCGTTTAGCACCATAGTAGTCCGGCACTGCGTTGCCAGTCGGCAGATAAACCAAGCCGCGTTCAACGTCGGCGGTGTATACACCCCAGGCATTTGGGGTGCCAGGAGTGAAATTCTCATCGGGCGCGGGGTGGCTGACAACACTTTCGGAACGCCCCACATCCCATGCCCAGGCGATTTGACCTGTAATCGGATTAAAGGCACGCACCGCGCCCGAGGGCTCGTTGGTTTTCTGGCCGTCATATATCCACCCGCCAAGGATCACTCGGTCACGGACGACCAATGGCGGCGACGTTACGAAATGAAAGCCTTTGGGCACATCACCCAAATGCTGCCTCAAAGAAACGAAGCCCTGTTCTCCAAAGTTCGCACAGGGCTTGCCCGTGTTTGCATCCAGCGCGACCAAGCGGGCATCGGCCACGGGAGAAATGATTCGTTGCGAGCATTCAGTACCTGCCGGGGCCTCGTAATAGGCCACACCACGACAGGCTAGATAAGCGTTGTTCCCTGTTTCTGGTTTGGGATCGAAACGCCAGCGTTCAGCACCCGATACGGCATCCAGCGCGATAACCTGGCTGTGCGGCGTGCAGATGTAAAGTGTATCGCCCACCTTGATGGGTGTGACCTCGAAATTGAATTCGTAACCATCTTTGTTTTCTCCGGGTCGCGCAACATCACCCGTTCGGTATTCCCAGGCAGGTTGAAGTTGGTCGACGTTCTGCCGATCGATCTGCGTGAGCGGAGACCAACGCTCACCGCGAGGCGTGCGGCCGTAGTAACGCCAGTCAGTGTCGGCATCTTCGCGTGACGATGAAGGCTGCGTCACTGCGGTTTGAGCCTGATCTGGCAAATTTTTTGGATAGGGATGCGCCAAAAAAAGCAGACCAACGAGCAGCACTCCAACCAGAGGGAAAATCACGTTGCCTGCAGATGAGATGCTCTTACCTGGATGCAGCCGCCGACGAATGCGAGGAAGCAGCAAGTAGAGACCCAGCAAGGTCGGAACGAGAAGCCTTGGCTCTAGGGCCCAAGCATCCAGGCCGCTTTCCCATAAGGCCCAGGCAACCGTCCCCAACCAGGCCAGACCGTAAACCCAGAGCGACCACCGACGTCCCCTGATCAAACCGAGACCAGTTATCAGTAAAGCTAACCCTGCCAGCAAGTAATAGGGCGACCCGTGCAGCAACATCAGCCAGATACCGCCGCCAAACAGGATTAATCCAACGAGCGCCACCAGCGCGCCGGTAAACACAGGGGTGCTGCGCTGGAATAGATTCATCTGACCTCCACGGGCTTTTTGAAACCCAGATCATGACCAAGGGAGTCTGTATGCATTACTCCGCTCCAGAGTCAGGTTGGTTTGCAGTCACTTCTTTTTGAGCGCTTCGATCAACTCAGCTTTAGTCATCTTCGAACGGCCAGAAATATCCCGATTACGGGCCTCACTCATCAGGCTTTCCTTGCTCTGCGTTTCAAGTGAAGTTTTAGAGTCACGCCCATGGCCGCTGCGTGTTTGCGCCGCTCTCTTGCCCGAGTTAGATTTGGCCTGTTCCTTCTTAGAGTGCGATGTTTTTCTACCCGAACCACCAGCCTTTTCACCCCCTCCTGACTGTTTGTTTACGGTTGCCCAAGCGCGCGCCTCCGCTTCGTCTTTCGGCGTACCCTTGCGCTCGTAGCTCTCTTCAATGTGCTCGGCTTTTCGCTTTTGCTCGTCGGTGTACTTGTCTTTGCTTCCACGTGCCATGGCGAGTACCTCTGTGTAAGTAGGCGAGAGTCTGCCTTCGACCCTATTTCAATAAGGAAGCGATTTTATTAAAGAAGTTCACCCAAATTTCTTGGAGTATGCGGGCGCATCACGTCACTACTGCGCCGGGCCGGAGAGCTTTCATTTATGAAACGACGGGGCGTAGGCCGTCTTGGATACGCACGCTTAACACCGTTTTCCGCTCAGCAACTCGACGGAACGATAATGGCTAAACCGCCCTTTACGGCAAACCATCCAGAGGAGGAAGCCTTTGTGATCAACCCTACTACAAGCATGAAGATGGGAGAGCGCTCCTCGATAGAGCAAATAGGCGACACGCATCCCAGTACTAGATTTTTTCTCGACGGAAAGTATTTTTCTCGGCCCTGAGCGATTGAGCGCGGTCGGCTGGTTTGAAGGCCAAAAAATCGTCTGAGCCTGGACTCGACAGGAATCCCCTATTTCCAGGCTGTTTCGCCGGCACGATCTACGACCTCATCTTGGTATCTGGGGAACTCTACAGCCTGCCGCTGCTTAAATGGATTCACCAGCTCCGCTGAAACTATTCGTAGCTTCAAATGAGCCAAAGAAGTTACACACCGGGCCGTTGCGCGGAAAGCTTGTTGTCATTGCTGGGGTATTGAGTGGTATAGGCAGAGCTACCGCCGAGGCTTTTGCGTGCAGGCGCGCGACTTATACTCGCAGTCAGGGACGAGGATGCGCTTTACGAAGTTTTTCCAATAAACACTGCCGGCTAATAAAAAAAAACCTTTGAGAACCATTTTTGTACCTAAAACAAAATCTTTTAGCGCCGAAAACCCTCGCCAGAAAGCGGAAGTTAGGCGAAGCAAAAAAAGCAGCGCCATTCATGCTCTGCGGCTCCAGCATTGCGAGATTTGCGAAAGACGGAACGACTCAGAGCCTATGCTTTCGAAAAATTGAGCGCTTCTAATCTCGAGAAGCGAGGAGAACTCTCATGACTGAAAAAAGCTCAGCTTCATTAAAAAAAAGCAAAAAACTGAAAGATTCTGCTGTCGTCCCAGACGTGGCAGAAACGGGTTTAACAGACGACGAACGGGTCGTTAGGGAAGATGAGTTCCTTGGCGACGTACAACGTGTAGAACCCGGCCCAGCCGATTTGGAAAGACTTAAGAATTGAAGCCGGTATCGCCTGGTATTCGATGAAACCAATATTTCGAATACGCGATATCTACTACTTGAACACTGCTCATGGAGGTGACATGCATGCGCCAGCAAACCTCATTCATATTTGATCTAGATGGCACATTGACTGACAGCGTTTACCAGAATGTCTTCGCGTGGAAAACCGCGCTCGATTCAGAGGACATACCGTTGGCCATGTGGCGAATTCACAGAAAGATAGCTATGAGCGGTGGCCTGCTGCTTAAGATGTTAGCCCGTGAGACAGGCCAGGAGATCAAACCTGACCAGGCAAAAAGGCTGAGCGATAAACATGACAAAGCCTACAAGGATCTACAGGGCCAGATAAGCGCTCTGCCTGGCGCTGTCGAGCTTCTAGATACTTTAAATCGCGATCAGATAAAGTGGTGCATTGCTACCAGCGGTGGGATGGATACTGCAGCAATAAATCTGAAAGCATTAGGCTTGGATAGCGCGGATGTCAATCTCATCACCCGTGATGACGTCAAAAATGGCAAACCCGATCCAGACCTTTTCCTCGCCGCTGCAAGCAAGCTCAATGTACCCATCGAAGAATGCTTGGTGATCGGCGACGCCATCTGGGACATGCTTGCTGCACGCTGCTGTAAGGCTACCGGTATAGGGCTGCTTTCAGGTGGTTACGACACAGGAGAGCTTGAACGTGCAGGTGCACTCCGCGTCTACGAGGATCCTCTGGCACTGCTGCAGCACCTGGACGAGGTTGCTTCTCGTCCCTGAGTAATCTGTAAGGACGCGGATTGAGTTGGTGTGCTCCCCGCTAGCGGCGACGTTCACGCATGCATTCATGCCAGACGCATTGATAGGGTGGTGTTCCAGTGTTCCTCAGAATCGACGATTCGAGGCATTGGACGCACCCGATACAACTGCGCCCACCCCGCACTCCTATGACTTCGACCCGTTTTACGCTGCGATAGACAGGCGACGCGCTTACAGGATCAGCTAGGCTCCACTCGCGCCGGCAGTGCCACTCTTGAACACACAAAAAGCAGCATGCCTATCAGGATCAACCCCCCTCCCCGCATCCATGTTTCCAGACTTTGCTGACTGAGCAGTACCAGGCACGAGACGATAGCAAGTACCGGAACCCACGTCGGCACGCGAAAGTGATTTTCCGCAACCTCGTCACGGCGCAGGATTAACACGGACAAATTAGTGCTGAGAAACACAAACAGCAGGAGCAGGACTACGGTTTCGGCCAATGTAGCTAGCGTTCCCGTCAGCGTGAGTGCGATTGCTACAAGGGTGGTAGCGATGACCGCCAACCAGGGGGTACGTCGCCGAGGCAGCACCTTGCTCAAGGCGTCTGGCAAAAGTCCAACGCAGGCCATGCCATAGGTCAAGCGACTCGCCATTATCATGGTTAACAGTGCGCCGTTGGCTACCGCGATCAGTGCAATGAAGGCGAAGATACGAGGCGGAATGTTTAAACCTGACGCCCGAACCACTTCCAGAAGAGGAGCCGACGTTGCCACAAGTTTTTCCATGGGCAGTACCGAAGATGCCGCGATGCCGACAGCCATGTAGAGGACTCCGGCGGTTAGCAATGCGGCAAATAATGCGCGCGGGTAAACTTTTCGAACGTCTCGGATTTCTTCCGCAAGATTGGCGGATGTTTCGAATCCCACAAAAGAATAGAAGGCGATTAATGCCGCGCTCAAAACGGCTAACATCGGGCTGATCCCCGGCTTGAACTCCAGACTGCGACCCAAATCCGCATCGCCAGTACGGAAATACCAAGCAGCGGCAACAACGACCAAAAGAAGACCTGTGAGCTCAATGACTGTCATCACCAGATTGGCTCCCAAGGACTCTTTAATCCCCCTGGCATTCAGGAGCGCGATAACGACAAGGAACAGCAGCGCCGCAATGTGAGGTGGTACATGGATGAACGCCGCCAAGTAATCACCCGCAAACGCCAGGGATAAACCCGCCGCGCTCGTGACAGCTGCAGATAGCATGCAAAAGCCAACGAGAAAAGAAATGAGCGGAGACCGGAACGCCTTCTCTGCGAAAACCGAAGCGGCGCCCGCGTGAGGATATTTTGTCACCAACTCTGCGTAGGAACCTGCAGTAAGCATCGCGAAAAATAGAGCGATGAGCAGAGGCACCCATATTGCTCCACCTACCTCCCCCGCAATTGTCCCGGCGAGTGCATAAACGCCCGCTCCGAGAACATCACCGAGAATGAAGAGAAAAAGCATCGGGCCGGTAACGGCGCGACGCAGCGAGGTCTTGGGGGTCAAGGTCTTCACGTTCAACTTCCTGGCTTGGGATTGCAACAGCCGATTCCCGGCTGATCACTAGGTGCATTAATCTCAAGCAATGGAAATTCGCGTATGACGAAAGTTCACACAACTTATCAGCGTGACGGGCAGAAGGCGCCGCCCCTACAAGTGGATTTAAGCAATGGAATCTGCGACATGTAGAAAAAATCGATAAAAAAAGGGCCTCTTTAGGCCCTTTTGTATTCAAATCCAATCACTTTTTTAGCCAAGACTCGACCGTGTCGGAGCCATGCTCAGCTTTCCAGTCTTTTAATGTTTTGTGATTGCCACCTTTAGTTTCAACGACTTCACCAGTGTGAGGATTTTTATAAACCTTCAACTGACGAGGTTTGCGACTACGGGTTTTGGAATCGGCGGCTGGAGCGCGGCGACCTACCTGCGGATCAAGCAGGTTGATCACGTGGTTCAGGCTGTAGCCGTATTTTGCGAGCAAATCGCGCAGTTTCGTTTCGAACTCAATTTCTTTCTTAAGACCTGCATCACCTTTCAAGGCCTCAAGCGCCTGGAGCTGTTCTGCAAGGTGTTTTTCGAGTTGACGGAATTCGGCAAGTTTTGACATAAAAAATTCTCGATGTGGTTAATACCTGAAGACTACACTATAAATCACGCCTCGCACTTACAACTAGTTGTGCCTGAGTTTTTAATCCCCCCGGCCCAGCGCAACTCAATATCCATATAGTGGTCTGCCCCATTTTTCTACTGAACAGAGTGAGTAATCCTAAGCGCTCCAAGATCCTCATTTGAAATCTGCTTCCAAGCGACAATACGTCTTGAATTGATTTCCTGTGGCTGACCGATGCTCCAATTCCTATTGATGAGTGTCCGCCTCCTCAGCCGGATAAAACTCGCCTTTCTTGCCCAACCTTTTTAGCTGTTCGCGCACGATCATCTCAACGCTGGCGACTGCAGCTTGATCGTCAGGGTTAACCAACTGCAAGCACAGGCGTCGGACATTCTGATCGTGGGTACCCTCGCTCATCATCTCGTGGGTGAAGACTTGTTCACCTCGCCATAGGCAAAGCTGGGTATGCGTTTCGCCGAGCCATATTTCGTTGATTGATCGAAGGTCGGTGGTAGCCAGTTGATCGACTGTGATTGTCTTATCCATAGCGCCGTACCTTACCAATGAGTAGATACAGATAGACTTGCGGGCCCAAGGGTCGTTCCAAGGCTCGGCAAGTCACACCTGCTTTTCACGATAAGCGTTCGGAAAAAATGCCGTACTGACTGTCAACGCTTAGGGCAATGGTGTCCTGCTATTTAGCGGCCACCATTCTCATCCCCGCAAGCAGATCGCCATGCGCCAACGACCTCTCCTCCACAAGCCTCCGAATGTTTATATGACGCGATGGCGTGACGAGATAGATTCAAACGTTGTGCGGTAATCCGTGCGTACCGTCGTTCCTAGATGGCGACCTAGGAACACGGTAGGCGTCCGATGCACGTCATGAATGAATAAGGCGTATTTAATCCAGCAGATCTGCCGGAACCTTCCCACCATTTTCTGCCAGTTTTTTCATAACTGCGGAATGCAGCCAGGTGTTCATGGTTGCCGAATCGTCTGTTGAACCTGTGTAATGCAGTTCTGCAGCGAGTTCCTTGCGGGCGGCAAGGCTACTATCGATGCTCAATAATTTGAGTAAATCAACAATCGAAGTACGCCAGTTGAGCTGCTCGGTTTGCTGGCTTGCCAAGGCCTCCAGCTTAGAGGCCACATCCACTTCACTGATCGCAGCGGTCGGCGTTGAAGGCGGGTTCTGTGTTATCTCGCCGGTGGTGCCAGTGGTTGGCGCTGCGGGAGCTGCTTGGGCTGACGAGGTAGCGTGCTTACCTATTCCGAGTTTTTCCAATATCGTGCTGAACAAGCTCATTTGAATTCTCCAGGTATGTGATGACCAACACTCTGATGAGGTGGCTGCCTATGGATGACCCTCCCAATTACGCTAAAGTTTTATCCGACTCTCTTCGTGGTTGCTAACTGCAGCTACACAGGGGCAGCAATGGGCGTAGCACAGGCCGCCTAGGCCGCTGCCCGGGGCAAGCTTTCTGACTTTCTCCACCGTAATGTTCAATCGGTAATTTTAATCAGTCTTTAGAAAAAGCTGCGATCCTGTGCCCTGCCGGACAGCAATGGGAGGCCTCAAAGTCGGCGGCATACGCCTTCCAGCTCCCTGCTTCACCTTCACTCCTTCCATCGCTGAGACCCGAGATACACCTCTTACATTTTTGCGCAAGAAGATGTTCACACTGCCGGCATCTTGTCGTTTCCTACAAGGCGGGCTGTCTATCAAAAGGTTGAGCGCTAGAAATGCCGACGGCCAACTGGAAATTTTTCGCTACCGCCGATGATGCTTTACGTACCTGTCGCAATCGCGCCTCCTGTGCTGGTTCGTATCGCCGATCAACGCATTCCACTGCCAACCAAGGCATTGAATGAATGAAATCGTCAGGCAGAAATGGACAGCCCGTCTATCCTATCGTCTTACTATCTGATTGATCCGAATGTAGTGCGTGCAGAGGAAATCTGCCTTTGCAAGCTATGGTCAATGTATGTACAGATCGGGACTATCAGACCTTCCAGAGACAGATAGCTCCCTGAGTTCCAGCCAAAATGTTACGTGCGATCGCATTTCCTTTCCCCCAAACCAACAAGGTTGAGAAATGAGTACTCATTCAGTCAATGACGCTACGCGTGAGTTAGCCAGCCTGCTTGCGCGGCTGGAGGTCGCATTAGCCTTTTTGGAGAAATCCGATCAGTTGGGTGATTTGAGTTACGCTTCAGCTAGGGCGACAGCTTTGAGAGCAATGCAGGACGCAGGAGACGCCGTACAGTTAATGGGCGCTGTGCTGGGAGGCGTGCAGAAACCGATACGACATTGAACCAACAGCAGGCTTTCCCTATCCGATGGAATCACTATGTTCGAACTTCCCTTAACGTCCAACGGTATGCTCTACGAAGGCTGAACGTTTTAGTTTCGGTCATCGACGAAAAGGTGCAGTTCGGTGTCGCACATCCATCCATTCGTGTGAAATGTCTTATCCGTTTTCTGCGCCCCTAGGCGTATTCCATGTCCGAGCGTGCTCCACACGCATAGAGACATAGCGATAATGACGGCCAGCGGGACAGCAAAGCCTAATACGCACACATGATTCAAAGGTGAGCCGCCATGGTTAATCGTAACTTCCAGCCGGATCCGGAAAAGCGATCGAGCAGTGCACCCAGGGTAGAACGTTCAAACTTAATCAGTCTGCATAGGTTTGCCCTTCTCCAATGAATGGTAAAAGAACATAGACGAATTTAACCACAGCATTTTCTAGCCGTGGGAAGCGCTAAAGTGGCGCAGTACTGCCACGTGAAAAAAACTGAAATGACGCTTGACGCTTTAGTTGTAAGTGCTGCTTACGACCTCATCGTGTCTGCAATAGGCGAATTCGCTTAAAACTGCGATGGAACGATCGATGTGATGGGCGATGCAACGAAGGTTTCGTTGTGCGGGAGCTTAAGCCCTAGGCTGGCTGAGCTGTACCAGTAATAGGCAAACGATATACAGCGGCATCTTACGCCCGAATTCGGTGTTGCGGTGGGGCAAGAAGAACGTCGATAACCGAAAGGAGCTCCGATATGCCAATGACGGAAATAGTGAGCGACCGCCCCGAAGTAATCGAACGCGCACGGGGACAGATGGTTAGGACGGTGCGGCGCATCGATGCACTTAACAACGACTACGTTGCTTCGATGACCATGACAGGTTACTTCACTGCCCTACTGATCGAACGCATGATCAGCCACGAAATGTTCGACCAGTTATGCCAGGAAATGGATCACGCGCTGGATAGGTAACAGTGAACGGGCACTCTTCACCTTATGAAGAAAAAACCTCAAGGCGCGCAGGTGCGGCGCAGGGAGACAAAGGCATCGTGTTTGATGGAGTCAAGGGTCGCTAGGGAAAGGAATTTCTCCGATTATCAAGCGTGTAGGCGGCACCTAGTTGGGCGAGACGGAGGGATTTTATAAGCCAAAGCGATACGACAAAGATTGATCATCTCAGGACGGTGAAGGCTCGGCAGCAGGCAGGCATAAACTGACCGCAGTCTAACAAGCGGCATATAGCCCGACCGCTTACGGCCAGAAGCTGTCAGTCAGCGTCAACGAAACTAGAAACAATCCAGTGCGGCATCTAACGTGCCGGTTACTCGCTCGAGTGCAGCCGGGGGTGACCGGCTCGATTCCGTGCCCAATTTTCGACGCAAAGAGTGCGATGGGTGGAGACTTGTCTGAAAGTAATAGATAGCCTCCTGAAGTCCTATCTGATGACGCATCCCTAGCATTACCAAGGAAAGGAACATGTCCAAATTTCGGTGTGCCCCATTACTTTTGCTGGCCACAACTCTATCTTCTTCGTTTTCCGCGATGGCCGATAATGCCGACACGGCCAACAAAAGTAATAACCCGCTTAACCTCGCTCCAGGCATGAATCTTCAGGATTACTACACGCCTAAAATCTACGATACCAATGTCCATACCAATGACGCATTGCTCCGCGGCACGCTGCCGATAGCTCCAAACGACTTCATCGGCGTCCCGCAATTGTTACGGGCAACATTGCCTATCAGCACCCGCCCTGATCCGCACAATGGTTACAGCACCGGCATCGGTGATCTGAACCTGTTCGATATCTTTTTGCTGAAAACGGACGGTGTTCAGTTGGGCATAGGCCCTCAAATTACCGCTCCGACTGCCGAGCAAGATGAGCTAGGCACTAGAAAATGGCAGGCAGGCCTCGCCGCCGTGGCCATCGATTCCTCCCCCCGTGGTCTGCTCGGCGCTCTGATCCAATACCAGAGTTCCTTCGCCGGTGATCACAATCGTGCCCATGTCGAAAGCGCGACCTTTCAACCCTTGGTCATTCACAACCTTCCGAAGGGCTGGTATCTACGCTCCACTGCCACTTGGACATTCGACCTCAAGAATGACACCCATTACATACCTCTCGGTTTGGGTGTCGGGAAAGCCTGGAAAGCTGGCACCAATATCCTGAACGCCTACGTAGAACCTCAGTGGACAGTAGAGCGCAAAGGCGAAGGCCTTCCGCAGTTCACCTTATTCGCCGGCATTAACGTCACTTTCGGCAAATAGGTTCTGCCAACCACGAGCACAATACCGTTCTGCTTTTCCTGCTTTAAAACTCCATACCCGTACAAACCGGGTTTGAACAGAATGACAAGGAACAACGATGATCACTGTAAAGCCCACGCACGTGCTGATTGCCAGTCTCTCGCTGTTACTAAGCGCTAACGCCTTGGCCGATTTCACAGCTACGCCCTCCGAAGCGAGGGCAATCGCTAAGGAAGCCTACTTGTACGGTTTCCCTGTCGTGGAGATGTATAAGACTCTCTACACCCAGGCCGTCGACCAAAGGAGTTCAAATTTCAAAGCTCCGTTTAACCAGATCGGCAATACCGCGAAGGTGTTTACACCTGAAGACAGTGCCTTCGTCACGCCCAACTCAGATACTCCGTACTCCTTTGTATGGTTGGATCTGAGGGCTGAGCCTATGGTGCTGACCATGCCGGCGATCGAAGATAGCCGCTACTATTCAGTGCAGCTAATTGATCTCTATACCCATAACTTCGCCTACCTGGGAACTCGCAGCACGGGCAATAAAGGCGGTCACTTCATGATTGCCGGCCCGGACTGGAAAGGGCAAAAGCCCACCAATGTCGATCGGGTAATCCATAGCGAAAGCAACATCGCCTATGCCCTCTACCGCACCCAACTGTTCGAAGAAAACGATCTGGCCAAGGTTCAACAGATCCAGCAGGGGTATAAGGTTGAGCCGCTCAGCAAGTATTCCGAGCAACCTGCACCGAACTCAGCCACTCGAGTGAGTTGGCCGAAACCTGTGGCCAGCATGAGTGACAGCCCAGAGCTATTTCGTTATCTGAACTTCATGCTCACCTTCGCGCCGGTGCAACCTGTAGAAAAAGAGGTATTGGCGCGCTTTGCAAAAATCGGCATTTCCGCAGGAGAGCCGTTTAATGTCAGCGAGCTGACGGTAGAACAACGTCAAGCGTTGGAAGCCGGCATCGCTGATGGCAAGGCTGAATTCGCCGAATTCAAAAAAACCAAAATAGACACCCATAAGGTCACCAGTGGCGACTTCTTCGGTACTCGCGAGCACTTGAAAGGTAATTACCTATACCGCTACGTCGGGGCAAATATCGGCATCTTCGGTAACTCTTCGGAGGAAGCAAACTACATCGGTTACTTCGTCGACAACGCAGGCAAACCGGTGGACGCTTCAAAACAGAATTACATGCTGCATTTCGACAAGGGTGCACTGCCTCCGGCCAACGCTTTCTGGTCGTTGACCATGTATGATGGCAAAAGCAAATTGCTTGTGGCCAATCCCGTCAGCCGTTACCTCATCAACTCCCGGATGCTTCCCGATCTGAAACTTGATGCCGACGGCGGCTTGACGCTATACGTGCAGCATGCCAGCCCGGACAAAGATAAGCAGAGTAATTGGTTGCCGGCGCCAAGCGGCCCGTTCTATGGCGTACTCCGGATCTACCTTCCAAAACCAGAAGTAGCTAATGGCGAATGGAAAATGCCGCAGCTGACGCCTGTAGATCAGTGATGATTAATGCAAAAACCTGTTCTGTTCAGTTCCCTAAGTAGAGCACCTTCATGTCCGGACAGTTCGAACTACGACCGATTCTGGCTCTGCTTGTCGCGATTTGCAGCCCTGTGGTATTGGCAACTGAGGGAGGCGTAGGCCGGCCGATTACGCGGACAAGTGTTTTCCAACGCAGGTATTGTCCCACCCGAGCCCGGCTGGATTATGTCGCTGACAAACATATGGTAGGACGGCTGATTCAAGGGCGGCGGGTCAGTGCCAATCGTTGGCAAGCTAAGTTCAGGCCTGGATATGAAAGTCTCCTACGCCAAGGCCAGCTTCACTGCCGTATAGCCACCGGCCGAGGTCGCTGGAACTATGCGTCCGCGACCGGTATTCGATACAAAAAACCGAGCTGAAGTAACGGCTTTACCGTCAACCTCACACTGGCTATTTTCTAGCGGAGCGAAGCTGAAAGTCGACTCCGAGAAGCGTTCGTGACGTCACTATTTAAATTTGAAAGGAATCTTATGAAAAGAATCGTTATCTCCGTCGCGATCATGGCAGTCGCATTGACGGCCACCGGCATTACCCATTCTGAAGACGCCGCCTCGTCCAAACCTTCGGTGCCCGTCACCGTCGATAACTTCGCCCGTGCGGAAAGCGACCTGTACTTCACTGGGCTGGTTAAACAAGGCGGACTGGGTAAGCTTCTACATCGCCGCGAGCCCGCTTCAATCGACCATCAGACTGTGATCCGTCTCAACCGCGATACCCTGTACTCCTCCGGCGTTTTTGACCTGGACGCTGGGCCGGTAGCCATTACCTTGCCCGATCCGGGTAAACGCTTTATGGCGATGCAGGTCATCAACGAAGATCATTACACCCCTGATGTTTTTTATGGTGCGGGCACCCATATTCTTACACGGGAAAACGTTGGTAGCCGGTATGTCCTCACGGCTATACGCACCCTGGTTGATCCAAACAACGCTAATGACCTGAAACTTGTTCACGCTCTGCAAGATAAAGTCACTGTCAGCCAGAAAAGCCTAGGCAAACTCGAACTGCCAGCTTGGGAAGCCAGCAGCCAGAAGAAAGTACGCGATGCGCTGTTAGTTCTGTCATCAACCATTCCAGACTTCAAGAAAGCCTTTGGCACTAAGGGTGAAGTCGACCCGGTTCGCCATCTTCTAGGCTCAGCTTCTGCATGGGGCGGAAACCCCGATAAGGATGCGACGTACCTGAACGTCACACCTAGCGAAAACGAAGGTACAACTACCTATAAGCTGACCGTGAAAGATGTTCCTGTCGATGGATTCTGGTCTGTCAGCCTGTACAACGCAGAGGGCTATTTCCAGAAAAACGCCGCCAATGCATACACCTTAAACAACTTGACGGCGAAAAAAAGTGTTGACGGCTCTATCGTAATCCAGTTCGGAGACTGCGGCGCAAGTGCTCCTAACTGCCTGCCTACCGTGAAGGGATGGAACTACACAGTGCGCCTATACCAACCTCGTTCGGAAATCCTCACCGGGGGTTGGAAGTTCCCTGAACCCCAGCCAGTTCGCTGACTAATACTGGCAACGGTAAACGTGCGTTTCATCGACAGCAGCAATCAACGGACTGCTGTCGATTGGCGCTGAGCTTGACGGAACCTTTCATCTAAACTAAGCGCTCTTTTGGCCACGACATGCTTGCTTCATCGTCCCTGCTTACGGCATCTGAACGTCCCCTATTGGCCGGAAGCAGCCAGTTGAGGCTATCTCTACGCGCAGCTACCGGCAACTCGTCCCCACGCTAATTCACCCAACCATGAGCTGCACCGGCGATATTTTTAAGCGCTCCATGTATCGATTGACTGCCCTTTTTTTGCCGACAATCAGAATTAGCCAATAACAGCCCTTTGCCGTTTACCACATTTTCGGAAGCCCAGTTATCGGAAGCTGAATAAGGCTCCGCTGATGGGATCCGCCTCCCCGCCCTACAGCCCCATATCTCGTTCCAACTGATCCGCTTTCATATCGTCAGAGGCAAAACCGATCTTCATCACGTGAAATTGCAGATGGTCGCGCAAATGCATTCTAAGACGAGACCTAAGCTCGACATAAGCCGCAGATGGGCCCGCATCGATATCATGCCGTTTCAGAGCTTCACGTAGTACCCTGACGCTCTCAGCGCCGATCCCTGACGCGTGAAGCCGCACGATAGGATCAAGCCCCGGGTTTCTCTTGAAACAGGAGACTGCCTCTTCAAGCAGTCGTGCAAACGACACCTTGCTACCTGCCTGCTGCGCCGAGCGCCAAACCTTAAACTCAATCTCGTCTTCCATCTGCTCTCTCCAGTTGATCTGCGGACTGACTCGCACGAAGTTGTCCGGCACGGGTATTTTTTCAAAAAATGACTCGTTCTTTGCAATCAAACTGGATAGCAGCGGCTTACGCCGCTAAGTGCCGATTTTGCTATGCCCATAGGGCAGTCACACATCAGCGTCAGCAGGATAAATCGTAAGAAAAGGCCAGAAGTAGAAGCAGTGCAAAAGCAAAAAACAACACTGTTTTCCACAGTAGGATCGGTGGAAGATGGGGCGCGGAGATCGCTGCTTTTCTGTTGTCCTCAAATATAAAGATCCGTCGCTCAAAAAATTTTTCAAGGGGTCTTCTGAAAATATATTTTTCTTGACTCGCCCCTCTCGCAGTCAGCACGGCCTCGACACTCGATTTGTTTGGAGATTGGGCAGTGCGTGAAATCGGATCAACACATCTAACAGCGTACAATGACGTTCCCTGTTGAAGCGTCCCAGGTCGTCCACGAAGGATTTTGGCTGCAGTTGTAGTCACACCTGCCGATGACGTTGCGCAGAACGTGGATGTATTAAGGAACCTTGATGGCGATCGATTTGAAAAGTCTGTGGCAGCGAGAGCGCGCACGGCGGGCGGCTTTGTGGGGGCTGGAAGACTTGCGACCGGGTGATGATCGCGCAAAGCCTCACCTAAGCATTCTCGATGAAATTGATCGACAAGACCTCGAACAACCTCATGGGCACGCTTCGCTTATGACGATTGAGGAGTTGAGAGACTCTGTGCCGGAAACGCCGTACAAAAGCAGCGATGGGCACTGTTTCGTGATCGTTCTGGATCAGCATATCCCGGAAGTTTGGCGGACAAGATTCGAAGCAGCCACCGCACTTGCTGAGCGTTTTCCGGAAGGTAGCTATGCCCATGACTGGCGTCGATTTCTGAGAGGCTGGCTAAGAGACATGGAGCATCTAGCGGCTCACCGCCTCTCATGACCTGCCTCTTGGTTCGCGACTGCAACAATGCTTACTAAACCCCAGCTTGGCACAAGTCCTTTGGCTGAGATGTGAATAGCCCTAGCCAGAAGTGCCTGGGGTTATCGTTGTATGTAACAAACCAACGAGAAGGCGATGCGCAGGCACTCAGCACATTTTAATGCGCCGCCACTCTTCATTACTCATGTATTAGTGCATTATAATGCGCTAGCCATTGTTGGTTATGGCTTAGAAACCACCGACCAATGGGCTGATGGGCCCCTAGCAAGATGTTTAGAGTCCGCAGCACAAAGGGCAGTCTTATCAACAGTCGGGATATTCAATTGAAGAAGTGAGGGTAGATATGAATGAGATGACCCTAGGAGAGCGCAGGGCCTACATTCAAGCAGTGGCCGATGAAGTCGCCAAAGGGAAACTGACGCTTGGCGGCGCAGTTAAGCGTCTTCGCGAAAATCTGTTGGGTGTGAGCCAAGAGCGGTTCGCGCTGGCCAGCAAAATCTCAAAGCGGGCACTGTCGCAGCTGGAGGTCGATAGCGGGAATCCGACTCTCTCAACCCTAGAAGCTGTGTTCAATAAATTCGGCCTTCAGATAAGCTTGGCTCACCTAAGTCCGATAGATCTCAACGAAGCGGCGGCCAAGAAAAGCAAAGTTGATTTTAGCGCGCCCACAGCTACTGCGCGGCCTCCCTTCCCTGCAAGCAAGCCGACTTAGGCGCGCTAGCCCCCTGCGCGCGTGGTAAAGCCTCAAGGCCATCATGGGTAACGCTGCAAAAGCAGCGTTAGGCCAATCCGAACCGCTCGCCTACCCTTTTCAATCCCGTGTTCGCTCCCTTGCAGAAGGGAAACCTTTCGCGTGGGAATTCCATGTTTCAGCTTATCGAGCGGTCAACTGAGGGCTGCCGTACACATGATCGAGGCATCGTACGCGGAGCCAGTCCTCCCCTCCTAACATCCCGGCCCGCCCACAGACCTCGCAAAGCGACAAAGACCTTTCTTCTGCGCGAGCGATCAACTCACGGCACGTCGCATCGCCACCCGAGTAATAAAACCGCAACCCTCCGAATTTTTCCTTCACTTGACGCGCCCGCACTTGAGGCACCTCGGGGTGAGCTATCAGGTAAGTTTTCAGCGCGCCACACAGTTCATCCAGCAAATCCAGCCAGCCTGGCAGACATCCGATTTCGCGCAGGGGTGCGTCGGAGAAAAACTCTGGATAGCGATCGCGTAGGATCGGCAATAGATTTTCAACCATAGGTTTTCTCTACTCGCATTATGTCAGCGGCCAATGCCTCTACAGTGGGCAAACTCACATGCTTGCGCGCCCCTCGGCCGGCCAAGATAAAAATCGTGGTTTTGCTTTCAAAAATGCAGCCATCAAATTCGCGCTGGAAATCACTGAGAATGCTGTCGCCAGGCTGGTACGTGTTCTCGCTGTCGAACTCAGATGATTGGGCGTACAAACGCGTTGCCTCAAGCCCCTGAGCTTTGATTTCTCGCTCCTGAAACTCTGGGAGCATCACATCCAAAACCATCCATCGTCTGACGATGCAAAATGGCTTTTCTGTGAAGCTCTCAGCGGCTAGTTCGATCAACTCATCGTTGCTCAGATTTGATCCACCGAGGGATTGCGCTGGCCCAAAAAGTAAATCGCCTAACAGCTCTATATCCGTAACGCTTGTATTCATAATTTCGCTTTACCCTGCTCTTCCGATGAGTACCAGACAGGGATTTTTTTCCCTATACCCGTTGCCATCTGGAGAGCCCGAGAGTCTTTTCGATGCGCGTATCCGTACCCGAAGTTCGCTCAGTGATAGATCCGATTCATGTAGAGATTGCCGCCGCCAAACGTCCAACTGACGATCACGTATCTGCTACCCGCCACGGTTTGGAATAATGCATAACCGTCAATGAAGGTGACGCCCGTTATGCGAGAAGTTCGCATACTCGCACCCTCTCGGAAACGGCCCGTGGTATCGCCATAAATCGTTCCCATGATGACGGGGGGACTGTCGACGGCGGCGAATAGGAACGCCGTGACGCTCACACCAAAATCTTTTTCCATCGCCACAGCGACCTCTGCCGGAGGAGACGATGCGTGCTGTCGCTCAGTCATCTAGTAGCTCGCTTGAACTGGCGGCTGGCGATCGTGTTTCGTTGTCTGCTCCATACATCTCCCAGCCCTCTTCAACTATCAACACAGAGCTGCGCAAGACCCCATAACTCTTCAGTGGAGTGGGCTTCTCACGGAAGATCAATTACAAAGCCTTGGTTAAAACCCGTCCGCTCACCTGGATAACCTCGAGGATTCGAAACCACCCGACATCTACCCATCGTGATATCAACCGCGCGGTGTGTATGCCCAAAAATCCATAGATCCGCTTTATCCACAAGCGAGTGCCAGCGGTTTGAATAGGCAGCACCCAAATGTCCTTCATGCTTGTCACCCATTACTGCGGGCATGGGTGCGTGATGCGTCACAATGACCGTCTGGCCATCGAATGGCTTATCGAGCTCCTCGGCGAACCAAGCAAACGATGCGTGATTCCGACTGATGAGATCGGGCGGGCGCAGCGGGCGATGGTTTTCTCCAGTACGAATGACACAAAAATCATTCATCCAATCCCATGCTATTTGGGTCGCCACTGCTGCGTTTCCGGTAGACGAAAAATCAGTCCAGCCGGTGGCGCAAAGAAACCGCGTTTGATTCCAAATAAATGCCTCATTTTCTAATACGTGAACGTGCGGTAAGGCGGCTTCCTTCATCTTGTGCAGGGTGTGATCGATGTGTCCTTTGTAAAACTCATGATTTCCACACACGTAAATCACGGGGCAATCAAACGTCTCATTCGCCCACTCCACTCCGCGTCCTTTCAAGTCGATGTCACCGGCCAATATCACCAGGTCATAACCACGGGATACGGGCTGATAGGACGAAAATTCGTTATGCAGATCTGACAGCACGTGAAGCTTGATCAATGGCCTGATCTCGATTTACAGCTAAATTGATAAGTCAGTATGAGCGTATGGACATGCGTGCCAGCGAAGCAGACGCAGATGCTGTTGCCTTGTTTCTTCAGCCTGGCAGACCTACCGAAAAATCCGGCAGGAGGACTATATACCGTCGCGCCGGACTGAGCAACATGGCTACATCCTCGTTTTTCGAGAGACTCTGATGTCCTTAAGCAAAGGGTTTGCGGCCGTACTACGGACTGCTCGGGCGTTACGAGGCTTATCTCAGCAGGATCTGGGAGATGTCAGTGATCGCAAACACTTCTGGCAAATCGAAAATGCAAGATCATCTCCAACGCTCAACAAGTTCGAAAAGCTTTCAAAGGCGCTTCAATTTGATCCCGTTACGTTGCTTGCCCTGTGTGTAGCAACACGCGATAACGTCTCGCCATCCGATGTCCTTCAGCGGGTTCAGAAAGAACTCGCTGAATTCGAGAGTATGGGCGGTACAAAGAAATTGGCCGAGAGCATGGAAAGCGGCGTACTCAAATCCCGCGCCAGTGAACAGCTACGCAAGTTGGCTGCCGTCCAGGAGTGCAAGCGAGCAGGTCTCACGCAAAAAGCGACGATGGAGAAGCTGGGGCTTCCAAAATCCACGGTTCATGACCTTTGGAAAATGACGGATCAGGACGGGAAGTCTAAAATTTGAAGTGAACACGCTTAGGAGCTTCTTGATACGAGCCCTGTTCCTGAGCATACGCAAGGGACTCGACCTTTCAGCTCCATGTTGTAACTCACTCCCCCCCCCAAGAATCAGGTGGACTCGTATTCCGTTCAGTCTGGGAATGGCTGTGCGCCACTTCAAGTCGACCACCTGAGTGGCGCTGCCGCGATTGGCCATGATCCCCTTTTGCATTGCGCTCGAAACGAAGTTCGATAATCCGGCTCAATGTTTGTTCCTTACCATGACTGGATTCGAGGGCGTGAAGAGAATGCATAAATAAGCATTTTCATGCCCTTCATCTTTCAGTTTTTATTCGCTCCTGCGTAACTCTGAAATCGCAACGCGACATCATTTTGGCCAGCTACACTCCAAAACCATGCGGAGCAGGCTGTGAACGCGCGTGGCGAAGCCCTCTTCCCGCACCCCGCTAGTCGCGCACATCGAAAAATAGGTGGCGCCTTCTAACTGGATGCACTGGCACGAGAAGGAGGCTCCATGACTGTTCTTCAGGAAGTATTGATGTGGTCAAAAGGCTTGCCTACCTGGCAAGGGGATTGTGTGCGACGCTTGCTGGGACAGGAGACTGTAACGCAACAGGATTTTGAGGATGTACTCGCCCTTCTCAAGTCGGCTTATGGAATCACTGATCCGGAGGGACGTATAGCCTCGCCCCTGAGTGAGGATCAGATTCCTGCGGAGATAAAGCCCACTACTCACATCGAACTGCATGCCGTAAAAAACCTGGTGAACGTCAACGCAATCGCATCAGAACACAGCCTGACATTCGCGCCTCAGGGACTGACAGTGATCTACGGGGGGAATGGCTCAGGTAAGTCAGGGTACTCCCGCGTACTGAAACGAGCATGTCGAGCACGGGATCAGACAGAAACCATCTACCCGAACGCAAATAAACCACTTCCAGCGGATGCTAATGCTCGTGCCACCTTTAGCATTAGCATAAATGGTGTCAGTAGCGATGTGATGTGGATTGATAACCACCCTGCTCCGCCAGAACTATCCAGTCTTTCAATTTTTGACTCTCGCTGTGCAAACGCATACCTGGTTAACGAAGCTGACTACTCCTATGTCCCTCACGGCCTGGATGTTTTCGAACGACTCGCCGCGCTGCAGCAACAGTTGAAAACTGCTATTGAGCAGGAGCAAAAACAGTACTCCGTTGACCTCTCCGCTTACTCACCGATGCAAGGCCAGACGGAAGTCGGAAGGATGATCGCTGCCCTTTCTGCGAAGACCAATCCAAGCGCTGTTCAAACGCTCGGCACCGTTTCAGATGACGAGCTCACCCAGCACACAACCATTGGAAAAAGTCTTCAGGAAAATAATCCCAAAGAAAAAGCCAACCAGATCAGGCGACTGGCGCAACGTATATCTGGGGTTGCCGGCACTGCCTTGAACAAATCGCTACAGGTTGACCAGGATTTTGAAAAAGACCTCAAGCAATCGGTTGAGAGCTATCTCCTAGCAAAATCGGCGGCCGAACTCGCCGCCAAAAAATTCAAAGAACAGCAAAACCTACTACCAGGCACTGGTGGTGATGCGTGGCGGGAGCTTTTCGACGCAGCTCGTAAATTCGCTCTCGAATCCCACCCAGGGCAGGACTTCGTATCGCTCGATCCGAACAGCCCATGTCCACTCTGCCAACAAACCCTCAATGATGGCGCCGCGCGACTGGCCCGCTTTGAGGAGTTCATCCAACAAGAAGCTGAAAAAACGTCGCGCGCCCGCCGTAAAGCAATGGTTGAGAAATACACACCGCTTACGATACTGGATGTGACGATTGGACTCGATGAGGCCACGCATGCGGAAATCCAGGTACTGGCTCCAAAGGTCGCGGCGGACTGTCGGGAATATGAGCGTGCATTAGGGGAGCGTCGTGACCAATTGGTTGACGCTGTGAAGTCCAACAACTGGACAGGTATCGCGCCTCCCCCGTCAAATCCCTCATCTGGATTACAGGCACTGGTGAACCAACTCAATCAACAAGCTCTCAACCTTGAGCAGGCGTCCGACGAGGTGGCAAGAATTCAACTTCAGCAGACGTACGCGGAACTGGAAGCACGCGTGCTGCTGAGCAAGGTAAAAGACGCAGTCATAAACGCCATTTCCCGGATGACCCACACGGCCATTTTGGCCAAATGCATCACCGCGCTTCGGACAAATTCCATCTCAACCAAAGCCACTCAGATTGGTGAGACCGTAATATCCACGTCACTCCAGGACGCTCTTAATGCCGAGTTCAAAGCGCTAGGTGTGGGAGGTCTCCAGGTTGCCCTCCAGAGTCGATCAGGGCGTGGAAAAATGCTGCATAAGCTCAAGCTGGAACTGCCTCAGAGCCGAAATCCAAAAGACTTACTCAGTGAAGGTGAACAGCGAGCCATTGCGTTAGCGTCGTTTTTAGCTGAGGTAGGTCTGAGTGAAAGCACAGGAGGCATCATCTTGGATGATCCAGTTTCCTCTCTGGATCACCAGCGTCGAGAGCGTGTTGCTGCTAGGTTAGTAAGAGAAGCAGCGCACAGACAGGTAGTGGTTTTCACGCACGACATCTACTTTCTTTGCATTCTGGCGGAACAAGCAGATTCGGCCGGCGTAACCGCGCTGACGCAAAGCATCGCTCAGCGTGCAGAAGGTTATGGTGTCGCAACACCGGAATTGCCCTTTGAGGGCAAAAATACGACTGGGCGCATCGGATCGCTCAAGGCTCGCCACCAACACATAGCGAAGCTGTTCAGACAGGGTGAAGAGGAAGAGCACCGCAAGCATACCGTCGAGGCATACGTGCTCCTTCGAATGGCATGGGAGCGTGCCGTCGAGGAAGTGCTTTTACGACGCGTTGTTCTACGATTCCGCAAAGGCATAGAAACCCAGCGTCTGTCTGAAGTCACCGTGGATGACAATGATTATGTGCAGGTATCTGCCGGGATGAGCAAGTGTTCCAACTATGCTCATGACAAGGCAATGGTTGGTGGCGTAGCGGTACCGGATCCAGATGAACTGTTGTCTGATATTCAGGCCTTGGACACATGGCGCACCCAAATCGAAACTCGCAGTACTGCGACGAATCGCGCCAGGAAATCGGGTGCCCCCTCTTGCCCGTGAATCTCAACTTGGCGCGTCTGGTGCCGGACATCAGAGAGATGCTCGCTGAGGGCATAGAATGGTAATGCTGTGCAATGAAGTAACCGCCTGGATTTTCAGCCAGCGGATGACTTTGCAATTGCTTTGGACGTAGATTGCGAGCCCCACCCTATTTTCAAGCAATTCATACAACCCGAGATCGAGCAGTTATGAACGAGCACGACATGGAAGTTGTGATTGCGCCTACCTGGGGAGCAGGGCTTACCAAGTGATTCCGAGGGTATTAACTGGCATCGGGGCTGGCATAACAGACACGATGATTGTCGATTTATCTCTCGCGCAAACTCGCCACAGCTCCGTCCTTCGAAAAGTATTCACCAGAGCACCGCTTTCCCCGTAGCTGCAGATGTCCAGCAATCGCATATTCCCTGAGCCGCTGAAGCGCATCCCGAAATCCAGCAACGCGTGATTCATCCCTACGCATATCACTCTGGGCGTTGATCATCTGCTCGTTCGCTCCGTGATGGATTGGTTTCATGTTGAAGTTGCTTCAGCTCATGTCGCAACTGTTCGATCTCGCTCTGAGTCGTTTCCAGCAGCACCTGCGTATTCTTAGCTCGTGCATCGGCCTGGCTGGCGGATTCGCGAAGGGAGGCGGATTCTTCGCGGGATTGGGCAAGCTGATCGATAAGCTGCTCTTTGGCCCCCTCTTCTCTAGCTGACGCGATGGCCAAGGCATTGAGATCACTGGTCAGTCGCGCGATGGTGTTGTCTTGGGTGGCCATTACCTTGGCCTGTTGGCGGGAGTCGCTAAGCAGGCGCTCGTTGTCACGATTCAGACGGCTGAGGTCGTCCTGTTTCACCGACAGAGTCTGTTGCAACTGACGATGCTCAACCTGGATTTGCTGGAGCTGGCCTTCATGCCGGCGCTGTTCTTGTTCGCGCTGATCCTTCACGGCTGTGCGGTAGTGCTCAAGTGCGTCACGGGCATGCAGGTGCTTTTCTTCCAGCGAGCGAATCTGCTCATCCTTCTCATGTACCCGTATTTCGAGATCAGCACAACTCTGGCTCAGACGAGCGTTGCGCGTGAGCTCAGACTGCAAGCTGCTTTGGCTCGTGCTCAATTCACTTGCTTGGACGCCGAGGGCGGCCTGAAGGCTATCGTGCCGGCGCTGCAAATCCGCCATGGCAGCTTGTGCCTGCGCCAGCTGTTCATCGACTGATGCTCGGTGTTTATCGAGCTCAGCTCGCGCCTCGGCCACCTCTTCGGCACCTTCTTCCAGCAATCGATCCACCAATTGGCCGACTAGCCCGGTGAGCTCGTCGCTCAAGCGTTCGCGGCGCTCCTTTGGGCGCGACTTCCCTTTTCCGAGCTCACCTAGATACCGGGCGATAGTTGTCATCGAGCCAGTATTTCCAAGCTCGACGCGCACAGCGTTGATGCTGGGATTTACACCCCGCGCGATCAGCGCGTCTCGCGCTATCTGGACGACTGCCTTGTTAATACCGCCGCGTGCCATGCCGTCTCCTACGATATCGTAGTGTAAAACGTTTAATGTAATTACATATTACAGAAAGCAAAGAAAACGGTCACAAAATTTCCATTTCTATGATCAAATAATGGAGGCTTATCACATCATAACGCCGTTTTTTGCCATTTCCGTCGCTGGAAAAAGTACGTTTTGCGTAGAAGGGTCGAGATGAACAAGGCAGATCGCTACCTGCAGGCCGGCACCCGGGAAAACACCCGGCGCAGCTACCGCGCAGCGATAGAACACTTCGAAGTGACCTGGGGCGGTTTTCTGCCGGCGACTGGCGACGGCATCGTGCGTTACCTCGCCGAATACGCGGACAAGCACACCATCAACACACTGAAGCAACGCCTGGCTGCACTGGCTCAGTGGCACATCACGCAGGGTTTCCCTGATCCCACGAAGACACCCACGGTTAAGCAGATGATCAAGGGCATTCGGACATTGCATCCTGCCCAAGAAAAACAGGCGGCCCCTCTCCTTCTACTTCACCTGGAGCAAGCAGTGAGCTGGCTTGAGCGCGAAGCAGATCTCGCGGCGGAGCGTGGTGACTATAGAAACGTGATGAGGCATCGACGCGACATCGCCCTGGTGCTGATTGGTTTCTGGCGCGGCTTTCGGGGGGATGAACTCGCACGCCTGCAGGTAGAACACACACAGGCGGAATCAGGGATAGGCATCACCTTCTATCTGCCGCACACGAAAGGCGATCGCCAGCATCTGGGTACTTCATTCCACACCCCTGCCCTCAAGAAGCTTTGCCCTGTGCAGGCTTATATCAACTGGATCACCGTAGCTGGTATTGCGCGCGGGCCGGTGTTTAGGAAAGTCGATCGCTGGGGAAACCTTGCTGAGGACGGCATCAACTCCGGTAGCCTGATTCCCCTGCTTCGCCGCATCTTCAAGCAAGCAGGTCTCTCGGCTGATCTCTATAGCAGCCACTCGATGCGTCGAGGCTTTGCGACCTGGGCTTCAGCGAATGGTTGGGACATCAAAGCGCTAATGACCTACGTCGGGTGGAAGGACATGAAGTCGGCGCTGGGGTACATGGACGCGAGTGCATCCTTTGCTGGGTTAGCGGTGGGAGCGCGGGGATCTGACACGCGAACCTGGATCGAACACCAGTGTGTTAAATGAGAGAGTTGCATGAGATTTAACGCTTTGGTCGATTTGGACGAGGGGAGCGCAATATAGCTCCATCGAACCCTTCCAAAAAACTCGACATCGTGGTGGATGATACCGCCTCCAGCTTGGCCAGCTTCTCTTGAAGGAACAGCACTTCCCCTGCGCTTAGACCCAGAGTAACCATGCGTGCCAATTGCTGTGGTGAGGGAGGTAAAGTTCTGCGGACGCAATGGTCATGGCGCCCCAAGTAGGCTATTTCAGCCGGTGACACCATACCGCTCAACCATCCGATCAAAAGCAAAGCCCCCATGCGCTGGTATGGATCACTGTCATTCAATCCGAACTCAATGCGCTCATGCAGATCCAAGTTGACTCTGCACAGAAACTGTTGAGTGCGAGAAAACCCTGCCGAGGCTATCCCACCGGGTGCAAATGCCGTCCGCTTCGCAAGCAGCAGTCCATACAGAGTTTCCACTCCTTCTGTGAGTCCCTGCCCTGGTACCAAAGATTCAAACCATTGCTGCACGCGTATTGTGATTCCCGCAATCCGGCGGTCAAGCAAGGAGTCCTTCACTGACCGCTCACCCGTTGAATGGAGGTAGGAATTCCAGATCCGTCTACCAGGGGTAAACGTCTCTCTAGGCCTCATCAGCGCGCGTCGGTGATCAACGCAAAATGCGCTGGTCGTGTAGCACCAAGATTGACGCCAGATGGGAAATCCAGTTCTCACCATACTTTCGAATAGACAGGAAGAGCAGTATGAGTGCCTGAAATGGATGTGAAGCAACCTAGACTGACGGGAGGCAAATTGCTTCTGTAGCAAAACCCTGTCGGTACCATAGGTGGCACACATCACTTTAAAAAGCTCAGAATCACAATCAAATTCAATGTCCTCGAATGCGGGAAAAGGCCACGACTCCACGACGCCGGGAACCGTGCGTTTGGGGGCAGAAAGGCCTCGGTCAATTGCCGCCCGAAATAGATGAGGGTTTTGGAGCTTATTGTGGGCGAGCCCTCGCATGACCCAGGAAAGTAGTGTTTCTCCCAGAACGAAACGAGGCGGTGCCCCTGATGAGAACTCGTCAAACAAATTAGAATTTCCACAGGTTACGCAGGCACTCAACAGGCAAAGAAGGACAATCCCTGTAGCTCGAATTTCGCGCTAGTGCCTGGAGAGATTTAATGATGGCTCCACTGGCACCATGAGATCTTTCCAGAAGACCTTTCATGAAATCATCATTAGTCAATTGAGAACGCTTGAAGCCACATGCCTCTCCAACCTGGGTGATGAAGGTGCGATACTGCTGGTCATACTGCCACACACCGATATCGACGTAGCGTGCCTTCTTAGCAACGACCTCTTTCAGTGCTCCATCTAAAATATTGGGCTTGGACACAAGCAGTATTTTTAAGTTTGGAAATCGTCGGATCAGGGCTCGCACTAAATCAATAGCAGCATTCCGCTGCTCCGCACCGCCTCCAAAGTGAACGCTTGCATCGTCAAAAATCAGCCGAAACTCTCGACCACCAATCATATCCTCAAGCGGGCGTTCGACATTTCGAAAGGACATGAAATCACTGGTCACGGGTAGCCCCAAGGCTGACGCGAATGCCAGGCCGACGTTGCCATATGCTTTAGTAAAACTTCCAGGCACATAAGTAGTGTACACGTGTGCCCGATCAGCATTTTTAAGTAGTCTCTTGGCAACTGTGGTTTTTCCCGTTTGAGCATCCCCACCCAGAATCGTAAATGCGTTATCAGAAAAACTATCCACAACGCTCCGTTCAGCTTGATACTGTTTTGGACACAATAAATACTTCACTCGACAACACCTGACCGCCGTACACGGGTATTCCATTTTGACTGAGTAGCGGCCTGCAGGCTCTCAAGAGTAATTTTTTCGTCTCCCCATGTGACCGCCAAACATCCAGCGGCTCGAAGTAGTGAGCAGATATTGCCAATTACACCGGACGTTTGATTATAGATATAGTCCGCAATTGACTTGGAGGAAAGATGAGATCTCTTGGCAAGAGGTACGATTTCCTCCCAAGTATCCAAAAAATTAAGATACTCCGCATCCGCCCTAGCCCAAGGTGCAAGTTCGTAAAGTTCGAACCGACGCACATACTGGGCATCGATCGCGAGAGCGTTATAGGCCTCATCAATACCAAAAACGAAAAAGCTCAGGTAAGCAGGTGCTCCGCACAAACCTCGCAGCAAGGAGAGAAAAGCATCCTGCTCTCCCTTGGGAAGACCCTTAATAGAATCATGGAACTCATCCATAAACAAACCGCGAATATCGTTGGCAATACAGTATTCGGCTACCATACTAATGGGAATACCCGCTTTCCCAGGTTCCATACCCAAAGCCGTCAAGAGCTTCACCATAGGCTTTGTCTTCTGAGTGTCTTTGACGAAGGTCACATACCTGATTTTATGGCGCCAGGATTCATCCATACCCCTAACCGCATTGCAGATGGTTGTTTTCCCGTGATTAGAACCGGCGGACACTAGTAGACACGGAGCCTCCGTACTACCACGCCTGATGCTAAGCATGTTATGAACAATGTTCGAAACGGTGAGGAGATGCTCCGTATCGATCTTGATGTCTTGCCGGATAATCTGGCAACGCTCCTCATCAGACAAGGCCAATGCATAACGCCGACTCTCATGCAAATGTTCCCCATCCATCATCACTCTCCCCACTTCAGTTTTTTGCGTGTTTGATCAGTACTAGGTTCTTTGGTCGTCCCCTGAAGCAAATTCCCTTCCCCGCCGTAGGAAAGGAAAGACATGGTTTCAGCGGCCGTAACTTTTTTGGCGACATTCTGCCGGAGCCGCTTCGTTGCAGCCTTGGAACTTTCCACTAGTTCATAATTCTCCAAACGAATCTGGTGTAACTCTTCGTCCACCAGTGTGCCTGGGCGACGCTCGCGCGGTCGCGCAAACGCCCAATACTCGCTGTAGGAGATAGGTGTTTTCGTAAGATCGGAATAGGGAACTTCATGATACCGTCCATCTTGGCGCAACCATATCTTTGATAGGTTCAATGGATTGTATTTAAACGACAATCTTTGACCAACAAACCTTCTCAGTATTGCCGAAGAGTAGAAAGAACGACTAAATTCGACACCCTTTGGTTGAATTGTTCGAATCACGCTTGGGAAAAAGTCAAGAGCAAAGGTTTTGTAGTTCCCCGGCATAGGTTGAACATAATTCGGGCCCTTCTTGGCCATCTCTGCATCCCAAACCTCGAAAGGCGCCAGCCTGTTCAGCCCCTCATGAGCACGCCCATGATAAATGGCTACTTCATTCGCGAACCACTCACAAAATGCTGAAAAAGTCATGGCTGAATGTTTGGCGGAGTCGTAGTCCGCTTTTTTCAGCACATTTGAATAAGTAGTACCTGGCAGAAGATGCACCTTCCCCATCAGCGTGCCGATGATCCGCTCAACGTGCCCTCCATAATGCTTTTTACCAATAGGCCGTAGCATGGGGATGATTTTGTAATACTGTAGGGTGGCTTCAAGCTCCGGGCTAGTGAATTCGGCGGCGTTATCCATACCCACTGTGCCAGGTACGCCCCAGAACCTGTGGCGAGTATTCTGACCGCCACCAAGAGCGATCGGAAAGTCTTGCTTTGGAAAACAAGCTGAAAGCATCGCCATGGCAACGCTGACTGAACTAGGCGGATGCAGCGCAAGGTAGTAACCAAGAATGACGCGACTTTTGAGATCGATAACTACCGTCAGCCAAGGTCGCATAAGGGGGCGACCATGTTCATCGCAGATAATGACATCTACCCGCGTATGGTCGATTTGCACCATGGTAAGTATGGTATCTACATCGATCATCCCAGGCTTCAGATCAAACTTTTGAAGCATCGCCTCCCTGCCGTTCTGAAGGGAGTAAATGGCTTTCTGCCCGAATGACTCAAGCCTTCGCTTCAGGGCATTCAGACTCGGGGTTTTAACCCCCATGGTATGGCTAAGAGAGTCGACATATTCCCAGAGAGAAGAAAACGCCTCTAACTTTTTCGTCTTATCCTTAAGGCGTTTTGAAATTGCTTTCTCCATAATCTTCTCTTGAATATCAGAAAGCAATCGAGAGTTTTTCTTTCGCCCTCTGATACTTCTAACAAGAGAAACTGCTCCAAGCTCCGGATCATATCTTTTCAATAGGCGTCGAGCCGTTGTTTCCGAGGAGTCAAGCTTTTTAAGAAGATCCGCCCTGGATATTTTACCTGCTAAGTAGTCATGAATATTTTTGGCTCGCTCCGAAGCAATAGCCAACTCTTTTGGATTAGCTTCCGTTTGTTCCATCCAAATCAATCGGCGATCGTTGTGTAGCTGATACTTTTCTTCATCTACTTCAGCCAGAGTCACCTGAGTGAAGAGCACATCAAAGGAGTGCTCACTTTCTTGGCTTTTCAGGGTGATAATACCATCAGCTCCACAAGCTATTACTCGATATGTCTTATCCTCAAAGCTAACTAAGCTTCCTTCAATTATGGGTTGCAGCATAAGGACTCAGCACCTAGTGATTTAAAAGCTAATTGCGAAAGCATAGCCCCACGACCACTAAGCTTGTCAACGGTCATATAATTGGCGCTATATTTAAACTAATATTGAATTAATTTAGATCAGCTTTAACGAATATCACACTAATTGATTATTTTAGTTGAAGCAACAAACGAGCCATGACCTCTAAACGCTGTATTCATGAGGCCTTGAATATTTTTTAATATTATTTTTCGATCACTGCATGTAAAAAATCAATTATCGGTCAAATACAATTAAATTCAAAATAGCTCATGTTCTGATTCGGGAATTTGAACTCCGCTCAAGTTGGCGGACGAAGTTTTTCGCCAGCCCACCGCATTTACTGCCTTGATCGGATTTCCTTGATTCGCCGATTGGAAATGACTGCCAAAAAAATGACACAGCTTCATCATCCGCTGTCTCAGGCCCCGCCTCTGTCCCCTTGAAAGGCTATTGCTTGGGAGCAAACGCTACTTTTACTTATATATTGACGGTGAAAGAGATGAGCCTATCAGGCACCTGTAATCTCCGCTTCGTGAGCCGCATTCGACATCCAATGGCATAGCAAGGAGGACAGTTGCCCCCTCCCAGCGCTCATAGCCAGCCAGGGTTGAATGTCAATGACTGTGAGGCTCACTGAAGGATTGCGGGGGTTCTCCACGCGCTGAGTAGCGTTCACAGGGTGGTATCCAGCCTTGCGAGGTTGTGGCTGAGAATAGTGAATAGTCCCTACCTGATTTCGAGACCTCCTCCCGATCCTCCATGCTAGCAAACACCCTTTCGAGCAACGACCTGATAGGGGGATCAGGAAGCGATCTTTCTGGCTTTTAAAACTGGCCGAATCTTCTAGGCCTTGCGGGCTTCAACTTTTAAAAAAAGTCACTACAAATCAGCATGTTGGCAAGACCATCAATACCAGGATGCAAAGGGAACCTCAGCCACGCCCTATGTTTACGGGCTAAGATTGCTCTCCTTTAGAAATGGCCAAATCCGCTAATACGCCCGGGCTTTCAACCATTTCTAAAAGTCAGAGTCGCTGGAAGCCACGGACTGTAAGGGCTTGAGCGTTTGACCACTTTTAAAGGAGGGCCACACCATCGGCGTGAATCAGGCTGTACTCGATGGCGTCGCCCAGATGAAAGTAATGCAGGATGTCCGACTGATTGAAATGAAACTGGCCCACGGGCGATTATTCATCCAGCAGATAATAAATCGACGTCATCTGGTATCGTGAACCATTGGCCGTTTCGAGCATGTCTCGATGGTCTGCCTGATAGGTTCTTCGAAAATAACCACCTTCGACGTGAGGCTCCAGATTCAGTGCCCTGATCACGCCTTCAGATCCGCTTCTGCGCTGAATCACGGCCTTCTCCTTCGAATACGCGCCGAACTTCTGGATAGCTCGACTAAACGGTCATTTAGTGTAGTTAAGTATCGCCATCCCCAGACGCTCTCTCCAACTAAATTCAGGCAAAAAAACCTCCCAAACGGGAGGCGAAGAATGAGAAGAGCCACAAGTCAACGTCCAATAGACTGGCTGCACACGCTAAGCGTACGCAGTGCCCGAATCTGTAGGCCATTTCCGTAACTGTTTGTATTTCTCAACCCTGCACCCTCACTGAGGTGATGTGTAATTTTCGGCGTTGATCCTTCTCTATGGGTTGTCATCTACCTTAAAGACAAGGATTTACCATGAACTCTCCCGCCCTCCTTCGCCTGCTCTCCAACGACTTTGAAATCAAATTAATGCGCTGGGCGCTGATACTGATCTTCGCCATTTTTGGCTATGCCAAATGGTTTCCCTATGAAGCTGAGGGTTTGGTGCCTTTGCTCAGTAACAGCGCAATCCTCGGCTGGATGCACAGTGCGTTCGGGATACAAGGTGCCAGCTACGCCTTGGGTGTGGCGGAATGGATCATCGGCCTGGGTCTGATTCTGGGTATCTGGTTCCCACGCATTTCGGTGCTGGCGTCCGCAGGCTCGGTCGTCACTTACCTGACCACCCTCACCCTGATTTTCACCACCCCGGGCGCCTGGGAAGCGTCGGCTGGCGGCTTTCCGGCGATGGGCGGTGCGACCAGTTTTCTGATCAAGGATGCGGTGTTGCTGGCCGGCTCGGTGGTGTTGCTCAAGCACAGCCTGCTGACGGTGTTGAGAAACTCAAAAGGCAACTTCGCCTGCCAGAACCCGCTGGCCCCGGTTGAAGAGCACAGCGGACTTTGAATCTATTCTGATCAGAACAACCATGCGCCCGGTTATACCGGGCGTTTTCATATCAGAAATCCACAGTGGCCGAGAGCAAATAAGTCCGTGGCGTCGACAGCGTCAACCCCGGTTCACTGTCATCTGACGCCCCTGCCGAACTCCAATAACGCTTATCCAGCACGTTCTCGATATTGCCGCGCAAGGTGATGGTCTTTTCATCCAGCTTGAACGTGTATCGCGTGCCGACATCGAAGCGCTCCCAGGAGTCGATCTCCTTCTGGTTTGACTGATCCAGATACTGCGAGCTCGAATAGATCCCGCGTCCAGTCAGCGTCAGCCCCTGCACAGTTGGCACGTCCCACTCTGCCCCCAGATTGACGTTGTACTTCGGCGTCGCCGGCGCACGATTGCCGTCAAACGTGCCGTTGGTGGTTTCAGTCAACTCGCTGTCGATGTACATCACACCGCCGAGCAAGCGGAAGCCTTTCAGCGGTTCGCCAAACACGCTGAGCTCAACACCATTGTTCTCGCGTTTGCCATTGGGCCCGAACACGCGCGTGGTGGCGTTGGTTTCATACGCTGGTTGCTTGATGCGGAAAACCGCAGCGGTCAGCGCGTAGGCGCCGGCATCGTACTTGGCGCCGACTTCGACCTGACGGCTAATGAACGGCGGGAAAATCTCATCCTCGTTCACCGATGTAGACGGCGCGATCTTGCCCTGGCTCAGGCCTTCCATGTAGTTGGCGTACAGCGACAGTTTGTCGGTCGCCTTGAACAGAATGCCGCCGGATGGCGAAACTTTTTCTTCGTCATAAGCCGTGTCGCCTTTGACGTCATCGCTCCAGTCATCGACTTTGACCCGCTGCCAGCGCGCACCTAGGGTCAGCAGTAAACGATCATCGAAGAAACCCAAGGTGTCCGAGAGCGCCACGCCGCTGAAACGGTTTTCGGTATAAACCTTGGCGTCGTAGCGCGTCGGCGTGCCGGGTTTCGCCGTTTCCACCGGGTCATACAGATTGCTGCGCCCAGCCGCATAACGCGCACCGCCGTTCTCGAAATCCATGTAGAAGTAGCTGGCGGCGAGGTTGACCTCGTGGCTCACCGGCCCGGTGTGAAACCAGTTGCGCACGCCCGTCGTCGCCGTTCGAACGTTTTCGTCGCGGGTGAAGTCGCGCGGCAGAACGCTGAAATTACCGGCATCGTTGGTCACGGAAACCGCATGACGCAGGAAGTCATGATTGCTTTTGCGCGCGCCGACGCCGCCGTACAGCATCACAGAATCACTCACATCAAATTCGGCGTTGACCGTACCGAAGGTGTCCTCGGTTTTCGCCTGGCTCCACGGTTGCGCGTAGTTGCGATGCACGTCGTTGGCGCTCGGCACCTTTGCATTGGCCGCGACCTGCACGCGTTCCTGCGGCGCATCGGTGTCGCGTTCGGTGTGGCCGACATCGGTGGAAAGCCGCAAGCGCTCACCGCGAAAGTCCAGCCCCAGCACGGCCATGTCACGGTCAACACTCTGGTGATCCCATTCAGTGTCGCCGG
Source organism: Pseudomonas sp. NPDC088429 (assembly GCF_044753305.1). Lineage (NCBI taxonomy): Bacteria > Pseudomonadati > Pseudomonadota > Gammaproteobacteria > Pseudomonadales > Pseudomonadaceae > Pseudomonas > Pseudomonas sp. NPDC088429. The sequence continues at coordinate 248,091 of NZ_JBIVMX010000002.1, read as the reverse complement.
ACTGTTTGACACCGTTGAAGCGCAGACCAAACTTATTGTCCTCACCGAAACGCCGGCCGACATCCACCGCGCCGCCAAGCTGATTGTTCGAGGCGTAATTGGCGGTCAGCGAAGTGACCGGTTGGTCGGTGGCATGCTTGGGCACGATGTTGATCCCGCCGCCGACACTGCCCCGTGGCGAGATCCCGTTGATCAATTGGCTCGGGCCTTTGAGGATGTCGACGCGATCGGCCATTTCCATGTCGATGGTGTACGTCGGCAACACACCGTAGAGGCCGTTATACGACACGTCGCTGTTGAACAGGCTGAAACCACGGATGGTGAATTGCTCATAGCGACCACCCGCCGGGTTGGTCGCGCGCACCGAGGGGTCGCTGGAAATCAGATCGCCCAAGGTGCGCGCCTGCTGATTCTTCACCGCCTCGCTGGTATAGGTGGTCATGCTGAACGGCGTTTCCATAAAGTCTTTCGACCCCAGCAAGCCCTGCGAGCCACGCCGAGCAACCTGGCCGCCAGCAAACACATCGGCATCGCTCGATCCAGTGGCACCGAGAATCGAGGTCGGCGCCAGTTGCAGGCTGCTGCCATCGGCCGCAGGAATCAGCGTATAAGCGTGATCGCCCACCGGTTGCAGTTGCAGACCGGAGCCCAGCAACAAGCGGGTGAAGCCCTCCTCCACGCCAAATTCGCCGGACAAACCGTTGCTGTTGCGGCCACTGACCAGCGCCGGATCCACCGACAGATTGACCCCGGCCAACCCGGCAAAGCGAGTCAGCGCAGCACTCAAACTGCCGGCCGGTACCGAATAACTGCGGCGAGCCGCGTCATCGGCCCAACTGGATTGAATCAACACAGGGCTGGCACTCAGGCTCAGCAGGAGGCTCAACTGCAACAACGGACGCAAACGACTTGGGAATACTGCGGGCATTGGAAGAAGCTCTCGATTTTGTTCACTTACCTGCAATGACCGGTGAGGCGAATAAAAGGGACAGGCTTCAGACGATATTTTTTCGCGGCATCAATGTGACCCAGAAACGCGTGCGCGAATGCACCTCCAGCGGCAGGCTCGCTGCTAACAGTGCGAGGACTTTATCGGTGTTGTCGAGGCGGAAACTGCCGGTAATGCGCAGGTTTTCCAGTGCCGGATCCCAGCGCAGCAAACCCGGGCGATAGCGGCTCAACTCACGCAGGAAGTCGCCTAATGGCTGGTTTTGCGCCATCAACACACCGTCGCGCCAACCGGGCATTTTTGTGTCGTAAGGCGTGACCAAACCGGCGCCTGAGGCTTGCAGGTTAATCTGTTGCCCGGCATTCAGTTGCAGCAAAGGCCCGTGTAACGGCTGCAATTGTACGGAACCGCTGAGCACCGATACGTTGCAATCACGCTCGTTAAGACGCACGCAGACTTCGCTGCGGCTGACGATGATCCGGCCGTAAGGCGCATTGATCGTCAGCGCCGCGCCGCCACGGACGTTGAGCGCCATTTCACCACGTACCAAGATCAGTTCACGGCTGGTGAGATCGACATTCACCGCACTCGCCGTGTTCAGCTGCAAGGTGCTGCCATCGGCCAGCAGCGTCTGTTTGTGTTCGCCGGTGCTGGTGTGCAAATCGGCGCGCCAGACGTCCAACGGTAATTGGCGACTTATCAGCCACGCCGTCGGCACAAGTGCGGCCAGAGCCAGCGCCCGTTTCAGGGCCGCACGCCGCGCCAGATCCGGTCGATCGAGGGTGGCCATGGCCAACTTCGTGGGCAGACTGGAAAATCGCTGACGTAATAACTGAATCTTCTGCCAGGCGTTTTCGTGGCGGCTGTCGCTCTCGCGCCAGGTCTTAAGCCGTGAGTGATCGGCTTCATTGGCTTCACCGGACTCGAGCAACGCCAGCCATTGCGCGGCAGCCCGCGCCACTTCCCGCGCTTCATTACCGGGCGCTATTCTCATCATAGATCTAGCATCAAACAATGCTCGTAAGCCGTTGCCATATAACGTTTTATGGTTCGCTCAGAGACTTGCAAGCGTTCGGCAATCTCGCGATAACCCAGGCCTTCGAGCTGACTCCATAAAAACGCCTTACGCACCGCTCGCGGCAAGCCATCGAGTAATTCGTCCAGCGCTTGCAGGGTTTCCAGCAGCAGCCAACGCTGCTCGGGCGACGGCACGCACTCTTCGGGCAATTGCGCGAGGGCTTCGAGATAGGCTTTTTCGAGACTGCGGCGAGTGTAGAAATTGCTCAGCAGACGTTTGCCGACCGTAAGCAAATAGGCCCGCGGCTCACGCATTTCGACGATGGGTTGCGCGCTGCACAGCACGCGCATGAAGGTGTCCTGACTGAGATCCGCCGCATCCCAGGCATTGCCCATGCGCCGCCGCAACCAGGTTTCGAGAAAACCACGATGGTCGCGGTACAGCTCGTGCAGGTGCTGCTGCGATGGCGTCGCTGCTTCAGTCATCTCGAGAGGCCCTGCGCGAAGTAAGAATTCAAATGAGACTGATTCTAATTAACTTCACTCAGGAGACAAAGGTCTTTTTCGCCGCTACAGCATTCGTTAACGCTTCAGCGTCTCGCTCGGCAACTCGTTAAACAACGCCCGATAACTGCTGGAAAACCGCCCCAAATGCCAGAACGACCACTGCATCGCGACCTCGGCCACCGTGGTTTCCGTGGGTCTGCGCTTGAGCAATTCGCGGTGGGCACTGTTCAACCGGCGCAAACGCAACCAGTGGCTGGGCGTCATCCCGGTGTAGGCCTTGAACGCCTGTTGCAACTGACGCAACGACACGCCGGCAACGTTGGAAAGCTCGAGCAGATTGAGCGTATCTTCCGGCGAATCTGCGGCCCACTCCCCTACCCGTTTCATGATGCTTCGCTCTTCGGCGCGGCGCTGCAATCCGCCGCCGTCGAGACACACGCGTGCGTTGTCGAGGAGGAACATACAGTCCTCAAGCAGCTGTTTAGTTAGCGCATCTTTTTCATCTATATCAAGCGGTTGCGTCAACTTCGTGAGAGTTGAGCTTAACCAGCGACTGAACAGGGCGTTCTGTCCGCAGTTGAGCTGGGTCATGAACAAACCTTCGAGTTTCGCCACGTCCAGACCGTGCTGACGGACGAACTGCGGGCCGAACACCACGGCAATTTCCTGGTAGTTCTCCGGGGTGATCCAGATGTTGCGGCTGTCTTCGTTGAGCAGGTACAGCGCGTTATCACTGCGATCAAAACAAAACGCCAAAGCACCCGACGGTGCGCTGAAATTCTGCTCGACGCGGGTGTTCATCTGTTCTTCGTACACCTCAACACCCTGCAGATCCAGATAGCGGATCTGCCCGGCGAAATGGCCCGGCGACATCTGTTGGTAATGCTGTACCCAGCCCGGCGTGGCGCGGACTTGCTCGGCCACATCGGCGGTGTTGAACGCTTGTACCTGGAGCGGATTGCACGTTGTCATGGGGTGACCTTGCGCACTCTTTTGGTGCGCTTTGGTGCTGCTTAAAGTGGATAGATGGAACTGCAAGGCTCGCCCAAGATAGTCGTCAACGCGCCACAGGGGAAGGGGCGGAAGATGAAACCCGCCCTCCCCGGCGTCTATAAAACCAATAACGAGGTCTTTATGAATGCCCCTTTCGATCAGCTGTTCACGTGGCTGAAAGATCACAAGATTACCGAAGTTGAATGTGTGGTCAGTGACCTGACCGGCATTGCCCGCGGCAAGATCGCACCGACCAACAAGTTCCTGCATGAGCGAGGCATGCGCCTGCCGGAAAGTGTGCTGCTGCAAACGGTAACCGGGGATTTTGTCGACGACGACATCTACTACGACCTGCTCGATCCTGCCGATATCGACATGGTCTGCAAGCCAGTGGCTGACGCGGTCTACGTGATTCCATGGGCGATTGAACCGACCGCCATCGTCATCCACGACACCTTCGACAAGTTCGGCAATCCGATCGAACTGTCGCCGCGCAACGTCCTCAAGAAAGTCTTGCAGCTCTACACCGACAAAGGCTGGAAGCCGATCGTTGCGCCGGAAATGGAGTTCTACCTGACTCAACGCTGCGAAGACCCGGACTTGCCGCTCAAGGCGCCGCTGGGCCGTTCGGGCCGTGCTGAAAGCGGTCGGCAGTCGTTCTCCATCGATGCCGCCAACGAGTTCGATCCGCTGTTCGAAGACGTCTACGACTGGTGCGAACTGCAAGGTCTGGATCTCGACACGCTGATCCACGAAGACGGCCCGGCGCAGATGGAAATCAACTTCCGTCACGGCGACGCACTGGATCTGGCTGACCAGATCACCGTGTTCAAACGCACCATGCGTGAGGCTGCGCTCAAGCACAACGTCGCCGCGACGTTCATGGCCAAGCCGATTGGTGATGAGCCCGGCAGCGCCATGCACATTCACCAGAGCGTGGTTGAAATCGCCACCGGCAAACCGATCTTCGCCAATGAAGACGGGCAGATGAGCGAGCTGTTCCTCAATTACATCGGCGGTTTGCAGAAGTACATACCGAAAGTGCTGCCGATGTTCGCGCCCAACGTCAACTCGTTCCGCCGTTTCCTGCCGGACACCTCGGCACCGGTCAACGTCGAATGGGGCGAAGAAAACCGCACCGTCGGCCTGCGCGTGCCGACCTCCAGCCCTGAAGCGATGCGTGTGGAAAACCGTTTGCCGGGCGCCGATGCCAACCCGTATCTGGCGATCGCCGCGAGTTTGCTCTGCGGTTATATCGGCATGGTCGACAAGGTGCAGCCGAGCGCTGCCGTGGAAGGTCGGGCTTATGAACGCCGCAACCTGCGCCTGCCGATCACCATCGAAGAAGCGCTGACGCAAATGGAAGAGTGCGAAACCGTTGCGCAATACCTCGGCGACAAATTCGTGCGTGGCTACGTCGCGGTGAAACGCGCCGAGCATGAAAACTTCAAGCGCGTGATCAGCTCGTGGGAGCGCGAGTTCCTGCTGCTGAGCGTTTAACCCCTTCATTGTCTGTACCACCGCTATCGCGAGCAGGCTCACTCCTACAGGGGAATGCATTCCAAAATGTAGGAGTGAGCCTGCTCGCGATGGCGGCAGCTCAAACACCAAAGAACCACCTGAAAAATCCAATAAATTTAAGAGGTGTCGATATGCGTTTGTTGAAAACCATGGTTCCCGCCGCGCTGGCCCTGATGTGCAGCGTCGCAGCGCAAGCCCAGCCCACCGTCAGCGTCTACAACTGGACCGACTACATCGGCGAAACCACCCTCGCCGACTTCCAGGCCAAAACCGGGATCAAGGTGATCTACGACGTTTTCGACTCCAACGAAACCCTCGAAGGCAAACTCCTCGCCGGCCGCACCGGCTATGACGTGGTCGTGCCGTCCAACCATTTCCTAGCCCGTCAGGTAAAGGCCGGCGCGTTCCTCAAACTGGATCGCGAGCAACTGCCGAACTTCAAGAACCTCGACCCGAAACTGCTTGAACTGCTGCAGAAAAACGACCCGGGCAACGAACACTCGGTGCCGTACCTGTGGGGCACCAACGGCATCGGTTACAACGTCGACAAGGTCAAGCAAGTGCTGGGCATCGATCACATCGATTCCTGGGCCGTGCTGTTCGAGCCTGAAAACCTGAAAAAACTCACCCAGTGCGGCGTGTCGATGATGGACTCCGCCGACGAAGTCTTCCCAGCCGTGCTCAACTACATGGGCATGGACCCGCGCAGCGAAAACCCGGAAGACTACAAAAAGGCTGAAGCCAAACTGCTGAGCATCCGTCCGTACATCACCTATTTCCATTCCTCCAAGTACGTGTCGGATCTGGCCAACGGCGACATCTGCGTAGCCTTCGGTTATTCCGGCGACGTGTTCCAGGCCGCCAACCGCGCCAAGGAAGCGAAAAACGGTGTAAACATCGCTTACGCCATCCCGAAAGAAGGCGCCAACCTCTGGTTCGACCTGCTGGCGATTCCGGCCGATGCGAGCAACACCAAAGAAGCCCACGCCTTCATCAATTACCTGCTCGATCCGCAAGTGATCGCCAAGGTCAGCGCTTCGGTCGGTTACGCCAACCCCAACCCGGCCGCCAAGCAGTTCATGGATCCGGAGCTGGTCAACAATCCTGAGGTGTATCCGCCACAGGAAGTGCTCGACAAGCTCTACATTTCTACCACCCCGCCCCAGGCGATCATGCGTCTGATGACCCGCTCCTGGAGCAAAGTGAAGTCGAACAAATGAATCAGTACACCGAAGAACACGCCCGATCCTATTACGCCGCTTCGGCTCGGGCGACTGCACCTTATCCGCAACTGGAAGGTGATCTGAGCGCCGATGTCTGTGTGATCGGCGGCGGGTTCACCGGGGTGAACACCGCCATTGAACTGGCGCAGCGCGGGCTCTCGGTGATTCTGATCGAGGGCCGGCGAATCGGCTGGGGCGCCAGCGGGCGCAATGGCGGCCAGTTGATCCGTGGCATCGGCCATGACGTCGACGGGTTCGCCAAATACGTCGGTCAGGAAGGCGTGCGTTATTTGCAGCGCGCCGGCATCGATTCGGTGGAGCTGGTGCGCAATCGCATCGGCGACAACGGCATCGAGTGCGACCTGCGCTGGGGTTTCTGTGATCTGGCCAACACGACCGCGCAGTTCGATGCCTTCAAGGACGAACTGCTCGACCTCGCCGAACTGGGCTATGCCCACGAAACCCGCTTGATCGGCCCGGAGCAGATTCGCCAGCAAGTGGTTAACTCCGACATCTATGCCGGCGGACTGGTGGACATGGGCTCAGGCCACCTGCATCCGTTGGATCTGGTGCAAGGCGAAGCACGGCTGGCGGCTTCGCTCGGCGTGCGGATTTTCGAGCAAAGCCAGGTGCTGGAGATCATCCACGGCGCCACCGTTCAAGTGCGTTGCGCCAACGGCAGCGTGCGTGCGGGCAGTCTGGTGTTGGGTTGCAACGCGCATCTGGATGAACTCGAACAACAGCTCAGTGGCAAAGTACTGCCGGCCGGCAGTTACATCATCGCCACCGAACCGTTGTCCGAGGAACGCGCCGCGCAATTGATTCCGCAGAATCTGGCGGTGTGCGACCAGAAAGTCGGCCTCGATTATTACCGGCTCTCGGCGGATCGGCGTTTGCTGTTTGGCGGTGCCTGTCACTACTCCGGGCGTGATCCGGCAGACATCGCCGCTTATATGCGGCCGAAAATGCTCAAAGTCTTCCCGCAACTGGCCGATGTGAAAATCGATTACCAGTGGGGTGGCAAGATCGGCATCACGGCCAACCGTTTCCCGCAGGTCGGGCGCCTCAAGCAGCATCCAAACGTGTTCTATGCGCAGGGCTATTCCGGCCATGGTCTGAACGTCACGCATTGGTGCGCAAAACTCCTCGGCGAAGCGATTCACGCCGGCCACAGCCAAGGCATGGACGTGTTCAGCGGTGTGCCGCACATGACCTTCCCCGGCGGCCCGGCGCTGCGCTCGCCGTTATTGGCTCTGGGCATGTTCTGGTATCGCCTGCGCGAACTCATCGGCTAACATCCCTCCCATGTAGGAGCTGCCGAAGGCTGCGATCTTTTGATCTTAAAAACAGAATCAACAGATCGCAGCCTTGGGCAGCTCCTACATTTTCAATGACATATGGGTTGTTCACATTTGCTCTATCGCGAAGCACCTCTATATTAATGAGGTGCTTTTGCGTTACTGACGCTCAGTGCCCAATAAACCGAGGAGGACATGGATGAAGTCGTCAGCCGTCGACGAGCCGCGAGCACCAGGCCAGGCACCGATCAAGACCCGCCGTTTTGGCGTGTCATTGGTCTGGATTGTGCCGATTGTTGCTGTATTGGTGGGTATTTCGCTGGTCGTGCACAACATCATGCAGGAAGGTCCGACCATTACGGTCACCTTCAAGACCGGTGACGGTCTCACCGCCAACAAGACTGAAGTTCGCTACCGCAATGTGGTCATCGGCCATGTCTCGGACGTGGAATTGAGTGACGATCAGAAGAACGTCAACGCCACCATCAAACTGGCCAAACAGGCCGAGACCTTCACCCGCGAAGACTCGCAATTCTGGGTCGTGCGGCCACGTATTGGCGCGGGCGGCGTGTCGGGTATCGACACCCTGTTGTCGGGCGATTACATCGGTGCCGACATCGGCCAGTCGAACACCCGTGCAAAGAATTTCAAAGGCCTGGAGAATCCGCCGCCAATCACCTACGGCGAGCCGGGCAAGCGCTTCAGCCTGCACACTCAAGACCTCGGTTCGCTGGACATCGGTTCGCCGGTTTACTACCGCAAGATTCCGGTAGGCCAAGTGGTTGCCTATGAGCTGGACAAGGATGGCAAAGGCGTGAACATCGAAGTGTTCATCCATGCCCCCAACGATGCTTACGTGACCGAAAACACCCGTTTCTGGAACGCCAGCGGCATTGACGTCAACGTCGGCGCCAACGGTTTTGCGGTGAAAACCGAATCGCTGTCGACCCTGTTGGTCGGCGGTATCGCCTTCCGTGCCCCGGAATACAGTCCCAACGACACGGTCGCCGCTGATGACCGTAATTTCGAACTGTTCGACGATCAACAGTCCGCCCTCGCCCCCCCCAACGGCAAGGCGCAATACCTGAGTCTGCGTTTCGAACAGCCCATGCGCGGCCTCAAGGTCGATGCGCCGGTGGAGTTTTCCGGCATTGAGATCGGGAAAGTCGTGGCGATCAATCTCGACTTCGATGCGAAGAAACAAACCTTTCCGGTCAATGTCGGCATCGTCATCTACCCGCAGCGTCTTGGCCAGGCTCACGCCAAAGTGCTGAAAGCCTTCAACCACAACCCCGACGACGAAGCCGCCGGCGTGCGCCTGATCGGCACCTTCGTCGAGAATGGTTTGCGCGCGCAGGCACGCAGCGGCAACTTGCTCACCGGGCAGTTGTACATCGGTCTGGATTTCTACCCGAAAGCGCCGAAAGTACCGTTCGACGTCAGTGCACGACCGGTCAGCATCCCGACCATTCCGGGCAGCCTCGAACAGTTGCAGGAAAAACTCGAAGCGATGCTCAACAAGATCAATGCACTGCCAGTGGAGCGCATTGCCGGCAATCTCGATGGCAACCTGATCGAGTTGCGCAAAGGCCTGACGCAGTTCAATGCGAAGACTTTGCCGGGCGTGCAAAAAACCCTCGGCGATGTCAGCAAAACGCTGGAGTCGGCCAATTCGACGCTGGCCGAAGATTCGCCACAACGCGAAAAACTCGGCGAAACCCTCGAAGAACTTGGACGCATGTCACGCTCGCTGCGTGAGTTGTCGGATTACCTGGGCCGTCATCCGGAATCGCTGATTCGCGGTCGCCCTGATAACGCCGCACCACTGGATCTCAAAGGTCCACCACGCAATTGAGCACAGGAGCTGAAACCATGGCATTACCGTTGAAGATCACCGTGCTCGCTGCGTGCTTGTTGCTCGGCGCCTGTCGCAGCGACCCGATCAGCTTCCACACCCTGACGCCGGTGCAACCCGGTGCCGGCCGCAGTGGCGCAGACATTGCCATCGAAGGCATTTCCGTACCGCCGCAAGTCGATCGAGCGCAAATCGTCATTCGCGAAGGCAACAGTGGTCTGGCAATTCTGGAAACCGAATGGTGGGGCGCCAGCCTCGCCGATGAATTGCGCAGCGCGCTGGTCGATCAACTGAGCAGCGCGGCCGGGCAACAGCGGTCATCGGTGCGGATTGAAGTGCAACGTTTCGATTCGATTCCGGGCCAGTACGGCTTGATCGACGTGAAATGGCGCTTGCGTCCGCTGGGGGCGACCGACAGCGCCTTGCTGACGTGCCGTTCAGTCCTGCAAACGCCATCCGGGCCGAGCATCGACGAACTGGTGGCCGCGCAGCAAAACAACGTCAAACGCCTCGCGGCGCAAATCACCCAGGCTGCCGTCAGCTCACGCGGCTGCCCACCCTCCTCCTGACCCCCACTCGCCCTGATCAGAGGTCGAAGCGATCCACGGCGCGGCGACGTTCATTGTCGTCGCGCACGTCGTAATTGGCGGTGGTTTGAATGTTGCTGTGATGCGCCAGTTTCTGCGCGATCGACAGATCATGCTCCTCGATGACCCGCGTAATGAATGAACGTCTGAAGTCGTGAGGCATGATCTTCACCCCGACCTGCGTGCCGCGCTGACGGGCGATGTAATAGATCGCGTGTTTGGTGATGCGCTCGCGGGTGATGTGGCTGCCACGGCGGATGCGATTGAACAGAAACGCATCATCGCTCTCGCCTTCCTTGAGCTGCTCGCGACGGAATTCCAGCCAGGCATTGAGCTTGGCGAACGCCCAGGTCGGCGCGTACTTGATCAGTTGTTTATTGCCCTTGCCGGTAACGGTCAGGCTGCGCTCGCGGAAGTCGACCTGGTTTAAATCCAGATCCACGGACTCCGACTTGCGCATGCCGGTGCCGTACAACAAGGCAATCACGGCAGCATCACGCAGACCCTGCGGGCGTGGATCCGCAGCGCAGACTTCCATCAACTCGTGAATCAACGTGCGTTTGAGATTGCGGCCCTGCGACAACCGCGTGCCGGCGATGCCTTTGACCGAACGCATCTTCAACAGATGATCCTGCGTGATCAGGCTCATGCGCCACGCTTCGTTCATCACACCGCGCACCGCGTTTACATACAGCGAAGACGTATTCGGCGCGTAGTTGTCGGCGCGCAATGCGGCGACTAGCGCGATGACATCCTCAGGTTGCAGTGCATGCCAAGGGATTTCCTCGATGTTCACTTCTTCGAAACCGAGGCGGTCAGCCGCATCTTGCAAAATATAACGCATGGTCAACTGGCTGGAAGGCGCCAGCCGTGCCAGATACAACGTCAGCGGATTAATGTTGGACGGGGTGGATTCAATACTCGACAAGTCAATCAAACGAAACGGCCTTGAATAGAAAACGGTTCAACAAAACAACTTAAAAGTGCAAAGAAACTTATATAAGGAACGACTCTTCCGTAGGACTTTTCTATTAAAAGTGCCGATGAATGGAAGAAGTCTGAACGGCGGCTGTACGGCTCAACGATAGACGATTTGCCGACCGCTTTTTGATGTTCCTTTCACAAAAACCGGCATAACCTTAATTACAACAGGTTGCCCCGAAAGGCCTACAACCTGCCGTCCGTGGGCATAAAAGTCAATCAGGCATTCCCCGGGCGGTCTTCCAAACCATTGAAATCCCGTGTTTTTCAGTCAATTGGCTGAAGGATGGCTGTCGCCTCGAGGTTCTTATGAGTCAAGCGTTGCTGCCGTTTTCGCGTCCGAGTATCGGTGAAGAAGAAATAGCCGCCGTCGAACAAGTATTACGTTCGGGCTGGATAACCACCGGGCCTAAAAACCAGGCTTTGGAAGAACAGTTCGCAGACTATATCGGTTGCCGTCACGCCGTTGCACTTTCCTCGGCCACAGGTGGTATGCACATCGCTTTACTCGCGTTAGGCATCGGCCCCGGTGATGAGGTGATTACGCCTTCGCAAACCTGGGTGTCGACCGCCAACATGATCTCGTTGCTTGGCGCCAAACCGGTATTTGTCGACGTCGACCGCGACACGCTGATGACCGACGCAGCACGTATCGAAGCGGCGATCACCCCACGCACCAAAGCGATCATCCCGGTGCATTACGCCGGCGCGGCATTTGACCTCGATCCGCTGTACGCCTTGGCCGAGAAGCATGGCATCGCGATCATCGAAGACGCCGCCCACGCAGCGGGCACTCGCTACAAAGGTCGTCATGTCGGCTCGCACGGCACAGCGATTTTCTCCTTTCACGCGATCAAGAACATGACCTGTGCCGAAGGCGCGATGTTCGTCACCGACGACGAAGCGTTGGCCAGCCGTGTGCGCATGCTCAAGTTCCACGGTCTGGGCGTTGACGCCTACGATCGCCTGACCGGTGGCCGCAAGCCGCAGGCACAAGTGATGGAGCCGGGTTTCAAATACAACCTCGCCGACATCAACGCCGCGATTGCGCTGGTACAGCTGCAACGGCTGGACGAGATCAATGCGCGCCGCACCGAACTCGCTGCGGCTTACCGGCAAAAACTCGAAGGCCTGCCGGTGCAGCCACTGGCCCTGCCCACCTACGCACAACAGCACGCCTGGCACCTGTTCATCCTGCGCATCGACAGCGAGCGCTGCGGCATGGATCGCGAAGCCTTTATGAAGGGCTTGCAGGATCAGGGCATCGGCACCGGCATCCATTTCATCGCCACCCACCTGCACACCTGGTATCGCCAGCGTGACCCGGATTTATACCTGCCCAACACCGAATGGAACTCGGCACGGCTGTGCTCGATTCCGCTGTTCCCCGACATGAGCGATCAAGACCTTGATCGCGTGGTCGGGGCCATCGCCACCCTCATGGATAAACGCCTGTGAAACCCTATCCGATTCGCTGCGTGTCGATCGTCATCCCGGTCTACAACGAACAGGACAGCCTCCCGGAACTGCTGCGCCGCACCGAAGCGGCGTGCCGGATGCTGCGTCACGACTATGAAATTGTCCTCGTCGACGACGGCAGCCGAGACGAATCCGCCAACATTCTTGAGGAAGCCGCGACCCGCGAAGACAGCCCGTTCGTGGCGGTCATTCTCAACCGCAACTACGGCCAGCACGCGGCAATCATGGCTGGCTTCGAACAATGCAAAGGCGATGTGGTGATCACCCTCGACGCCGACCTGCAGAACCCGCCGGAAGAAATTCCGCGTCTGGTCGCCGAGGCGGAAAAAGGTTACGACGTGGTCGGCACCGTGCGCGGCAATCGTCAGGATTCGGCATTGCGCCGCTACCCATCGAAGCTGATCAACCTCGCCGTGCAGCGCTCCACCGGCGTCGCCATGAGCGACTACGGCTGCATGCTTCGCGCTTACCGCCGCACGATCATCGACGCAATGCTCGCCTGCCGTGAACGCAGCACGTTCATCCCGATTCTGGCCAACAGCTTCGCCCGCCACACCACCGAAATCGTCGTCGCCCACGCCGAGCGTGAACACGGTGATTCGAAATACAGCCCGATGCGTTTGATCAACCTGATGTTCGACTTGATCACCTGCATGACCACCACGCCGCTGCGCCTGTTGAGCATTGTCGGTTTCGCCATGGCCGGTCTCGGCGTGTTATTCGCTGCGGCGTTGATTGTGTTGCGTCTGGTGTTCGGTGCCGGATGGGCCGGTGACGGCATGTTCGTACTGTTCGCGGTGCTGTTCGTGTTCACCGGTGGCCAGTTCATCGGCATGGGCCTGCTCGGCGAATACCTGGGGCGCATGTACAGCGACGTGCGCGCCCGCCCGCGTTTCTTCATTGAAAAAGTGTTGCGCAGCCACCCTTCCCACCCGGCGCCTGCGATCACGGTTGATGGTCTTTCTTCTACTTCTACTACCGGTCAGGTTCTCTCATGAGCGCAAAAACTGTTGTCTTCGCCTACCACGATATTGGCTGCGCCGGCATTCAAGCCTTGCTCGACAGCGGCTACGACATTGCCGCCGTGTTCACTCACGCCGACGACCCGAAAGAGAACGCTTTCTACGCCTCAGTCGCGCAATTGTGCGCCAGCAAAGGCATCCCGGTGCATGCGCCGGAAGACGTTAACCACCCACTGTGGATCGAGCGGATTGCCAAGCTCAACCCTGAGTACATTTTCTCCTTCTACTACCGCAACCTGCTAAGCGAACAGCTGCTGACCACCGCGAAAAAAGGTGCGTTCAACCTGCACGGTTCGTTGCTGCCAAGCTACCGTGGCCGCGCTCCGGCGAACTGGGTGCTGGTCAATGGCGAAAGCGAAACCGGTGTGACCCTGCACCGCATGGTCAAACGTGCCGATGCCGGCGCCATCGTCGCGCAACAACGCGTGGCCATCGAGCGCAGCGACACCGCGCTGAGCCTGCACGGCAAACTGCGTATCGCCGCGACCGATCTGTTGCGTGACACCCTGCCAGCGATGTTGCAAGGCAAGACCAGCGAAACCGCGCAGGACGAATCGCAAGCCACGGTATTCGGTCGTCGCACGGCGGCGGACGGCAAACTGGTCTGGGCCAAACCTGCTGAGCAACTGTTCAATCTGGTGCGCGCCGTCACCCAGCCTTATCCGGGCGCGTTCTGCGCTGTGGGCGAGCACAAGCTGATCGTGTGGAGTGCCGAAGTCGTCAAAGGCAACGACGGTCAGGCGCCGGGCCGGGTGATCAGTGTCGATCCGCTGCGCATTGCCTGCGGTGAAGATTCGCTGGTGATTCTCTCCGGCCAGCGCAACGACAACGGCCTGTTCCTCAGCGGCCCGCAACTGGCCAGTGAGTTGGGTCTGGTCGACGGTTCGCTGCTGCGCGGCGCTGAATCCGGTCGTGCGCCACGTCGCACGCGCGTGCTGATCCTTGGCGTCAACGGCTTTATCGGCAATCACTTGTCCGAGCGTCTGCTGCGTGATGATCGCTACGAAGTCTATGGTCTGGACATCGGTTCCGACGCCATCGACCGTCTGCGCAGCCACCCGCATTTCCACTACGTCGAAGGCGACATCAGCATTCACTCCGAGTGGATCGAATACCACATCAAGAAGTGCGACGTGGTTCTGCCGCTGGTGGCCATCGCCACGCCGATCGAATACACCCGCAACCCGCTGCGCGTGTTCGAGCTCGACTTCGAAGAAAACCTGAAACTGGTGCGCTACTGCGTCAAGTACAACAAGCGCGTGATCTTCCCGTCGACCTCGGAAGTCTATGGCATGTGCCAGGACAAGCATTTCGACGAAGACACCTCGAACCTGGTGGTCGGCCCGATCAACAAGCAGCGCTGGATCTACTCCGTGTCCAAGCAACTGCTCGACCGCGTGATCTGGGCGTACGGCGCCAAGGGTTTGAATTTCACCCTGTTCCGTCCTTTCAACTGGATGGGCCCGCGCCTTGATCGTCTGGATTCGGCGCGTATCGGCAGTTCCCGCGCCATCACCCAACTGATCCTCAACCTGGTCGAAGGCACGCCAATTCGTCTGTTCGACGGTGGCGAGCAGAAACGCTGCTTCACCGACATCGCTGACGGCGTCGAAGCACTGGCGCGGATCATCGATAACGACAACGACGTCTGCAACGGCCAGATCATCAACATCGGCAATCCGGACAACGAAGCGAGTATTCGTCAGTTGGGCGAAGAGCTCCTGCTTCAGTTCGAAGCGCATCCGCTGCGCAGTAACTTCCCGCCGTTCGCCGGCTTCCGCGACGTCGAGAGCAAGGCGTTCTACGGCGCCGGTTATCAGGACGTGGAACACCGCAAGCCAAGCATCGCCAACGCCAAGCGCCTGCTCGACTGGACGCCAACCGTGGAAATGCGCGAGACCATTGGTAATACGCTGGATTTCTTCCTCCGTGAAGCCATGCTCGAAATCGCGGACAAGCATTGATGCAGGCCGGTCTACGTATCGACGTCGACACCTTTCGCGGCACCCGTGAAGGAGTGCCGCGCTTGCTGGAAATGCTCGAAGAGGCGCAGATCAAGGCGACGTTTTTCTTCAGTGTCGGCCCGGACAACATGGGCCGGCATCTGTGGCGCCTGATCCGCCCGCAGTTCCTCTGGAAGATGCTCCGTTCCAATGCCGCCGGCCTGTATGGCTGGGACATTCTGCTGGCCGGCACCGCGTGGCCGGGCAAACCGATTGGCCGCGAGCTCGGGCACCTGATGCGTCAGGCCCGTGACGCCGGTCATGAAGTTGGTCTGCACGCGTGGGATCACCACGGTTGGCAAGCGAATGCCGGGCGCTGGAGCGACGCGCAACTGATCGAGCAGATTAGTCAGGGCGTCGACACCTTGAGCGACATCCTTGGCGAGAAAATCACCTGTTCCGCCGCCGCCGGTTGGCGCGCCGACGAGCGTGTGATCGAGGCCAAGCAAGCCTTCGGCTTTCGCTACAACAGCGATTGCCGGGGGTCGCAGCTGTTCCGTCCGTTGTTGGCGGACGGCACGCCCGGCACGCCGCAGATACCGGTGGATCTGCCGACCTTCGATGAGGTGGTCGGCCCTGCTGTCGCCGCGCAGGATTTCAACGCGTTCATCCTTGAGCGGTTTCGCCCGGAAATGCTCAACGTCTACACCATTCATGCCGAAGTAGAAGGGATTCTGATGGCTGAGGATTTTCGTCACTTGCTGGCCGATGCGCGCCAGCGAGGTATCGACTTCAAACCGCTGGGCGACTTGCTGCCCGAGTTCTTCAACACCTTGCCCGTGGGTCGCGTACAGCGCGGCACTCTCGATGGCCGTGAAGGCTGGCTGGGAGTGCAAGGCGCATGACTAAACGCTGGGCATTGCCGCTGCTGCTGTTGTTGGGAATCTGCTTGCTGGCGTATCTGCTGCCATTGGGCTCGCACGGTTTGTGGATTCCTGATGAGACACGCTACGCGCAAATCAGTCAGGACATGCTGCTGAGCGGCAACTGGGTATCGCCGCACTTTATGAGCCTGCGCTATTTCGAGAAGCCGATTGCCGGCTACTGGATGATCGCGCTCGCGCAGAATGTGTTCGGACAGAACCTGTTCGGCGTGCGCTTCGTTTCGGCGCTGAGCACCGGGTTGAGCATGTTGCTCTGTTATCTGATCGCCAGGCGTTTGTGGAATGAGCCACGCAAGAGCTTTGCCTGCGCCCTGCTCTACATGAGTTTCACCATCGTTGCCGGCCAGGCGGGATACGCCAACCTCGATCCGCAGTTCACCTTTTGGGTCAACCTGAGTCTGGTGGCGCTGTGGTTTGCCGTCGACAGTCAAACCAATGGCAAACGCATGCTGGCCTGGGCAGTGCTGGGGCTGGCGTGCGGCATGGGTTTTATGACCAAGGGTTTTCTCGCGTGGTTGTTGCCGGTGTTGATCGCCCTGCCGTGGATGCTCTGGCAAAAGCGCTGGCGGGAACTGCTGACATACGGCCCGGTGGCGATTGCCATCGCGATCCTCATCAGTTTGCCGTGGGTGCTCTCGGTGCATGCGCAAGAGCCCGACTTCTGGCGGTTCTTCTTCTGGCATGAACACATCCGCCGTTTTGCCAGTGACGACGCCCAGCACGATGCGCCGTGGTGGTTTTACCTGCCGCTGCTGCTGGCGTTCAGTCTGCCGTGGGCCGGGTTGATCCCGACAACGTTCAAGCAGGCATGGCAGACACGCGCCCAGCCCCCCGTGGTGTTTCTGTTGCTGTGGCTGCTGATGCCGCTGCTGTTTTTCAGCCTGAGCAACGGCAAGTTGCCGACCTACATTCTGCCGTGCCTGCTGCCGATGGCGCTGTTGTTGGGCAATGCGTTGGCCGACCGTTTACGGCTGGAACAGGGTCGAGCGCTGGGCTTGAACGGCCTGCTCAATCTGCTGTTGGGCATCGTCACGCTGATTGCGCTGGTGTACCTGCAACTGAACCGGCCGCTGTACGACCACGAACTGCACAGTCTGGTGCTGGTGTTTATCGGGCTGATCGGCTGGATCATCGCCAACCTGCTGCAAGCCTTTCTGCCGCTGCAATGTTGGGCCGCACCGGCGTTCGGCAGCCTGTTGCTGATCGCGGTACTGCCGGCGGCGCTGCCGAAATCGGTGGTCGCCAACAAGATGCCCGATCAATTCATCAAACATCACGTCGCTGAACTGGCTCAGACCGATCATCTGCTGAGCAATGATCTGGGTGCCGCCGCTGCACTGGCCTGGCGTCTGAAAACCCCGCAAGTCGCGTTGTACAACACGATAGGCGAATTGAAATATGGCCTTGCCTATCCTGAC
Organism: Pseudomonas sp. NPDC088429; assembly: GCF_044753305.1. NCBI lineage: Bacteria > Pseudomonadati > Pseudomonadota > Gammaproteobacteria > Pseudomonadales > Pseudomonadaceae > Pseudomonas > Pseudomonas sp. NPDC088429. The sequence continues at coordinate 230,354 of NZ_JBIVMX010000002.1, read as the reverse complement.
GGCATTCAACAGCGGGTCGATCCCGATCAAGTGCAACAGTGGATGCGCGAGGCGCGCCGCAGCGGTTCGGTCGGCGTGGTGATGCGCGTCAAGGGGCAGGACGAACTGGACGAAATCGACAGATTGCCAAAGGACGGCGTCCGCTACGAGCAGGGCAACCTGGTGATCATGATTCTGCCCAAGGAGGCGTCATGAGCCTGTTGCTGCTGTTGGCCGCTTGCCTGCTGACCTGTCTGGGACAGGTCGCGCAAAAGTACGCCGTGGAGAGTTGGCGCGGCGATTCTTCGTTGACCGCCAAACTGCGCTCGCCGTGGTTATGGCTGGCCCTGCTCGCCCTCGGCTCGGGCCTGTTGGTCTGGCTGCTGGTGTTGCAGCGCATTGAAGTCGGCATCGCTTATCCGATGCTCAGCCTCAACTTCGTGCTGATCACTTTGATTGCGCGCTTCGTTTTCCGTGAACCGATCGACCGCCAGCATTGGCTTGGTGTCGCGCTGGTCATCGGCGGCGTGGCTCTGCTGGGGCAACAGTCATGAATCAACGTCGTGGCATCACTTTCGCCCTCGGCAGCGTTTTGCTGGTCAGCGCCGCGCAACTGGCAATGCGCTGGAGCATGACGCGCCTGCCCACACCGGAACAATGGCTGGCATTCGACAGCCTCGACCTGCGTGCCTTGGCCGTAGTTGTCGCAGCGATTTTTGCCTACGCCTTATCAATGTTGTGCTGGCTGCTCGCCTTGCGCGACTTGCCGCTGGGCCGCGCCTATTCGCTGCTGAGCATCAGCTACGCGCTGGTGTACCTGCTGGCGGCCAGTCTGCCGCTGTTCAACGAATCCTTCAGTTTCACTAAATCGCTGGGCGTGGCGTTGGTCATGCTCGGGGTCATCACCATCAACACGCGTCCGGCTCGTGCGCCTGCACTCAGGAGTGCTCCATGAAAATCACAGTATTTGGCAGCGGTTACGTCGGTCTGGTGCAAGCGGCGGTATTGGCCGAGGTTGGCCATGATGTCGTGTGCATGGACGTCGACCAGAAGAAGGTCGACCTGTTGCGTCAGGGCCACGTGAGCATCTTTGAACCGGGGCTGGCCAGCCTGGTGCGCGAAGGCCTCGATTCCAAACGCCTGCTGTTCACCACCGATGAGAAACTCGCGGTGCAGCACGGTCGGGTGGCGTTTATTGCCGTGGGAACGCCGTCACGCGAGGACGGTTCGGCGGATCTGCGTTACGTGCTCTCGGTGGGCGATGCGATTGCCCGGCATCGTGAGCAGCCGCTGATTCTGGTGGAGAAATCCACAGTACCGGTGGGCACCGGCGATACCTTGCGCGCGCACATCGAGAAAGCGCTGATCAAGGTCGGTCGGCTGCTGCAGTTCGATATCGTTTCCAACCCTGAGTTTTTGAAAGAAGGCTCGGCGGTCGCTGACTGCCGCCGCCCCGATCGCATCGTCATCGGCTGTGACGGTGATGACGTGCGCGACGTGATGCGCGATCTGTACGCGCCGTTCAACCGCAACCATGACCGCATCATGTTCATGGATCTGCGCAGCGCTGAACTGACCAAATATGCCGCCAACTGCATGCTGGCGACCAAGATCAGCTTTATCAACCAGATCGCTGAACTCGCCGAACACTTGGGCGCCGACATTGAGTCGGTGCGCCAAGGCATCGGCGCCGACACGCGCATCGGTTATCACTTCATCTATCCGGGTTGCGGTTATGGCGGTTCGTGCTTCCCGAAAGACATGCGCGCGCTGATCCACAGCGCCGAAGAAGCGCATTGCTCCAGCGATTTGCTGCAAGCGGTCGAGGCGATCAATCAGCGGCAGAAACACAAGTTGTTCGAACGCATCAATGCGTTCTATCAAGGCGAACTGCGCGGCAAGACTTTCGCCCTGTGGGGCCTGGCGTTCAAACCGAACACCGACGACATGCGCGATGCGCCGAGCCGTGTGTTGCTGGAGGAATTGTGGGCCGCCGGTGCCAGCGTGCGCGCGTTCGATCCGGAAGCCATGCAGGAAACCCAGAACCTTTATCCGGACGAATCGAAACTGATGCTGATGGGCACCCCGGAATCGGTATTGCCGGGCGCCGATGCACTGATCATCTGCACCGAATGGCAGCAGTTCAAGGCACCGGATTTTGAGCTGATCAAACAGCGTCTGAACAATCCGGTGATCTTCGACGGTCGCAACCTGTACGACGCCGAGCGCTTGGAGCGCAACGGTATCCAGTACTTCCCGATGGGCCGTGGCGAATCGCGCAAATTGCCGATCCCGCTGCAACAATGGCCGCACGCATCCGACGTCGCTTGATCACGTTTTCGCCTGAGATTCGCCGGCAGGCCCTGATCGCAGGACTGCTGGCGTTTTTATTGCTGATGGCCGGGGTCTATGGGCAGGCGCCGATTGGTTTTGACTCGCGGTTTGTGTTGTTTGCGCAGGAAATGCTGCGCCATGGGCCGACGGTGTTTCCGACCACGTATGGTCAGCCGTATGCCGATTATTCGGTGCTGTCGACGTTGTTTATCTGGCTGTTGTCGTTACCGTTTGGCACGGTCAACGCTTTCACTGCCTGGGCGCCGAGTGCGATTGCCGGGGCGGTGATTGTGTCAATTCCACAGGCGAAGAAAGCGCGGTATCTGCTGCCAATGCTGCCGATGGCGGCGATCATTGCCGCGTATCCGTTTCAGGTGATTCACGGCAGGGTGTTCAGGTGGTTGCGCGGTTTGATGCTGGGCGTGTGGCTGCTGCGTTTTGATCCGCGTAGGCGATGCCGAAGGCGGCCGTTGTTTCGCAGCCTTCGGCTTTTCCCGTGAACCCCTTACCCCGCGTTCACTACGGTCAACGCACGCTGGGGCATCCATCCACTGTTAAGCGTTCCTTTCACCTGTTTCGCTGTCATCGTGAAAGGCCCCAGTGGCAAGGATTTTGTCCAGATCGCCCAGTAGCCCTTGGCATTAACTTCACCCTCGCCCCAAACGGTAGAAGCATCACCGGATTTGTGCAGGACGACTTTTGCACCTGGGAACCCGGTCCCATAGATTCGGGTTACGGGTGCAATCTGCGAACCGACGGGGGTGTTGTCGAAAAACGGAACTGGAAGTGCGTCGTTGACAGTGACCACGACGTCATCGCAAAACGCAGAACTTTTTCCGTCTAGAAGTTGCCGGACGGTCAGGCTGAATATTCCGACAGGTATCGCCTGATTTACGCACGCACGCCAGTTTCCGAAAGCATCAACCAAGACGCTGGCGTACACCGTCGCACCGTGTAGTGATTTGTGCACATTGATTATTGCCCCTGGCATGCCTTTGCCACTGAGCCAGAAACGAGCGTCAACGGTAGAACCAGGCGTCGGGAACTCAACCGTGGGTGCGGCGAAGTTGTCGTTGACTTGAATGACATCCACGGTGACATCTGGCGTCAATGGTGCAGACCAGAAATTGAGGCGAGCCTGAATGATCGCAAACGTGAACTTACCCACCGCAAGCTCAGGAAGACGTGCAGACCAGCATCCCTGCGCATTGACATGCGTCAGTGATTCTGTGTTGCCATTGTGGAGGAGAAAGAGTTCCGCGCCAGCCACACCGCGCCCGGCCAGCATAGGCTCAAGCCCAACCTGAGCACCCGGCAAAGGCCTATCGAGCGTAGGCGCCATAAACCCTGTGGGCGGAGTCTCAATAATGAATCGTCCACTGCGCACCCAAGGCGATTTCTTCTCGCCCAACGCCTGTTGCACGATCACCCAGTGGGGACCGGCGACAAAATTGGTATTGCCTTTTACTGACCATTCACCAAACTCATCAACTGTTGTCACCGGAGCGAGTGGAATTTCCGGGTTGAATAGATCCGCCACCTGGATCTTCGCACCGGGCAGCCCTTGGCCGCTGAATACCAATCGTGAGACGAGCACGTCACCGGGTGATGGGTGTTCAATAAAAGGGGTATCGAGATCCTGCAGATTGACGACGGCTGCGTCACTGATATCACCGCCGAGACCATCTCTGGTGCTCCATGTTTCAAGGCTGTAGGGACTGGCCCCATTGAGCGTACTGGTCAACGTGCCTGACCACTGGCCGACGGCATTCACAACATAATTGCCAATGACTTCGGTATAGCCTTTGCGGCGAACTTTAACGTTGTCACCGGGAAAGCCGTGACCGGAGAGCACCACCGCCGCAGGATTGACTGATTCCCCCGCGTTTGGGCTTTCGATCATTGGTGCGTTGGGAACCGTGAGAAACGTGCGTGTAACACTGGATCGTGTTCCGCCGGCATATGCCTGCTTGATCCGCAGGTTTTTCGAGCCTACCTGCTCAAAAAACACGTTAGCCTTCCAGTTGCCATTGACGTCGACAACAACGCCGCCGGGCGGTAGATACTCGATCTCCGTCTCATTGGGCAGGCCTGGATTCTCGACGAGATACAACGTGACCTTGGCACCGGGCAGGGCTGTACCTGAAAACTCGCTGCGTCGTGCGTAATAACGGTTATTGACGGGAACAACGATCGATGGGACTGGCACCATCACGTTAAACAGTACAAAGGCACTGGGCTGGGACGCCTGCGTTTCAAAGGTCTGCAGGGCAAAAATATCGTGTTCGCCCACGGTCAGGTTTTTGCTCAGATTTACCGTCCATGCACCCGATGCAGGCACGATAGTTTGACCCAGCGCCGGGCCTTCCACCTTGTTGTCGAACACTGCGACGGTGGCGCCATCGTATCCGTTTGTCCCTTCGATTTCGGGTCGGAAGCCTGTTTCCTGTTGATTGCCCGGGAATGTGATCACGGGTTTAGGTGTAGCAATGTTGAATGCAATCGGGCCGGCAGGAGGAGATGTTTGTTCAGAAACAGTCTGTGTGACCGTAAAGGTGTAGTCACCTGGCACAAATGTCATTGGCAATAACGTCCATTTGCCGTCTGGAGCGCCTATTGCCGGAATCGGAATCTCTTCGCCTCCGACTTTGAAAAGGAGTATGAGTGAAGCGCGTGGCCAGCAACTACCGGTAACCGTTGCGGACAGACCATTGGGAACCACGAGAATGTCTGCGGGTGCCAGTGGTTTGATAATCAAGGGCGCTGGGGCGGTAACCGGTAGTGAGTAAACGCCATTCATCAACTGCCGTACCGACACGGTATAGCTGCCCGGTGCAACCGCTGTAGCGGTTGTCGCCGTCCAGTCGCCGGTGGCTGTGACGGCTGCCGGCGACAAAGTAACCGTCGTTGTGCCGATGAGCTGGACCACGATAGTTGCAGCCTCCTGCCCGTGCCAGACACTGCCCCGTCCGGTAACGGTGGGAATTTGCCCGATCAAGGTCGGCGTGTTGACGGTCGGGTCTGGGGTTGGCACGTCAAATTTGATTTCACTTGAAGAATAGGGAGAAAAAATCCAACCTGCGCCATCTTGGATCTTTTGCCTGATTTTCCAGCCCTTATAAGTGCCAGGCAGCACGACAATATTACGCTCGAAAACACCCTGTGTATTGACAACAGTCGTGGAAATCGGCTCTCCGCTCTCAGGATATATCTCGACTGTAGCGCCGCTGTATCCGTTGCCCTTGAATATCATGGCCAGATTCGACCAACGGATTTCGCTAATAACAGGTGCGTCTGGATGTACCCGAAGAGTGTAAAGGGGACTGGGCTCTGATAAAACTCCACGGTCGTCTTGTTGTGCCCTGACATTCACTACGCCGGGTTTCATGGCGCTGGTGAGATTCCCTTGCCATCGCTCTATCAGATGCGGTAATCCAATACATAGTTTTTCGTTACTGAGATCACGGTAAACATTTACTTTAGTTCCGCTCGAGGCACCGGTCGCAGTGCCGGAAATGGATGCAAGCAAGCCGATACTTCCAGCTGGAATCTCCACGGTTGGTGGTGCTAACAGTTTGAACTTGACGGCTGGGGCCCATTGCGAATGCACATCACCCCAGGATTGCCGACAGGTAAAATCCATTACGCTTGCCGGCGAAACACCCGTGACGAGTATCGACCAAGTTCCAGATGCTGAAGCATTGGTGCTCCCATAAACGGTATTTCCATCCCCATTTCGATAGAGCTTCACTGGCGCCAAAGGGTAAGCATTAGTTCCTGAAATAGTGGGAAAAGCACCAACCCAGTCTTTTGCAGGCTGGTTAATAGTCAGTACCTTCAGTGGAGCCGTATACATCAAACTACTAAAATCAAAGTAGGCAGACCCTTTAACCAGCTTGGCAGCATAGAAAGGTTTACTGTCGACGGTATCCAGTGTGGCCGTCCACCTTCCATCGCTTGAAAGGGGAACAGATGCAACAAGTTTTGTCTTCGATTCCCAGATTTCCACTATACGGTCGCCGGCGGGTATCTGACTCAGGTTCGGTACAGATCCGGTAAACGTCGTTTTGCCAGGAAACGGGCCCGCGAACCGGTCGCTATCCGGAACAGGTTTGGGGTAATCCGCTTGAACCTGCGACGATTCCGTACCTGGATTCTCGCCACTGCTATCGCCAATGATTGATTGATCAGTTTCGTCCGTCATATCGGGCACACTCTAAAGAGAGAGGGGTACTCGTGTTCGATTGCTTGCCATTACCCTAATCTGCTCTCTTTGCTCTCAACACCTGTAAGATCTGACAGTCCCGACAAACGGTCATATGCTTTTTTCTGACGATTTTAGAAAGCGCCGAGGTGGAGATTCGGCTTGTCCCTTGTCCCTTGTTCCTGCATTCGCCCGAGCTCGCAGCCCACCTTGAATCGTGGGTCCCGGACACGATAACTTCCCGCCAAGCCCCCAAAAAGGACGTTGACCTCCCCGTGGCCATCTACTCCCCCCTCATCCGCCGGCTAATGGTCGCCTCCCTGACCGTTGTCATCAGCCGCGCCCTTATCAGTCCGTTACTCACACTCTTCCTCAGCAACAAACTCAGCCTCAACCCCCAAGACGTCGGACTGCTGCTGGGCATCGCCGTATTCAGCGCCACACTTTTATCGCTTTACGGCGGCTACATCATCGACCGACTCGACAAGCGTCAGCTGCTGATCCTGACCATGCTCTCCAGCGGCATCGGTCTGATGCTTTTGACCTTCGCGCAGAACCTGTATCTGGTCACCTTGGTGCTGATCATCAGCGAAACCGCGTCAGCTCTGTTCCTGATTTGCTCGAAGGCGATCCTCAGTGAAAACTTGCCGGTGGGCCAACGGGTCAAGGCGTTTTCGCTGAACTACACGCTGACCAATATCGGCTACGCGGTTGGCCCGATGATTGGCGTGGTGATTGCCGGGGTTCAGCCGTCCGCGCCGTTTATCGTTGCCGGGGCGATTGCCATTGGCAGTATTTTTCTGCTGCTGGGCGCCAGGAAGGAGGCAAGCACGGAGACTTCGAGCAGGCCGCCGCAAAGTTTTCTTAACACCCTGATGATCCTGAAAAACGACCGGACGATGATCCTCTTCACTCTCGGTTGCCTGCTCAGCACATTGGTGCACGGGCGCTTCACCCTGTACCTGTCGCAATACCTGTTGGTCACGCACACCCAGCAACAGACGCTGGACACCATGGCCGCCCTGCTCGCCTGCAATGCGATCACGGTGATTTTGCTGCAGTACCAGATCGGCCGATTCCTCAAGCGCGAACACCTGCGTCACTGGATAGCCGGCGGCACGGCGTTGTTCATCGTCGGGTTGATCGGTTTCAGCCTCGCCGACAGCTTGGTGGGCTGGTGCATGGCGATGTTTATCTTCACTTTGGGCGAGATGATTATTTACCCGGCGGATTTCCTCTTCGTCGATACCCTCGCCCCGGAAGAACTGCGCGGCAGCTATTACGGCGCGCAGAATCTGGCGGCACTCGGTGGCGCGGCGAGTCCAGTGATGTGCGGGTTTCTACTGATGCACACGCCCGCGCCGAGCATGTTCTACGCATTGAGCGCATTGGCGGCGGTGGGTGGTTATTTGTGCGTAATCAGCGGACGTCGTGCCCCTTTAGTTCAAAAGTAATGCACTGAAACTGCATTTATATGAATTTGTCAGCATAGAAATAGATCGGCACACTGTGCGCGTTCCTCCCCCAATGTTGGAACACTTCGAGGGCTTTCCGGATTGCCGGACGAGTCCTTTTTTTTGTCCGGAATTTGTAGAAGGATCGGTTTTACATGCTCGCTCGCTGGTTGCCCGCCGCCATCAATACCCGCCCCACCGAATGGAGCCGCGCCGCGATCGGCATGGCGCTCGGCACGCTGTTCAGTGTGTGGTTGTGCGCGCAGGTGTTTGGTCATGAAGTCGCGTACCACTTGATCGGGCCGCTGGGTGCTTCGGCGGTGTTGCTGTTTGCCGTTTCGTCCGGCGCCCTCGCCCAGCCATGGTCGATTCTCGGCGGTTACTTGTGTGCCGGTGTCGTCGCTTTGCTGGTGGCTCATGTACTCGGGCGAACCCTCGGCAGTGCGTGCCTGGCGGCGGGCATGGCGCTGATTCTGATGTGCTGGCTGCGTTGCCTGCATCCACCGGCGGGTGCGTTGGCATTGACGTTGGTGCTGGCCGATCCCGCAACGATCGCCATGGACTGGAAAGCCATGGAGCCGGTGATGCTCGGCGCCGCGTGCATGCTGCTCAGTGCGTTGGCGTACAACAATCTGACGCGGATTCGTTATCCGAAACGCCCGGCGGAACCGGCGCCATTGGTGGCCCCGGTGGACAACCAGGCAATCACCGCCGAAGACTTGAAGCTGGCGCTGGCCGACATGGAAGCCTTCATCGACATCACCCCCGAAGACCTCGAACAACTGATCCACGCCAGCGAACTGCACGCCAAACGCCGCAGCATCACCGCGACCTTCAAATAATCCCCTGTAGGAGCTGCCGAAGGCTGCGATCTTTTGACTTTGTTTTTCAAGATCAAAAGATCGCAGCCTTCGGCAGCTCCTACAATGCGATCGTGCGTTAAGGCAAAAACGCAGACAGCCCCTGCACATATCCCCGTTGTACATGGCAAATTTGCACTGTTACGATCCGGTAACGCTCGCGCGCGAGCTTCTCGAATAAAGACAATAAAAGCAGGGAGTTACTGATGACAGCTCAGGCTTCATCCCCGCGGACTCAGTCCATGGATGCCACGCAAAACGAAGTGCTGGCCGAGGTTCGCAATCACATCGGGCACCTGACCCTTAACCGCCCCGCCGGCCTCAACGCCATCACCCTCGATATGGTGCGCCTGCTGCAACAGCAGCTCGACGCTTGGGCGACCGATGTCGATGTCTATGCCGTTGTGCTGCGCGGTGCCGGTGAAAAAGCCTTCTGTGCCGGCGGCGACATTCGCTCCCTGTACGACAGCTTCAAAAGTGGCGACACGCTGCACGAAGATTTCTTCGTCGAGGAATACGCCCTCGACCTGACGATTCATCACTACCGCAAACCGGTGCTGGCCTTGATGGACGGTTTTGTCCTCGGCGGCGGCATGGGCCTGGTGCAAGGCGCGGATCTGCGCGTGGTCACCGAGAAGAGCCGTCTGGCGATGCCGGAAGTGGCGATCGGTTATTTCCCGGACGTGGGCGGCAGCTATTTCCTGCCTCGGATTCCCGGTGAATTGGGGATTTATCTGGGCGTCAGCGGCGTGCAGATTCGCGCCGCCGATGCGCTGTATTGCGGCTTGGCTGACTGGTATCTGGACAGCAGCAAACTCGCACTCCTCGACGAAAAACTCGACGCGATGGAATGGCAGGACACGCCGCTCAAATCGCTGCAAAACCTGCTGGCCAAACACGGCGTGCAAACCCTGCCCGACGCACCGCTCGAAAAATTGCGCCCAGCCATCGACCATTTCTTCGCCCTGCCGGACGTGCCAAGCATGGTCGAGCAACTGCGCGCGGTGACCGTTGCCGACAGCCATGAATGGGCAACCACCACGGCTGATCTGCTGGAAACCCGCTCGCCGCTGGCCATGGCCGTCACCCTGGAAATGCTCCGTCGCGGTCGCCACCTGAGCCTGGAAAATTGCTTCGCACTGGAGCTGCATCTCGATCGCCAATGGTTCGCTCGCGGCGACCTGATCGAAGGCGTACGCGCCCTGCTGATCGACAAAGACAAGTCACCACGCTGGAACCCGCCGACCCTCGCCGCGCTGGACGCTGCGCACGTCGCGAGTTTCTTCCACGGTTTTGATGAGAGCGGGAGCTGAGCCATGCACGATCTCGAACTGACTGAAGAACAAGTGATGATCCGCGACATGGCCCGCGATTTTGCCCGTGGCGAAATCGCGCCGCACGCACAAGCGTGGGAAAAGGCAGGCTGGATCGACGACGCGCTCGTGGCGAAGATGGGAGAGCTCGGTTTGCTCGGCATGGTGGTTCCCGAAGAATGGGCCGGCACCTACGTCGACTACGTCGCTTATGCCTTGGCGGTGGAAGAGATTTCCGCTGGTGACGGCGCGACCGGCGCATTCATGAGCATCCACAATTCAGTAGGCTGCGGCCCGGTGCTCAATTACGGCAGCGAAGCACAAAAGCAAACCTGGCTGGCGGATCTGGCCAGTGGCAAAACCATCGGCTGCTTCTGCCTGACCGAACCGCAGGCTGGCTCCGAAGCGCACAACCTGCGCACCCGCGCTGAATTGCGTGACGGCCAGTGGGTGATCAACGGCGCCAAGCAATTTGTCAGCAACGGCAAACGGGCGAGACTGGCGATTGTGTTTGCGGTGACGGATCCGGAGCTGGGCAAGAAAGGCATCTCGGCCTTTCTGGTGCCGACCGATACCGCTGGTTTTATCGTGGATCGCACTGAACACAAGATGGGCATTCGTGCGTCGGATACCTGCGCGGTGACGCTGAACAATTGCAGCATTCCCGAGGCCAATCTGCTCGGTGAGCGTGGCAAAGGTCTGGCGATTGCTCTATCCAATCTTGAAGGTGGACGTATCGGTATCGCGGCTCAGGCATTGGGCATTGCCCGCGCGGCGTTTGAAGCGGCGTTGGCCTATTCGAAGGATCGTGTGCAGTTCGACAAGCCGATCATCGAACACCAGAGCATCGCCAATATGCTTGCGGACATGCACATGCAGATCAATGCGTCACGGCTGCTGATCTTGCACGCGGCGAGATTACGTTCGGCGGGGAAACCGTGTTTATCGGAGGCTTCGCAGGCCAAGTTATTTGCTTCGGAAATGGCCGAGAAGGTCTGTTCGTCGGCGATTCAGATTCATGGCGGGTATGGGTATCTGGAAGATTATCCGGTCGAAAAATACTACCGCGATGCGCGGATTACCCAGATTTATGAAGGGTCGAGCGAGATTCAGCGGATGGTGATTGCGCGGGATTTGAAGAACTATCAGCTTTAACGGCAAAAGATCGCAGCCTTCGGCAGCTCCTACAGGAAACGCATTCCCATGTAGGAGCTGCCGAAGGCTGCGATCTTTTGATCCTGCACTCAAATACAGCGTTACTTGCCCTGGAACTCCGGCGCACGCTTGGCCACAAACGCCGCCATCCCTTCTTTCTGATCCTGCGTCGCAAACGCCGCATGGAACACTCGACGCTCAAAACGCACGCCTTCCGTCAGGTTCACTTCAAACGCACGGTTGACACTCTCCTTGACCATCATCGCAATCGGCAACGACTTGCTGGCAATCACCGCAGCGACTTTCAGCGCTTCATCCAGCAGCTCATCACTCGGCACAATCCGCGCGACAATCCCGCAACGCTCCGCTTCCACCGCATCAATCAAGCGCCCGCTCAGGCACATTTCCATGGCTTTGGCTTTGCCCACGGCGCGGGTCAAACGCTGGGTGCCGCCCATGCCCGGCAGCACGCCGAGGTTGATTTCCGGTTGACCGAACTTGGCGTTGTCGCCGGCCAGAATGAAGTCGCACATCAGCGCCAGTTCACAGCCACCGCCGAGGGCGAAACCGTTGACGGCGGCGATGATCGGCTTGCGGCGGTTGGCCACGCGATCGCTGTCGCTGAACAGGTCGTCCATGTAGATCTGCGGGTAAGTCAGCTCGGCCATTTCCTTGATGTCGGCACCGGCGGCGAAAGCTTTTTTCGAACCGGTGATGACGATGCAACCGATGTTCGCGTCCGCTTCCAGCGTATCCAGCGCCTGGTTCACTTCGCTGACCAGTTGCGCGTTCAGGGCGTTCAGCGCCTGCGGACGATTGAGGGTGATCAGGCCAACGCGGCCGTGGTTTTCCAGCAGAATCGTTTCGTAAGCCATGGGTAAAATTCCTTGTCAGAGATTGCGCGAAATGACCATGCGCTGAATGTCGCTGGTGCCTTCGTAGATCTGGCAGACACGCACGTCGCGGTAGATGCGTTCCAGCGGGAAGTCGTTGAGATAACCGTAACCGCCGAGGGTTTGCAATGCCATCGAGCAGACCTTCTCAGCCATTTCCGAAGCGAACAGTTTGGCCATCGACGCCTCGACTAACGCCGGCTGGCCGCTGTCACGCAGGGCCGCCGCGTAATGCACCATCTGCCGGGCGACGGCAATTTGCGTGGCCATGTCGGCGAGACGGAACGCGACGGCTTGATGTTCGATGATCGGCTTGCCGAAGGTGTCACGTTCGCGGGCGTAATCACGCGCGGCTTCAAATGCGGCACGGGCCATGCCCACCGATTGTGAAGCGATGCCGACACGGCCACCTTCAAGGTTGGCCAGAGCGATTTTGTAGCCCTCGCCCTCCTCGCCCAAACGGTTGGCCACCGGCACCTGCACGTCTTCGAAAAGAATCTGGCAGGTGTCGGAGGCGTGCTGGCCGAGCTTGTCTTCGACCCGCGCAACTTTGTAGCCCGGCGAATCAGTCGGCACGATAAACGCGCTGATGCCGCGCTTGCCAGCGCTCGGATCGGTCACGGCAAAGACGATGACGATCCCGGCGTTCTGCCCGGACGTGATGAACTGTTTGCAACCGTTCAGCACGTAGTGATCGCCGTCCAGACGCGCGCGGGTTTTCAGGCTGCTGGCGTCGGAACCGGCCTGCGGTTCGGTCAACGCGAAGGCACCGAGCATGGCGCCGCTGGCCAGCGGTTTGAGGAAGCGTTCGCGCTGATCGTCGTTGCCGAACTTGAGGATCGGCACGCAGCCGACGGAGTTGTGCACACTCATGATCGTCGAGCAGGCACCGTCACCGGCAGCGATTTCTTCCAGGGCCATGGCGTAGGCCAGGTAGCCGGTGTCGCAACCGCCCCACTGCTCCGGCACGAGCATGCCGAAGAAGCCCAGCTCGGCCATTTCGCCGATGGCTTCCTTGGGGAAACGGTGCTCGCGATCCCACTCGGCGGCGAACGGCTTGAGGCGTTCCTCGGCGAACTGCCGGGCCATGTCGCGGATCTGGGTCTGGTCTTCGTTGGGAATCATGGTGAATCCTTAAATCCGGGTTTCCACAATCCCTTGTAGGAGCTGCCGCAGGCTGCGATCTTTTGATCTTGCTTTTGTTTTCCAAAAATCAAAGTCAAAAGATCGCAGCCTGCGGCAGCTCCTACAGGGGTGGTGTGTTTAGTAGAGGCATTCCACGGCCATGGCCGTAGCTTCGCCGCCGCCAATGCAGATCGCAGCGATACCGCGTTTGAGGTTTCGCTGGCGCAGGGCCGACAGCAGCGTCACCAGAATCCGCGCACCGGAAGCACCGATCGGATGGCCGAGCGCACACGCACCGCCATGCACATTCAACTTGTCATGCGGGATTTCCAGGTGCGTCATCGCCGCCATGCCAACCACGGCAAACGCTTCGTTCACTTCGAACAAGTCGACATCACCCAACGACCAACCGGTCTTCTTGATCAACTTCTTGATTGCCCCAATCGGCGCCACCGGGAACAAGCCGGGGGTGTCGGCGAATGCAGCATGACCATGAATCACCGCCAGCGGTTTCAAACCCAGCTTCTGCGCCTGCGATTGACGCATCAGCACCAACGCCGCCGCGCCATCGGAAATCGAACTGGAGTTCGCTGCCGTCACCGTGCCACCTTCGCGGAACGCCGGTTTCAGCGAGGCGATCTTGTCCAGTTTGGCTTTCGGTGGCTGCTCGTCGTTGCTGATCAGCACCTGCTCTTTGCCGACGGTCACAGTCAGCGGGACGATTTCGTCCTTGAAGCTGCCGTCCTGAATCGCCTGCTGTGCGCGAGTGGTCGAGGCAATGGCAAAAGCGTCCTGCGCCTCACGGCTGAAGTGATTGGTCTCGGCGCAATCCTCGGCGAAGGTGCCCATCAAGCGGCCCTTGTCGTAAGCGTCTTCGAGGCCATCAAGGAACATCGAGTCGAGCACGCGACCATGGCCCATGCGGTAGCCGGCGCGCGCGCGATCCAGCAGATACGGCGAGTTGGACATGCTCTCCATGCCACCCGCGATCACCACATCGGCACTGCCGGCGACCAGCATGTCGTGGGCGATAATCGTGGTTTCCATGCCCGAACCGCACATCTTGTTGACCGTGGTGCAACGGGTCGACTTGTCCAGCCCGGCGCCCAGCGCAGCTTGACGCGCCGGCGCCTGACCGAGGCCGGCCGGCAATACGCAACCGAACAGCACTTCATCAACCGAATCACTGGCGACACCGGCACGCTCAACCGCAGCCTTGATCGCCGCAGCACCGAGTTGCGGCGCGGTGAGGCTTTTCAGTTCGCCCTGAAAACCGCCCATTGGCGTGCGCACAGCGCTGACGATAACAATCGGATCGTTGGAAATAGTCATGACAAATCCTCCTTACTTGGCGGCCATGCGCAAGGCACCGTCGAGACGGATCACCTCGCCGTTGAGCATGCTGTTTTCGATGATATGCCGAACCAGTGCAGCGTATTCGGCAGGCTTGCCCAGACGCGGCGGGAACGGTACGCCGGCGGCCAGCGAGTCGCGGACTTCCGGGGTCATGCCGGCCATCATCGGGGTTTCGAAAATGCCCGGGGCGATGGTCATCACGCGGATGCCGAAGCGCGCCAGTTCACGGGCGGCGGGCAGAGTCAGACTGGCGATTGCGCCCTTCGATGCGGCGTAAGCTGCCTGACCGATCTGGCCGTCGAATGCTGCGACCGAGGCAGTGTTGATGATCACGCCGCGTTCGCCGTCAGCGTTTGCCTCGGATTCGGCAATCGCCGCAGCGGCCAGACGCAGCATGTTGAAGCTACCGATCAGGTTGACGTTGATCACTTGCGCGAAGCTGCTCAACGCATGCGGGCCGTTCTTGCCGAGGATTTTCTCGCCACGGACGATGCCAGCGCAGTTGACCAGACCATTGAGACTGCCAAATGCGGCGACGGTCGCTTGCACGGCGGCTTCGGCAGCGGCTTCGTTGCTGATGTCGGCAACAACACTTTGTGCACCGAGACGCTGAGCCTGGGCGGCAACCGCTTCGGCGTTCATGTCCACCAGCATCACTTTGGCGCCGGCATTCACCAGCAATTCAGCGGTGGCCGCGCCTAGGCCAGACGCACCGCCGGTGACGATAAAAACCTTGTTCTCGATCTGCATGACTGTCTTTCCTGATTCAAGCTGAAACGTTATGCGCCGCGGCCTCTTGAGCCTTGGCGATTTCCTGGTTGCGCAAGATAAAGCGCTGCAATTTGCCGCTCGGGGTCTTGGGCAATTCGCTGACAAATTCGATTTCACGCGGGTACGAATGCGCCGCCAGACGCTTGCGAACATGTTGCCGTAGTTCCTCGGCCAGCTCCGGCGCGGCGCGGTATTGCGCACTCAACACGACAAAAGCTTTGACCAGCTCGGTGCGCTCCGGATCCGGTTTGCCGACGACGGCCGCTTCGACCACTGCAGGATGTTCGATCAGTGCGCTTTCGACGTCGAACGGGCCAACGCGATAGCCGGAGGTGGTGATCACGTCATCGCTGCGGCCGACGAAACTGATGCTGCCGTCCGTGTTCCATTCCACGGTGTCGCCACTCAAGTAGTAATCGCCGACGAAGGCCTTGGTCGGCGCGCCTTCGTAGCCGCCGAACCAACACATCGGCGATTGCGGGCGGTCGATGGCGAGGATGCCGGGCTGGCCGACACCGAGTTCGTGGTACTGATCATCGAGCACGACAATGCGATGGCCCGGCGAGGCGAAACCGGCAGCGCCGATGTGTACCGCGTGGTCGAGGCCGTGGTGATTGCACAGCACCATGCCCAATTCGGTCTGGCCGTAGTGATCGTGAATAACCACGCCGAGGTTGTCGGCGAACCAGCGGATCACCTCCGGGTTCAGCGGCTCGCCGGCGCTGCTGACAATGCGCAGCTTGCCCTTGATTGATTTGGCGAACTCGTCACCGCCAGCAATCAGCAAGCGATAAGCCGTCGGCGAACCGGTGAGGTTGGTGATGCCGTATTTATTGATGACCCGGCAGGTACTTTCGAGGGTGAACGGGCCATCGTAAAAAGTGATCGGGTGGCCCATCGACAACGGGCCGGTGACGCCGAAATAAATGCCGTAGGCCCAGCCCGGATCGGCAACGTTCCAGAATGCATCTTCCGGGCGCAGATCGACGGCATCGCGGGTGTAGCTCTGGAACGCGACGATGGCTTTGACTGGCACCGACAGCGCTTTCGACGGGCCAGTGGTGCCCGAAGTGAACATCAGCAGAAACGGGTCTTCGCCGGTCAGCAGCACTGGCTCGCAGAGGTTGGAATAATTGGACAGTTCGGCCCAGAAACTGAAATCGCCACGGACGATGCCCTGGCCTTTGGCGCCGCCGACAGTGACCAGCGTTGGGCAATCGGCGACTTCAGCGAGTTTCGGCCGGTTGACCGCATCGGTGACCACGACTTTGGCCCCGGAGCTGTTCAGGCGATGTTCGAGGGCTTTCGGGCCGAACGCGGTGAACAGCGGTTGATAGACCGCGCCGATGCGCCAGGTGGCGAGCACGGTGATGAGCAATTCGATGTTGCGCGGCAGCAGGCCGGCGACCTTGTCACCTTTCTGCACGCCCTGAGCGAGAAGGAAATTGGCGAAACGCGCAGCTTTGTCCTGCAGGTCGCTGAAGGTGTATGTCGCACTGGCGCCGTCGCGGCCTTCCCAGAACAGCGCAATGCGCCCGGGCAAGGCGTGGCGGTCGCAGCATTCGACGCAGGCGTTGAGCGCCTCCAGCGTACCGCTGAGCGCGGCATCCACGGTGTGCTGATAGTTGAACTGTGCGGTGGCAGACAAGTAATCGCGCATTGCCAGAATCCCTCTGTGTTTTTATTAGGCTGGGAACCGTAAACAACAGAGGGATAGTCGCGCTGTGCGGGGGATGGGGCAATGGTCAAAGCCATCAAAGTGGCTGACTGGTTTGGCCAAGACAGCTCAACATCGCCCTCCCTGTAGGAGCTGCCGAAGGCTGCGATCTTTTGACGTTGATTTTTTTAGAACAGGATCAAAAGATCGCAGCCTTCGGCAGCTCCTACAGGGGAGTGCCTTTCAAATGTAGGAGCGAGCCTGCTCGCGAAGAGGCCGGGTCAGACAACCTCATTGAGGATTAGCGTCCGATAGTGCCCCGGATTCGACCCCGACCATTTACGAAACGCCTTATAAAACGAACTCGCATCGGCAAACCCCAACCGACTGGCAATCTCGACAAAACTGATCGAAGGCTCCGCCAGCCAGACAATCGCCAACTCCTTGCGCACGCTGTCCTTGAGCCCCTGATACGTCTGCCCTTCCTCGGCCAGTCTTCGGCGCAAGGTCGAGGCCGACATGCACAATTGCTGCGCCAGGGCCTCGGTTTCCGGCCACTGCTCGGCCGGCAACTCTCGCAAATCCTGCTTGATCCGACTCGCCAGACTCTCGGGATCGCGGTACTTCACCAGAATGTTCGCCGGCGCATGGGCCAGAAAGCGTTTCAGCTCTTCGGCAGACCGCTTGATCGGCAGATCGAGGCAATCCGCCGAGAAGATCATCCGCGTGCGCGGTCGATCGAAACGCAGGTTCTCGGAAAACATCACCCGATAGTCATCGGTGAAATCTGGCTCAGCGCAACGCAATTCGATCGCTAGAATCGGAATCCGCCGCCCCGCCAGCCAGCAGGCGACGCCGTGGACGATCATCCAGTAAGTGAAATAGGTGAAGGCGCGACGCGGTTCGGGGTCATCCTCAAGCAGAACGATTTCGGCGAGGCTCTGCTGGTGTACCAACTGCGCTGGCATGCGCTCCAGCATCAGCGAGAGAAAACTCAAACCCGTACTCAAACCCGCTGCCAGCGTGGGTTGCGCCATGGCGCTGCGACAAAGGAATTCCAGACTGCCGGACTTGAGCCGGCGCGGATCCATGCCAAAAAATTCGTCGTCACCGCGCCGGGCCAGCAGGCGCCAGAGTTTGGCGTATTGCGAGGCCGGCACCCGACCGTGGTCGGTTTGCAGCAGCGCCGGATCAATCCCGACCTTGTTCAAGACCTCTTCCGTGGCCACGCCCGGGGCGCAACTTTGCAGCAGCGCTTCACGCACCAGTTGAACGGCGATGGTGTCTTTTTCCGACATGGAACGCGCGTATTCCTGTTTTTTTTTCGATGACACGCATCTTACCTCAGGCCACACGAAACCCTATGTAGGAGCTGCCGAAGGCTGCGATCTTTTGATTTTCAAAACCAAGATCAAAAGATCGCAGCCTTCGGCAGCTCCTACAAAGTTCCGGTGTCACCCGCATGAGAATGGTTGTTCTTTACTTTGTTCAGCTTCTGTTCAGGTTTGTGTCAATGATTGTCATGTGAGAATGGTTGTCATTATGTTACAACTTGTAACCCCTCAGAATAATTCGTTGGACACCTAATGCTCGTTCCTTTTCTGATCATGCTGCGCGAAGGCATTGAAGCCGCGCTGATCGTTGGCATCATCGCCAGTTACCTCCAGCAAACCGGCCGTGGCCAGTGGATGCCTGCCGTGTGGATCGGCGTTTTCCTTGCTGCCGCCCTCGCCCTGCTGGTTGGTGGTGGTCTGGAACTGGTCAGCGCCGAATTCCCGCAAAAGCAGCAGGAACTGTTTGAAGGCATCGTCGGGCTGGTCGCCGTGGGGATTCTCAGTTCGATGGTGTTCTGGATGCGCAAAGTCGCGCGCTCGATCAAACATTCGCTGCAAGCCTCACTCGATCACGCGCTGACTTCTTCGAAGCATCAGGTCATTGCGCTGATCGCCATGGTCTTCTTCGCCGTGGCCCGCGAAGGTCTGGAAACGGTGTTCTTCCTGCTCGCGGTATTCCAGCAAAGCGAAGGCCCGGGCGCGCCGATTGGCGCCCTGCTCGGCCTGATCCTGGCAATCATCGTCGGGTTCCTGATCTACAGCGGCAGCATGCGCCTCAATCTTTCCGCATTCTTCAAGTGGACCGGCCTGTTCATTCTGGTGGTCGCCGCGGGGATTCTCGCCAACTCGGTGCAGGCGCTGCATGAAGCCGGGCTGTGGAATCACCTGCAAACCGTGCTGTTCGACTTCAGCGCGACGCTGCCGATGGATGGCCCGTTGGGCTCGGTGCTGGCCGGCATGTTCGGTTATCAGGATGCGCCGACCGTCAGCACCCTCGGTGCCTATCTGCTTTATCTGCTGGTGGCGCTGGTGATGTTCTTTTACCCGGTTCCGGCTCCCGCGCCCAAACCCGCCGCGCAATCGTCTTCCGTTTCCAGCCAATAAGGGCATTCATGTCAAAGCCTAATACTCCTCAGGCCTCCCCTCCCCGCGCCTTGCGTTGGGCGGTGGCCGGTTCGGTGGTCATCATGATCGCCGCCGGTGGCCTGTTCTGGTACGCCTCGAAAATGGCTGCGGCCAAGCGTCAGCACAACCACGATGAAGTGGTGGTGAACATCCATCCGGGCAGTTGCGAACCGAATGCGCTGACCGTACCGGCCGGCCGCGCCAGCTTCCGTATCGTCAACCGCTCCGACCGCGCGGTGGAATGGGAAATCCTCGACGGCGTGCTGGTTGTCGAAGAGCGCGAGAACATCGCGCCGGGCCTGAGCCAGGTGATCAACGCCAATCTGCAACCCGGCGATTACGCGATTACCTGCGGCCTGCTGAGCAACCCGCGCGGCACCCTACACGTCACGCCGACTGCCGCCTCTGATGCGGCAGCGAAAGCCAAGCCGTCGATGGTGGCTTTCGTCGGGCCGTTGTCGGAATTCCGCGTTTATCTGGCCAGCCAGAGCAGCGCGCTGATCAAAGCCGTGACCGCGCTCAATCAAGCGATTGAAAGCGGTGATTTGAGTCAGGCTCAGGCGTTGTACCTGCCGGCCCGTGCCGCTTATCAGCGTCTGGCCCCGGCGGCGCAGCGTTTGGCCGAACTGGACAACAGCATCAATGCCCGCGCCGATTATTTCGAAAAACGCGAGCAGGATCCGGCCTTCGTCGGCTTCCACCGCCTCGAATTCGGCCTGTTCCAGCAGCGCCAACTCGATGAGCTGACGCCTGTTGCCCAGCGCCTGCTCAGCGACGTCACCACGCTCAAACAGCAACTGCTCGCGCAATCGCTGCCACCGGAGCAACTGGTGAACATCGTCGTGCGCAACCTCAACACCCTCGCCGACGTCCGTGCTGCCAGCGGTGAAGAGGAGCGCTACAGCCACAGCGACCTCAACGGTTTTGCTGCGAATGCTGAAACCGCGCACAAAGTCGTCGATCTGCTGCGGCCAATGCTGAGCAAGTCAGCCGCTGACCTGCTGCCGAAAATCGACAAGGCACTGGCGGACTTTGATACACAACTCAACAGCTACAAGATCAAGGACGGCTACGCCAGCTACGACTCCGTCAGCGGCGAACAACGCAAGCAGATCGCCGACAAGGCCCAGGCTCTGGCCGACGCGCTTGATGGCATTGATCCCGCCCTCGGCCTCTCCGGCCTGTAAGCAGAAGACGAATTCGCGATGAAAGATTTGGAACCCCTCAACTTGCAACGTCGCCGTGTCCTGATGGGCATGGGCGCCGCCGGTGTCGCCCTCGCCGGATCAGCCCTGAGCTGCCCGGCCATGGCCGCCGCGCCGGCGCAAGTCACCGAAGCGCCGAGCAGCGACAAAACCGAAGACCGCCACGATTTCCACGGCGTCCACCAGACCGGCATCGTCACCCCGCGCCCGGCGTCGGGCATGCTCGTTTCGTTCGACGTGTTGGCCAGTGATCGCGAAGACCTTGAGCGACTGTTTCGCACCCTCAACGAGCGCATCGCCTTCCTGATGAAGGGCGGCCCGGTTGAGCAAATCGATCCGAAGTTGCCGCCACCGGACTCCGGCATCCTCGGCCCGAACGTGACGCCGGACAACCTGACCATCACCGTTTCCGTCGGCGAATCGCTGTTCGACGAGCGCTTCGGTCTGGCCGACGCCAAACCCAAGCGCCTGCAACGCATGGTCGGTTTCCCCAACGATGCGCTGGAGGCCGATTGCTGCCACGGCGACCTGAGTTTGCAGTTTTGCTCCAACACCACCGACACCAATATTCACGCCCTGCGCGACATCGTCAAAAACCTGCCCGACTTGCTGCTGGTGCGCTGGAAACAGGAAGGCAGCGTGCCGCCGCAAGCCCCGGCGAAACCCGGTGTGCCGGCACAGTCGGCGCGTAACTTTCTTGGTTTTCGCGACGGCTCGGCCAACCCGAATTCCAACGATGCGAAAGCCATGGACACCATCGTCTGGGTGCAACCGGGCAGCGACGAACCGGCCTGGGCTGCGCACGGCAGTTACCAAGCGGTGCGGATCATCCGCAACTTCGTCGAGCGCTGGGATCGCACGCCGTTGCAGGAACAGGAAAGCATCCTCGGCCGGGTGAAAACCTCCGGCGCGCCTATCGGTGGCAAACACGAAACTGAAGTCCCGGACTATCACAAAGACCCGGAAGGCAAGCTGACCAAACTCGACGCGCACATTCGCTTGGCCAACCCGCGCACTGCTGCGAGCCAGGCCAACCTGATCCTGCGTCGGCCGTTCAACTATTCCAACGGCGTCAACAAGAACGGCCAGCTCGACATGGGCCTGCTGTTCATCTGTTACCAGGCCGATCTGGAAAAAGGCTTCATCACCGTGCAAACCCGCCTCAACGGCGAACCGCTTGAGGAATACCTAAAACCGGTCGGCGGCGGTTACTTCTTCACCCTTCCGGGTGTTACGGGCGACAAGGATTTCATCGGTCGCTCGCTGCTCAACGCCACACAACCCAAAACCGCTGCCTAAAAACAACATTCAACACTGGAGCCGCCCCCATGAAGAAGACGCCACTCGCGTTATTGCTGACCCTTGGTTTGCTCAACACCCCGCTGTCGGCGTTCGCCGCGACAGCGCCGCTGGATCTGGTCGGGCCGGTGTCTGACTACAAGATTTACGTCACCGAGCAACTCGATGAGCTGGGCAGCCACACCCAACAGTTCACCGACGCCGTGAAAAAAGGCGACCTGGCCACCGCGCAAAAGCTCTACGCGCCGACCCGGGTTTACTACGAGTCGATCGAGCCGATTGCCGAGCTGTTCAGTGACCTCGATGCGTCCATCGACTCCCGCGTCGACGACCACGAGAAAGGTGTGAAGGCTGATGACTTCACCGGTTTTCACCGCATCGAGTACACGCTGTTCTCGGAGAAAAGCACCCAGGGCCTGAACGAACTGGCGGACAAACTCAACAGCGACGTCAAAGACCTGCAAACCCGCGTCGCTGGCCTGACCTTCCCGCCTGAGAAAGTCGTGGGTGGCGCTGCTGCGTTGCTGGAAGAAGTCGCTGCAACCAAGATTTCCGGCGAGGAAGACCGTTACAGCCACACCGACCTGTATGACTTCCAGGGCAACATCGACGGCGCGAAGAAAATCGTCGATTTGTTCCGTCCGCAGATTGAGAAGCAGGACAAGGCGTTCATCGCGAAGGTCGACAAAAACTTCGCCACGGTCGACAAGATTCTGGCCAAGTACAAGACCAAGGACGGTGGATTTGAGACGTATGACAAGGTGAAGGATAACGATCGTAAAGCGCTGGTCGGGCCGGTGAATACGTTGGCGGAAGACCTGTCCACGTTGCGTGGGAAGCTCGGTCTGAATTGATTTTTTGTAGCGTCTAGCAAGGCCCCATCGCGAGCAGGCTCACTCCTACATTTGGAATGCGTTCCCCTGTAGGAGTGAGCCTGCTCGCGATAGCGGCTGCATGACCACGACAAATGTAAAACCTTACAAAATCCGGTACAGCAACCGCTCAATCCGCACCCGACTCACGCGCTTGAGAAACTTCGCCACCGCGCCCGGATACTCCGGCAACGTCTCAAGATTCTGAAAGCTGTCGATCCGCGTGGTATGGCGGAAAATCTCTTCCAGCTCCTTCGCCCGTGGCTCTAGCCACTCGCCTTTCGGATCTTCAATCAGCAGCGCGTTTTCCAGATCCAGACGGAACGCCCGTGGATTAAGGTTGTTGCCGGTCAACAACGTATAACGCTGATCAACCCACATGCCCTTGAGGTGATAGGTGTTGTCGCCATCACGCCACAGGTGCAGGTTCAACTGGCCGCTGTCGATATTGCGCTGATGCCGTTTGGCAAAGCGGCGCAGGCTGATCTCGTACAGATACGGCAGCGCGGCGATGACCTTGAACGGCTCGCTCGGCGGAATGTAGAAGTCGTTGGCGGTCTTGTCGCCGACCACGATGTCGATCTTCACGCCCCGCGCCAATGCGCGGTTGATCTCGCGGATCACGCCCAGCGGCAAGTTGAAGTACGGCGTGCAGATGGTCAGCTGTTTCTGCGCGCTGGCGATCAGTTCGAGAATCGCCCGGTTCAGCGGGTTGTTCTTGCCGACGCCGAGCAACGGTGTCACCGACAGACCGTCTCTGGCGGTGCTGCCAGTGGCCGTGTCGTACGTTGCATATTTGAGGCGGCTGCGCAGATCACCGATGTCGTTGCGCAGGCTGCGCGTAGTCGGCAGGTTCGGCAGGTCGAGGCGATGCACGGCTTTGGATTCGATCAGGCCGTGCTTGACCAGATGATGCATCGAGTCCGCCAGTTCGTGGCTTTGCAGCACGTGATAACGGTCAAACCGGTACTTGTCGAACTTGTGCAGGTAAACGTTGTTCAGGCTCGCACCGCTGTAGACCACGCAATCGTCGATCACGAAGCCCTTCAAATGCAGAACGCCGAACAGTTCGCGGGTCTGCACCGGCACGCCGTACACCGGCACTTCGCTCTGGTGCGTACGGGTCATTTCCTGGTACCACGCGGAATTGCCCGGCTGCTTGCCGGCACCGATCAGCCCGCGCTGCGCGCGCAGCCAGTCGACGACCACGGCGATTTCCAGCTCAGGGCGTTTGAGCTTCGCGGCGTGCAAGGCATCGAGGATTTCCTGACCGGCTTCGTCTTGCTGCAGATACAGCGCGACGATGTAGATGCGCTGGGTCGCCGCAGCGATTTTTTCCAGCAGGCAACGACGGAACTCGGCGGCGCCGGACAAAATGGTCACGGCCTCGGCGGTCAGCGGGAAGCTGCGCAGTTTAGGCAGCAAGGAACGTTTGAAAAGCAACGGCATAGGGCTCGCAATGGGTCGAATCCGAAGAACCCGAGAGCTTACACCATCGCATCCTTCGGGTCTTGTTAGAGCCCTCAAACAGATCAAAAGATCGCAGCCTTCGGCAGCTCCTACATTGGCCCGTGTAGGAGCTGCCGAAGGCTGCGATCTTTTGATCTTAAAAAACAATTGCAAAAGGAGAACGCCCGTTCTACTGTTGGCCACATGAACGAACCAATCAATACCGAAACCCGCGACATCATCCTCGACGTCACCGAAAAACTGATCTACAAAAGTGGCATCGCTGCCACCAGCATGGATCTCCTGGTGAAAACCGCCGGCGTCTCGAGAAAAAGCATCTACCGTTATTTTGCGGACAAAGACCAACTGGTCGCCGCCGCTCTGCAACGCCGCGACATTCGCTGGATGCACTGGTACCGAAACGCCGTTGATCAAGCCGAGACCCCGGCCGATCGCCTGCTCAACCTGTTTACCGTGCTCAAGGAGTGGTTCGCCTCGGAAGGTTTCCGTGGTTGCGCCTTCATCAACACCAGCGGCGAAACCGGTGATCCACAGAATCCGGTGCGTCTGATCGCCAAGGAACACAAACAGAAGCTGCTCGACTACGTGGTTGAGCTATGTACCGAACAGGGCGTCGCGGATCCGCAGCAACTGGCCAGACAGCTGCTGATCCTGATTGATGGCGCCATTACCGTCGCGCGGGTGATGGGCGATCACAGTGCCGCCGATAACGCACAAAACATGGCGCGAAAGTTGTTGGATCTGTAATGCCTTTATAAGCCGGACTTGTTGTTAAACCGCAAACCCTATCGGGAGTCTGATATGTCTACTGCAGCGCAAGTACGTCCGCCATTGCCACCCTTCAACCGCGAGTCGGCGATCGAGAAAGTGCGTCTGGCCGAAGATGGCTGGAATTCCCGCGATCCGGAAAAGGTTTCGCTGGCCTACACCCTCGACACCAAATGGCGCAACCGCGCCGAGTTCGCCGACAACCGCGAAGCAGCCAAAGCCTTCCTGACGCGCAAGTGGGCGAAAGAGCTGGATTACCGCTTGATCAAAGAACTCTGGGCCTACTCCGACACGCGCATCGCGGTGCGTTACGCCTATGAATGGCACGACGATGCGGGCAACTGGTTCCGTTCTTATGGCAACGAGAACTGGGAGTTTGATGAGCAAGGCCTGATGTTCCAGCGCTATGCGTGCATCAATGACCTGCCGATCAAAGAGAGCGAACGCAAATTCCGCTGGCCACTGGGCCGCCGCCCGGATGATCACCCAGGCCTGTCCGACCTGGGCCTGTAAACACCGTCCCCTGTAGGAGCTGCCGAAGGCTGCGATCTTTTGATCTTAAAAACAACATCAAAAGATCGCAGCCTTCGGCAGCTCCTACAGGGGATTTGTGGTGTTCAGGCAACGGCGGCGGTTTTTTCGGATTCGAGTTCGCGAACGAGCGGCAACACCCGCTCACCGAAATATTCCACTTCTTCCTGAAAGTGCAGAAACCCCGCCAGCACCAGATCCACGCCCACTGTTTTCAACGCTACGATCCGCTCGGCGATCTGTAACGGCGTACCAATCAAATTGGTCTTGAAGCCATCGTTGTACTGCACCAGATCCTCGAACGTCGATTTCGCC
Organism: Pseudomonas sp. NPDC088429; assembly: GCF_044753305.1. Classification (NCBI taxonomy): domain Bacteria; kingdom Pseudomonadati; phylum Pseudomonadota; class Gammaproteobacteria; order Pseudomonadales; family Pseudomonadaceae; genus Pseudomonas; species Pseudomonas sp. NPDC088429. Next base: position 204,334 of record NZ_JBIVMX010000002.1, on the reverse strand, counting down.
CAGTTGCCCTCGCCCTCCGGCGACGCCCTGCCCGCCTGTTTCGCCGCATCGCCAAACGCGTTCACCGCTTGCGGATCGGCCTGATCGATGATCTGCGCCAACACCGCTCGCGCTTCTTCTTCGGTGTCGCGGGCAATCACGAACGCATTGACGCCAATCTTCACCGAATGATTATTCGCCGCCGACTTGGCACGAATATCGTCAACCTGCGCCTTGATCCCTTCGACGCTGTTGCCGTTGGTGAAATACCAGTCCGACACCCGCGCGGCCATGTCCCGTGCTGCCCGCGAGCTGCCGCCCTGAAAAATCTCTGGTCGACCCAGCGGTTTTGGCTTGAGGGTGTAATGGTCGAAACGGTAGAAATCGCCGCGAAAGGTGAAATTGTCCTGACTCCACACACCGCGCAGGCAGCGAATGAATTCTTCGGAGCGACGATAACGCTCGTCGTGCTCCAGCCAGTGCTCGCCAATCGCCTGAAACTCGCCTTTGAACCAGCCGCTGACGATGTTCACCGCGATGCGGCCGTTGGTGAGTTGATCGATGGTCGCCAGTTGCTTCGCCGCGAGCGCCGGTTGCCACGGGCCGGGCAGGAGCGCGGCGATGACTTTGAGCTTGGTCGTCGCGGCCAGCAGTGCATGACTGAACGCCACCGATTCATGCTGAAACTCGGCGCCGTAACCGGCGGTGAAGCGGATCTGCGTCAGCGCGTATTCAAACCCGGCGGCTTCGGCGATCTGCGCCAGTTTGCGGTTGTAGTCGATGCCCCAATCGGTGCGCTGTTCGATCTTGCTGACCACCAGCCCACCGCTGACGTTTGGCACCCAGTAGGCAAATTTGACGGGTTGCTGGCTCATTGGCGTGTCCTCGGGATGTTTTGGGAGATGGGAGAGGTAGAGCAGCAAGTGTGCCAGCCTGAAAATGCCCGGTTCTGTTGGGTTTGTCGGTTGTGCAGATGTTTTGCAGAAAGAGATTTGTTGGCTGCATGTTGGGTGGGCAACAGTGGGGTGATGGGGGGCCGGACTGGCGTCTTCGCGAGCAGGCTCACTCCTACATTTGAAATGCATTCCCCTGTAGGAGTGAGCCTGCTCGCGATTGGGCCTTACGGGTCGCCGCAACAGTTGGATACAGGTAACATAACCGCCCTCCCCGCAGCTCCCGTTCTGCGCCCTGCCGAATAAGCCGATTCCATGCCCTTCGAACTCAGCGTTGACCTCACCACCCTGGCGATTCTCGCCCTTGTCGCTTTCGTTGCCGGTTTCATCGACGCCATCGCCGGCGGTGGCGGTCTGTTGACCACGCCTGCGTTGTTGACGGCCGGTCTGCCGCCACATCTGGTGCTGGGCACCAACAAACTGAGTTCGACGTTCGGCTCGGCCACCGCCAGTTTCACCTTCTACCGCCGCAAGTTGTTCCATCCACGGCAATGGGTTCACGCCATTGTCGGCACACTGGTCGGCGCATTGACCGGTGCCGTCGTCGCCCATTACCTGCCGGCTGAATGGCTGAACAAGATGCTCCCGGTGATCGTCTTCGCTTGCGGCCTGTACCTGTTGTTCGGCGGCACGCCAAAAGCACCGCTGGACAGCGACGCGCCGATCAAAAAGAAATGGCAATCGACCCAAGGTTTCAGCCTCGGTTTCTACGACGGTGTCGCCGGCCCCGGTACCGGCGCGTTCTGGACGGTGAGCAGCCTGCTGCTGTACCCGATTGATCTGGTCAAGGCCAGCGGCGTGGCGCGCAGCATGAACTTCGTCAGCAACATTGCGGCGCTGTCGGTGTTCGTGTTTTCCGGGCAGGTGGACTGGATCATCGGCCTGAGCATGGGCCTGTCGGTGATGGTCGGCGCGTTCTTTGGCGCGCGCACCGCGATCAGCGGCGGCGCCAAATTCATTCGCCCAGTGTTCATCACCGTGGTGCTGGGTCTGACCGTGCGCCTAGCCTGGCAGCACTGGTTCAGCGTGGCCTAAGCGCCGCGCCACGTAGACGTCGATCAGGTAACGGGCAATCGACTTGGACGCCGGCAACGGCGGCAGGTCGTGCACGTTGAACCACTGGGCGTCCTCGATCTCGTCTTCCTGACAGACAATCTCGCCCCCCGCATATTCGGCATGGAAGCCGAGCATCATCGAATGCGGGAACGGCCAGCACTGGCTGCCCAGATACTCGATGTTCTTCACCTCGATCTGCACTTCTTCGCGCACTTCCCGAATCAGGCATTCTTCCGCCGACTCGCCCGGCTCGGCAAACCCGGCCAGCGTGCTGTAGACCCCGCTGACGAAACGCGGTGAGCGCGCCAGCAGAATCTCGTCGCCGCGAGTGATCAGCACGATCATGCTCGGCGAAATGCGCGGATAGCTGCGCAGATCGCATGGCTGGCAATACATCGCCCGCTCGCGCGGCACTTGCGTCATCGCCTGTCCGCAGTTTCCGCAGAATCGATGCTCGCGCGCCCAAGTGCCAATCTGCGCGGCGTAACCGAGCACTTTGTAGATCGTGTGATCGCCCTCGAGCATGAACGCCCGCAGACCTTTCCAGATGCACCCCGGCACCTCGCTGGCGCTGCGCAACTCCAACAGATACACCGGCTCGCCGTCGAGATGGCCAATGCCGTGCTCGGTGAGGACTGACAAGTCCTGACGCTTGAGCCATTCCCGGGGGAACAGCGCGCCGTTGTCATCGAACAGAAAGCCTTCCGGGCTGCGCGCGACGGCCCAGCCGCCCGGTTGATCGGTGTCGAGTACTGCAGTGGTCCAGCGAGCTGTCATGGTTTCTCAGTCCAGGAATTCGGGTTTCTGTTTGCTCATATGGGCGGCCATGGCCACGCGCAAGTCGGTGGATTGCAGCATGGCGGCATTCCAGGTGGCAACGTATTCGAGGCCGTCGTCGATGCGATGGTCACGCATGTAGCTGATCATTTCCTTGGTGCCGGTGACCGCAATCGGCGACTTCGAGGCGATTTCGCGAGCGATGTCGAGCACGCCTTCGAGCAGCGCGTCTTTATCGCTGTAAACGCGATTGACCAGGCCAATGCTGCGCGCCTCGTCAGCGCCGAAGGTGCGACCGGTGTAGGCCAGCTCACGCAGCATGCCGTCACCGATGATCCGTGGCAACCGTTGCAAAGTGCCAACATCGGCGGCCATGCCGATATCGATTTCCTTGATCGAGAATTGCGCGTCTTCGGCGGCGTAACGCATGTCGCAGGCAGCGATCAGGTCGATCGCACCGCCCAGGCAGTAACCCTGAATCGCCGCGAGCACCGGTTTGCGGCAGTTGTCGACGGCGTTGAACGAGGCTTGCAGGGTGAGGATTTTGCGCCGCAGCAGGCGCGCGTTGCGGCCGACGTCCTTGCCCAGTTCATTGGCGACGCCGGCGAGCATCATCAAATCGATGCCCGAGGAGAAATGTTTACCGTTGCCGCTGAGCACCACCACGCGCACTTCGTCAGTGTCGTCGATCCATTGGAAGATCTCGACGATCTCGCTCCAGAATGCCGCGTTCATCGAATTGATCTTTTCCGGGCGATTGATCTGCACATGGGCGATGTTGTCGGCCAGTTCGACGCTGAAGGCGGAGTATTGAGTCATGGCAGTGATCCTTTACCGGGCAGAAAATGAGGCCCGAACTATAACAAGGCATCACGGTGGCGGTTCGGCCAAATGCGGGACTGACTTGAAGAGATGTACTGCAACCCTCCACCCCGTAGGAGCTGCCGCAGGCTGCGATCTTTTGCTGTTGTTTTTAAAAAGACAGGATCAAAAGATCGCAGCCTGCGGCAGCTCCTACGGGGACTTGCGTGTCATGTAGGCTGCGGTTTCGTAGGGAACCGTCACCACATCCCTGCCCCGCAACTCAGGCTCAGACTGGATCAACGCGCGAATCTGCTCATCCACCCTCGCCCGCTGCGCCTCTGGCAGCGAGGCAATAAAACTGGTCGAGCGCACCCGGTTGAACAGCACATCCTCCGCCGCCCCGGTATGACCATTGTGAAACTGTTGCACCTGCAACGGCCCAAACGCCGGATGCGGAAACGCCTTGCGCCATTCGCCGGTGTAATAACGCGGCGTATCACCCTCCAGCGCATTGACAATGGCGTCCAGCTTCGGCACCCAACTGACTCGCGTATCACGCAGGTTCCAGATCAACCCGAGCCTGCCGCCGGGCTTAAGTACCCGAGCGATTTCCGTCAGCGCCTCTGCACTGGCAAACCAATGAAACGCCTGCGCACAGACCACCACATCCACCGAGGCATCCGGCAAGGGCAAATCTGTCGCCGTGCCGTGTACAGCCAGCACCTGCGGCCAGGCATCGGCGAGTTTTTCCAGCATCTGCGCCACCGGTTCAACGGCAATCACCTGCGCGCCCGTCGCTACCAACCGGCCAGTGAACTTGCCGGTACCGGCGCCCAGATCGATCACGGTTTGGTGATTATCCAGCCCCAACGTTGCGCTCAGCCAGTCGCTGACTTGTGGCGGGTAATCCGGGCGTCCTTTGACGTAGGTATCGGCAGCGGTTTTGTAGCCGCCAGTGGCGTGATGGAGCTGATCGTTCATGGCAGTCCCCTATATGGCAGAGCTTCGGATCAACGGCAGACGCTCACGAGCATAGCGCCGGAATTTGTGCCTCACTTGAACAGTCACTGACAAAGCAATGAATAAAATTTCACGCTGTGGTGTTCAAAGTGAAACATAACCTCCTGTGGAGCCTTGCCCATGACTATCCGTTCCGTTATGTTCGCCGCCCCGTTGCTGCTGGTCGCCGCGATGTCCAGCCATTTGGCCTTCGCCAACGGTGATGAAGACGAGCCGGTGAAGAAGCCCGAATGCCCGAAAGGCCAGGTCTGGGACAGCAAGTCGCAGAAATGCGTGCTGCAAACCAGCAGCCTGTTGCCGGACGCTGATCGCACCGACTACGCCTATCGACTGGCCAAGGACGGGCGCTACGAAGAAGCGCTGGCACTGCTCGATACACTGCAACAACCGAACACCGCCAAAGCCCTCAATTATCGCGGTTACGCCACGCGCAAATTGGGGCGCACCGACGAAGGCATCGGCTATTACCTGCAGTCGGTGAAACTCGATCCGCAGTACGCGCAAGTGCGCGAATACCTCGGCGAAGCCTATGTGATCAAAGGCCGCGTCGACCTGGCGCAAGAACAGTTGCAGCAGATCAAATCGATTTGCGGCACGTCCTGCGAGGAATATCAGGATCTGGCGCAAGCCATCAACGGTTCATCAAAAACCTGACCTATCACAGCGGAGGCCATCATCGTCAGCGATCAGGCATTCAGAGCGGAACTCGGACAGCATCTGGCGCGATTATGGCGCTACGGTTTGCTGCTGTCGCGCAATCGGCATGTCGCCGAGGATCTGGTGCAGGCGACGTGTGTGCGGGCACTGGAGCGTTCTGCTCAATACGCGGCGGGCACGCGCATGGATCGCTGGCTGCTGAGCATTCTGCATTCGATCTGGCTGAATGAAGTGCGCGCGCGTCGGGTGCGCAACGGCGCCGGTCAGGTCGATGCCGATGGGCAACTGGCGTTTGATGGCGAGTACGCGGCGCAGACGCATGTGATGGCTGCGCAAGTGATTCGCCGCGTTGATGCGTTGCCCGAAACCCAGCGCGAAACCGTGTATTTGGCCTACGTCGAAGGATTGTCTTACCGCGAAGTCGCCGAGATCCTGCAAGTGCCGATTGGCACGGTGATGAGCCGCCTCGCCACCGCACGGCTGAAACTCGCCGAATACCCGCCGCTGCAAGCCGTACCGAAAGCCACCGAAGGAGATCGCCCATGAACACGCCTTCGGATGAGCAACTCGTCGCCTATCTGGACGATGAACTCGACGCGGACTACCGGCGCCAACTCGACGACGCCATCGCTGATGACCCGCTACTCAATCTGCGCGTGCAATGGCTCGCCCGCAGCAACCTGCCCTACAAAAACGCCTACGACGAACTCGCACAACAAGCACCGATGGAGCGTTTGCAAGCGCGGCTTGATGCGATCGCGTCGCCAGGACGTCCGGGAATAAGTCGACGCTGGTTCATCGGCGCGGCGGCGGCAGCGCTTGTCGGCGCAGGCGTACTGGCTGACCGCCTGGTGCTCGGTTGGCAAGCGAAACAATCGCACAACTGGCGTGAACTGGTCAGTGACTACATGGTGCTGTACGTGCCGCAAACGCTCGCGCACTTGCCTACCGACGACGCCACGCAACGGGCGCAACTGCAGACCGTGGACAAGCGATTGGGTTTGAACCTTTCAATGGCCAAACTGAAACTGCCAGGTGCCGAATTCAGGCGCGCGCAAGTCCTCGAATACGACGGCGTGCCGATCGCGCAGATCGTCTATCTCGACGCCAGATACGGGCCGCTGGCGCTGTGTGTGACGCGATCGAACAGCGGCAGTCGGCCAATCGCGCAGGAACACCGGCACAACATGAACGTCGTCTATTGGACCGAACGCGAACATGCCTGGATGCTCATCGGTTACAACCCGTCTTCCGAACTGGCGGGCATGGCCAAGTCACTGATCAGTACTCGACTCTAATGTTGTCGAGGCTGAACCAGTCTCCGGTCGGACAGGTAATCTTGATGAACTTGATTCCCGCTGCGACTAACGAAACCCCTACCGGAGTGCTGTATGAATCCCCGAGGAATTGGCTGCCGAGCAACGCTCCGTCAGCGGCGAAATATTCCGCAAAGCTGTCACCGAAGTTGACACTCATATGATAGAAGCCGATTTTTGAGCAGGCCTTCTTCAATTCCAGTTCTACAACGACCGGTTTCGGATCAAACGCATCGCGACCAATGCTCAGCACTTGGCCTTCGAGCTGACCGGGGAATGATTCGCCGATGTCGCAACGCTGCATGATTGCGCATTCGCCGTCGCCTGACTGGAAGGTGAATTTGAGATTGGACGTTTCCATGACGCCTCCCTCTTTCACCGCTTGCGGGCTGGCGCTGGTGAAATCCTCCAGCAGCGTGGCGGGAGAGTCGAAGACTTTGTAGTCGATCGTCTTGTACGTCACGGCCGCACTCTCGTCCTTGCTTCCGTCGAAAGACACCTTCAACTCCAGCGTGACCGCACTGCCCGGTTTGAATCTCTCAAGCTCTGCGCGGGGCAACGTATTGTCCAGACCTACAAGCACTTCCGGCGCCGTCACAGGTGCACCGTTGGCAATCAGGATTTCGTACGGCGAACCGCTGCGATCAATGCCGATCAGGCGAGACCAGCGTAATTGGCCGGCCGCCATCGCTGCCCACGGCTTACAGACCGCCTGAGCGGGGCCGATGAAGGCCCCCATGTCCAGCGTGTCACCCAAGGCTTGGGCGATGCGAGGTACTGGCAGCTGCCAGTGGCCGTGCGCGATTGGCTGCACGATGACATCAGCGGCGACTGATGGTTGTGAACCTCCAGCGCGCAACAATTCCCAGTACAGCTTGACGGTTCTACCGTGATTGGCAGCCAGTACTGCGGGCTTGAGCAAAAAGTTGGCACGCTTGTTTTTATTGAAGCCGATGGGTGCAAATACCGGAGAACCCAGCAGCGGCCTTCCCTCGACCACCAAGCGCGCCTGATCTCCGTCCTGTGCATCCGGGTAGTCCACGCGCGCAGTAACGCCGTCCGGAAATGCCAGCGGTTCTACTTCGCTGCCGGCGCCGACCAGCGTCGGCGGCTTCAGGTCGGAGGCCGCTGAGCCGGTGATGCTGACCGTCAGCGCTTCTGAACGATCCAGCGAGACACCGCCGCTCATCCGTGTGTAGTGAAAAATCGCTTTGCCGCCTGCAGCAGCGGCGAAATGCGCATAAGGTACCGGGATTGAATACATGAACGGCGTGTTTTTGATTTTCTCGATCAGGGTCAATGCTTCTTCGCCACCACCGGCGGTACGGAAGATGCAGCGCAGATGGATTTCATCGTCCTTCAACCAACTGCGCGGCACATAAACCTGCGCAGTGGCCGGATTGCCGTCCAGCTTGCTCAAATCAATGGTGTCCGGATCATCCTCGGCATCGTTCGGGTCTTCACTGACAATCGGTGGGTCGTACCAATTGCCCTTGAGATTCACATAGATATGTTGCACCGCTGAATCGGGATTGTTGGTGTCCGGGCCGTTCCCGGCACAGTCGTACACGGTGTAACTCAGCGGGAAATCCCGATGATCGCCCGCTGCAATGAACGTTGCTTCATCGATGGTCATTGCCACTGGCAGGCCGTTGTCGGCCTCCGCCTGATTCACTGCGTGTTTCAAAACCACCCCGTTGCAATCGAGCAGGATCGTATCGAACGGCCTCATCAGCGGATAAAAAACACTTACGTTGACGCCATCGCGCGCTCGGTCGGCGTTCACACCCTCATCGCGGATTGACTGCGCGACCTGCAGCGTCAGCTCCGAGTGCCCCTCGTTACCCGGATCGAAATCCACACCGCCTGGACGCTTGCTGTGAAACCAAAGCAGCAATGGATGCGAAGTTTCGTGCTCCACACCAGCCCGCTCAAAGCCGTATTCAAGCGTATTGACCCCGTCCTTCCAGAGCTTTGCCGGCACAAACAGGGTCGCCTGCTGACTCTCCTCGCCTGCCGTAATGATTTTTTTATCAGCCACCGCGCCGTTCAGGCGCAACAGCAGCGAGTCATCCGCCGCCGTGCTCAACGATGGTTGAATGAATACCTTCACGCCTTCGGGATTGAGCTGAGTCAGCGCCAGTTGCACCGCGCCATCGACCGGTTGCGGTGCAGTTACCGGTTCTTTCATACCGGGAACACTAGGCTTGTCGAGAGTAGGCGCGGCCATCGGCTTCAGTCCTTTGCGAGGAGACGGGATTGATCAGGGCAGTAACCTGTCCCTTTCATCAAATCCCCTAACACCAAAGGCCGCAACTGTCAGATCTGACAGGGGTGTTTAAAAACCCAGCGGTCAACCGCCGGAAAAAATCACGTCAGCGACGGCAACCAAAGTCGAAAGCGAGCGCCACCTAACGGCGAAGCCTCTACCGTCAGAGAACCGCCCTGCGCTTCCAGTGCCCGGCGACTGATTGCCAGTCCGAGACCAAATCCGCCCGTAGCGCGATCACGACTGCGGTCAAGGCGATAGAACGGCTCGAAAATCCGCTCACGCTCGTCATCCGGAATCCCGATACCGTCATCGTCGACCCAGATTTCACAACCTTCATCCTTGACCTGCACGCCAATCTGAATACGTTTCTCGCAATAACGCATGGCGTTGCGCAGCAGGTTCTGGATCGCCCGAGCGGTCAAGCGCGGATCCAGCGAAAAACGCTCAAGCTGCCCGTGCAACAGCACATCGATGACGATTTCCGGCGATTCCAGTTCCTCATCGACACTGCCCAGAATACTGTCGATAAACTCATCCAGCGAGACTTCGACCTGTTCCGGCAACTGCGCCGGGTTCTGCAAGCGGCTGTAGGAGAGCAACTCCAGCACCAGTTCATCGAGTTCACGAATGTGCGCGACCAGCCCTTGCAGACGTTCGCGGCTGGCGGCCGGCAGATCATCGGACAAGGCCAACGCAAGGCCGAAATCCAGACGCGTCAACGGTGTGCGCAATTCGTGGGATACCGCATTGAGCAGGTCACGTTGCTGATTGAGCAGGTTCTCTATGTCGCCGGCCATGGTGTCGAACACATTGGCCAGACTGCCGATATTCGAGCTGCGGGCGATCTTCGTTCGCTCGCTCAAATGGCCTTTGCCGAAACGTTCGGCAGTACCCTTGAGGCGTTCGAGATCGCGCCAGTGCGGGCGCAACCACAGCAACAGACACGCGAGCAACGACGCGCCGATCAGCACGTTGATGCTCCAGTACAACAAGTTGACGTCCATCGGATCCGGCGGCACCACCATCTGCACCGCAACGTCGTCATTGAGCGGCGCCACCGCCAGCGTGCGCCAGCCCCAATCACCGATGCGCACGACGTTTTCGCCACGGCGCAGGCGCTCCTGCTCGATGGCGGTGAAGTCGGCGCTATCAATACGGGCGAGGACGATGTGCAGCGGCTGAAAGTCTTTGTCCATGGACTGCGCCAGCGCCGGCCACTGATCTTGCGGTACGGCGCGGAACTGCTTGGTGATCAACGATTGCAGACCACGGGAATAATCGAGGTTGTAGGTGACAAAGCGTTCGCGGAACGCCATCACCACCAGATCCGGCACCAGATAAATCGCCGCGCTGTACGAGATGATCGTCACCAGATACAGGCGAAACAGGATGCGAAACATCAGCTCAACATTCCCATTCCGAACGGCTGAACAGGTAACCCTTGCCCCACACGGTTTTGATCTTGCGCGCCTCGCCGGCGTGGTCATCAAACTTGCGACGCAACTTGGAAATCGCCACGTCCACCGAACGATCGGTGCCGTTGAATTCGATGCCGCGCAGGCGTTGCAGAATCTGATCACGACTCAACACTTCACCGGCATGCCGGGCCAGCACCACCAACAGGTTGTATTCGCCGCTCGACAACTCCACCGGTTGATCGCGCCAAGTCACGGTGCGCTCGGACAGGTCGATGCACAGATTGCCCATCAAGATACGGTCGTTGGCGGTCACCGGTTCGCCTAGGCTGCTGCGCCGTAACAACGTACGGACGCGGGCGAGCAAGACTCGCGGCTCGCAGGGTTTGGTGACGTAGTCGTCGGCGCCCATTTCCAGACCGAGCACTTGATCGTGGCTGTCATCGCGCGCGGTGAGCATCAGGATCGGCAGCGTCGCCGAGTCGGCGCGCAGCAGGCGACAGACCTGTAAGCCATCAAGCCCCGGCAGCATCAGGTCGAGAATCACCAGATCCGGCGGATTGATCCGCGCCCGTTCACGCACGTGATCGCCACGGCCGATGACGCTGACGCTGTAGCCATTGCGTTCGAGGTAGCTGGAAATCAGTTCGGCGAGGGCGGTGTCGTCTTCGACCAGGAGGATGTTGGGCATGGGTGTTCCAGAAAAGTGCTGTGGCGACTGATAAATCCCAATCGCGAGCAGGCTCACTCCTACAAGTGATTTGTGGTCAACACAGAACAGTGTAGGAGTGAGCCTGCTCGCGATGGCGGTTCATCTGTCGCAATAAATTTCACGGGCTAAAGGATATACGCCCTCACCCGTCCCTGAGTAAAACCCTTACACAATTTCACACAGCGCCTACAAAGCTTCACCGCTACTCTCGGCGACTGTCCGTAGGATGCGGGCATCAATATTGGGGGTAGTACATGTCGAACAAACTGCTGGCCGGGCTCGGCCTGATCGCATTGGCGCTGTCGCTGAGCGCGTGTGATTCATCTTCGAACGCCGAAGAACAGGCGCCGCCGGCCACGGTGCGCATCGAAACCCTTGAAGCCCGCCCGTTAACGCTGAGCAGCGAACTCAGTGGCCGCATCGCCGCGCCGCGTATCGCCGAGGTGCGTGCACGGGTGGCTGGCGTGGTGCTGGAGCGCACCTTCCGCGAAGGCAGCGACGTGAAAAAAGGTCAGGTGCTGTTCCGCATCGACCCGGCGCCGTTCAAGGCTGACCTCGACAGCGCCGAAGCCGCGCTGCGCAAGGCCGAGGCCAATGCGTTTCAGGCCAGATTGCAGGAACAGCGTTATGCGCAGCTGATCGGCGACAAGGCCATCAGTGCTCAGGATTACGACAACGCCCGCGCCACCGCTCGCCAAACCGCCGCGGACGTCGCGGCCAACAAGGCTGCCGTGGAACGAGCGAAGCTGAGTCTGGGTTACGCCACCGTCACTGCGCCGATCTCCGGTCGTATTGGTCGGGCGCTGGTGACGGAAGGCGCGCTGGTCGGGCAGAACGAAACCACGCCATTGGCGCTGATTCAGCAGCTCAACCCGATTCACGCCGACGTCACCCAGTCGACCCGTGAACTCAATGAGCTACGCCGTGCGTTCCGCTCCGGGCAGTTGCAGCAGGTCGGTCAGGATCAGGTCAAAGCCACGCTGATTCAGGATGACGGCAGCCTCTATCCACTGCCGGGCAAGTTGCTGTTCGCTGATATCACCGTCGATCCGGGCACCGGCCAGATCATCCTGCGCAGCGAATTCCCTAACCCGGATCTCGATTTGCTGCCGGGCAGTTTTGTCCGCGTGCGCCTGGAGCAGGCAACCATTGCCAATGGCCTGACCGTGCCGCAACGCGCGGTGCAGCGTGACAGCGCCGGTATCGCTCAGGTGCTGACGGTAGACGAGCAAATGCGCGTCGCCCTGCAACCGGTACAACTGGGCGCAGTGCAGAACGATCGCTGGATCGTCACCGGCGGCCTCAAGCCCGGCGACCGCATTGTCATCGAAGGCCTGCAACACGCCCGTCCCGGCGAGAAAGTGCAGATCGACGACACCCCTCTTCCACTTGCCCAGACCTCTGGTCAGTAAGCAGGACGCTTTTATATGCCGCAGTTCTTTATCGACCGCCCGGTGTTTGCCTGGGTGGTCGCGTTGTTCATCCTCTTGGCCGGCGCGCTGGCCATCCCGCAATTACCGGTGGCGCAGTACCCCGACGTCGCGCCGCCACAGATCGAAATCTATGCCGTGTATCCCGGCGCCTCGGCGCAGACCGTCGATGAAAGCGTGGTCAGTCTGATCGAAGAAGAACTCAACGGTGCCGATCACCTGTTGTACTTTGAATCGCAAAGCAGCCTCGGCAGCGCGACGATCAAAGCCACGTTCCAGCCGGGGACGAATCCCGAGCTGGCACAGGTCGACGTGCAGAATCGCTTGAAAGTGGTCGAGTCGCGTCTGCCACAAGCGGTGAATCAGCAAGGCTTGCAGGTGGAGAAGGTTTCCTCAGGCTTCCTGCTGCTGATCACCCTGACGTCCAGCGACGGCAAACTTGATGACGTAGCGCTCAGTGATTATCTGGCGCGCAACGTGATGAACGAGATCAAGCGTCTGGACGGCGTCGGCAAGGCGCAGCTGTACGGCGCCGAACGCGCCATGCGCATTTGGGTCGATCCGCAAAAACTGATCGGCTTCAACCTGACCCCGGCCGACGTCAATGCCGCGATCACTGCTCAGAATGCACAGGTGTCTGCCGGTAGCATTGGTGATTTGCCGAACCCGTCGAGCCAGGAAATCACCGCGACGATTCTGGTCAAAGGCCAATTGTCGACGCCGGAAGAATTCGCCGACATCGTGCTCAAGGCCAATCCGGACGGTTCCACCGTGCGTATCGGCGATGTGGCGCGGGTCGAGATCGGCAGTCAGGAATACCAGTTCGGCACGCGTTTGAACGGCAAGCCATCCACCGCCGTCGGCGTTCAGCTGTCGCCGGGCGCCAATGCACTCGCCACTGCGACACTGGTGCGGGCGAAAATGGATGAGCTGTCGCGATACTTCCCGGCCGGCGTCGAATACAAGATCCCCTACGACACGTCGCCATTCGTGAAAGTCTCGATCACCAAAGTGGTTTACACCTTGGGCGAGGCGATGCTGCTGGTGTTTGCGGTGATGTTCCTGTTTCTGCAAAACATCCGCTACACGCTGATCCCGACGCTAGTGGTGCCGGTAGCATTGATGGGTACCTTCGCGACCATGTTGGCGCTGGGTTTCTCGATCAACGTACTGACCATGTTCGGCATGGTGCTGGCCATCGGCATTCTGGTCGACGATGCCATTGTCGTGGTGGAGAACGTCGAGCGGATCATGGCCACCGAGGGTTTATCGCCCAAGGAGGCCACGCGCAAAGCGATGACGCAGATCACCGGCGCGATCATCGGCATTACGCTGGTGCTGGTCGCTGTGTTTATTCCGATGGCCTTTATGCAGGGCTCGGTCGGGGTGATTTACCAGCAGTTCTCGCTGTCGATGGCGACCTCTATTCTGTTCTCGGCGTTTCTTGCCCTGACCCTGACCCCGGCGCTGTGCGCGACCTTGCTCAAGCCGATTGCCAAGGGCGAGCATCACGAGAAAAGCGGATTTTTCGGCTGGTTCAATCGCCGCTTCGAGCAACTGACCGAGCGTTATCAGGGCTGGGTCGGCTATGCGCTCAAACGTACCGGGCGTTATCTGCTGATTTACGTGGTGCTGCTGGTCGGTCTGGGCCTGTGCTTTATGCGCCTGCCCTCCTCGTTCCTGCCGGTTGAGGATCAGGGTTACACCATTACTGACATCCAATTGCCGCCCGGTGCTACCAAGAACCGTACGGTGCAAGTGGCCGAACAGTTCGAGGCGCACAACGCCGGCGAGCCCGGGATCAGCGACAGCGTGGTGATTCTCGGTTTCAGCTTCTCGGGTAGCGGGCAGAACGCCGCGTTGGCGTTCAGCACACTCAAGGACTGGTCTGAGCGTGGCAGCGATGACTCGGCCAGTTCGATTGCCGACCGTGCCAACGCCGCCCTTAGCCAGATCAAGGATGCGATGGCGTTTGCCGTGTTGCCGCCGCCAATCGATGGCCTGGGCACCTCCAGCGGTTTCGAATTCCGCCTGCAGGATCGCGGCGGTCTCGGCCACGCCACGCTGATGCAGGCGCGGACAGAGTTGCTCGCCGCAGCGGAAAAAAGCCAGGTGTTGATGAACGTACGCGAAAGCGCATTGGCTGAAGCGCCGCAAGTACAGCTTGAAGTCGACCGTAAACAGGCGAATGCCTTGGGTGTGTCGTTTGCGGATATCGGCAACGTGCTGTCCACGGCTGTCGGTTCCTCGTACATCAACGACTTCCCCAACCAGGGACGCATGCAGCGTGTGGTGGTGCAGGCTGAAGGTGATCAACGCAGTCAGGTCGATGATTTGCTGAAAATGCACGTGCGCAACAACGCCGGAAAAATGGTGCCGTTGTCGGCATTCGTCCAGGCCAAATGGATTCAGGGCCCGGCGCAGTTGACGCGTTACAACGGTTATCCGGCGATTGCGATTTCCGGTGAGCCGACACCGGGGCACAGCACCGGTGAGGCCATGGCTGAGATTGAGCGCTTGGTCGCGCAAGGCCCGAAAGGCTTGGGGCAGGAGTGGACGGGGCTGTCGTTGCAGGAGCGCTTGTCTGGCAGTCAGGCGCCGATACTGCTCGGGTTGTCGCTGCTGATTGTGTTCCTGTGTCTGGCGGCGCTGTATGAGAGCTGGTCGATTCCGACTTCGGTGTTGCTGGTAGTGCCGCTTGGTGTACTCGGCGCGGTACTGGCGGTGACGCTGCGCGGCATGCCCAACGATGTGTTCTTCAAGGTCGGGCTGATCACCATTATTGGTCTGTCGGCGAAGAACGCGATCCTGATCATCGAGTTCGCCAAGAGCCTGTACGACGATGGCCATGACCTGATCGACGCGACGTTGCAGGCTGCCCGCCTGCGTCTGCGGCCGATTGTCATGACATCGCTAGCGTTCATTCTTGGTGTTGTGCCGTTGGCGATTGCGACCGGCGCCAGTTCGGCGAGTCAGCAGGCGATTGGTACCGGGGTGATTGGCGGGATGATTACGGCGACGTTGGCGGTGATTTTCGTGCCGGTGTTCTTCGTCGTCGTCATGAAGCTCGTACACCGATCCAAAAAATAATGCACCCCCTGTAGGAGCTGCCGCAGGCTGCGATCTTTTAATCTTTAGAACCAGGGTCAAAAGATCGCAGCCTGCGGCAGCTCCTACAAAAGCCCTCTGGCGTGCGCTATGGTGCTGGGACAGTTCGCTAACGTGAGTCCTCATGCGCTTTCTTGCCCGCACCCACCCTCGCCTGTCCGCCGCCGCACTGGTCGGTCTCGCTACCGGACTTCTGGCCCCCGCCGATTCCATCGTCAGTAAAATCCTCATTGGCTGGAACGCCGGCGTCTGGACGTATCTGGTTCTGATGCTCTGGCTGACAATCCGTGCGAAAGCGCCTGACGTCCAGCGCATCGCCGAAGTCGAAGACGAGAACGCCGCACTGGTGTTGTTCGTCGTCTGCATCGCCGCCATGGCCAGCCTTGCCACCATCACCTTTGAACTGGCAGGCAGCAAGGATCTGGAAACCAATCGCAAATTGATTCACTACGCCTTCACCGCGCTAACGGTGATCGGTTCGTGGCTGCTGATCGGGGTGATTTTCTGTGTGCATTACGCGCGCCTGTATTACACCTGCAAAGACAAAGAGCCGGCGCTGCGTTTTGCCGAAGGGTTGACCACGCCCAATTACTGGGATTTTTTGTACTTTTCCTTCACCATCGGCGTCGCGGTACAAACCTCGGACGTCGGCGTGGCGACCCGGCAACTGCGCAAGATCGTGCTGTTGCAATCGTTACTCGGTTTCGTGTTCAACACAGCGATTCTGGGTTTCTCGATCAACATTGCTGCCGGCCTGTTCGGTTGAGCGCTGCACAAATCTTCTAGGCGACTCGCCAACAGCAGCGCTAAATTGCCCGAAACTTTGCCTGACAGGTGCGGCATGGACTCTCAAAACTGGATCGATCTGGCCCAGGATGCCGACACCGGCATCGAGACCCTCCGCGCGCATTTCAAGGGCCATGCCTACGATCCGCATTGGCACGACAGCTATCTGGTCGGCATCACCGAACAAGGCGTACAGCAATTCAACTGTCGGCGCACGAAGCACCAGAGCACGCCGGGCAAGGTGTTTCTGCTGGAGCCGGGCGATATCCATGACGGCGACGCGCCTACCGAGGGCGGCTTCACCTATCGCATGCTGTATCTCGATCCGGTGTGGATCGAACGCGAACTTGGCGCCCTGTTCGAAGATGCTCCGCTCAACAGCCAACTGAGTTTCGCCAACACCTTGATCACCGATCCGCAACTGATGCAGGCCACGCAAATGGCCTTCCAGACGCTGCACGGTGGCGAGCTGAAAATTGTCCGCCAGACTGCGCTGGACAATCTGCTCGGCCAACTCACCCGCCATTTGCACTGGCGCACGCGTTACGGCGCTGACCCGCGCTTGCCGCTGGTGGCGCAAAAGGCTCGCGACTATTTGCATGCCCATGCGCATCAGGACATTGGCCTGGAGCAAGTTGCCGCCGCGACCGGCGTTGACCGCTTTCGCCTGACCCGCGCCTTCAAGGCTGCGTATGGACTGGCGCCCCACGCCTATCTGGTGCAATTGCGTCTGGCCAAGGCGCGGCGCCTGTTGGCCAGTGGCGAACAACCGGCTGCGGTGGCGATGGAGCTTGGTTTTTCTGATCAAAGCCATCTCGGTCGCTGGTTCGTCCGCGCTTACGGCCTGACCCCGGCGATGTATCGCAATCGCTGCTCAAATCTTCCAGACATGACAGTGGGCAAGCACTGAAGATCGGCTTATCGATCTTCAACGGAGTTTGCCTGCGATGCTCTCTACTTTCCCGACGTTACTGCCGTTTTTGCTGTTCGCGTTTGTCGCCTCGATTACCCCCGGCCCGACCAATATTCTGGTGCTGAGCAACAGCGCTCGTTACGGTCTCGTTGCCGCATTGCCAATCATTTTCGGCGCCTGTGCGGCGGCGGCGTTGCTGGTGTTGGTGGTCGGCAGTGGCGCCGGCTCGGCGTTGACTGAATTACCCGGCGTACGGAAAGCCATGCAATGGATTGGCGTCGCTTGGCTGAGTTACCTGGCCTGGCAGATTTTCCGTGCGCCTGTCGCCGAATTGAATGCGCAACACACGGGCGCTCGATTAGGGCTGGCCGGAGCAGCAGGTTTGCAATTGATAAACCCGAAGACCTGGATGATGGCGTTGGCCGTGGTCAGCGTTTTTGCCGACAACGGTGAAGCCCGATTGGCGCATGTGGTGATCCTGTCACTGGTGTTTTTCCTGATCTCGCTTCCTTGTTTGGGCATCTGGGCGCTGCTCGGCGCCGGCTCTGCGCGATGGTTGCGCTCACCGCGCGCGTTGCAACGATTCAACCGTTTGATGGCGGTTCTGCTGCTCTGTTCGGCATGGCTGAGCGTGTTGATTTAAGCCGCTCGTCGGTGCTCATACACCGCGCGGCGATCATTTACTTGACGGACGATTTGATTCTGGTGTTTCCTGAAACCGGTTTCAGCGCCTCTCACAGCGACTGAACCTATAAATCCAATAACAAGGTTTCAGACCGTGAACGACTTTTCCGCCGCCCAGCGCAGCCGCGTGACCATGCTTGACGTTGCCGAGCGCGCTGGTGTTTCCAAGGCCAGTGTCTCGCGCTTCATTGGCGAAGATCGCGCCCTGCTTTCCGATGCCATTGCCCTGCGCATCGAACAGGCAATCGACGAACTCGGCTATCGCCCGAATCAAATGGCACGCGGCCTGAAACGTGGACGCACACGCCTGATCGGCATGCTCGTCGCCGATATCCGCAACCCTTATTCAATTGCCGTGATGCACGGGGTGGAAACCGCCTGCCGTGCGCACGGCTACAGCCTGGTGGTGTGCAACACCGACCGCGATGACGAGCAGGAACGCCAGCACCTGGCGCTGCTGCGCTCTTACAACATCGAAGGCTTGATCGTGAACACCCTGGGTCATCATCGCGACGAATTGCACGAACTGCACCGTGAAATGCCGATGGTACTGGTGGATCGCAAAGTCGACGGGCTCGACAGCGACATGGTCGGGTTGAACAACCCGCACGCCGTGGAAATGGCCCTCACCCACCTTGAGCAACGCGGCTATCAAGAGGTGCTGCTGGTGACTGAGCCCTACGACGGCACCAGTTCGCGGATTGAACGAGTCAGCAGTTTTCAGCAACAGATCGCCCAGCGCTCGAAGCTGACTGGCGCGGTATTGGAAACCTCCGATGACCTTGCCGCCGAACTGCAAACCTTTTTGAAAACTTCATCTGCCGGCCCTAAAGCGCTGTTCTGCGCCAATGGCGTGGCGGCGTTGGCCAGCACCCGCGCGTTGAAGGAAATCGGCTGCCGCTTGTTTGAGGATGTCGGGCTCATCGCGCTGGATGATCTGGATTGGTATCCATTGGTGGGCAGCGGAATTACCGCGCTGGCCCAGCCCACTGAAGAGATTGGCGCGCGGGCGTTTGACTGTTTGCTCAAGCGCTTGCGTGGGGATGATGCGGCGGCGCGGGTGCTGGATTTTGCGCCGGTGCTGGTTGAGCGTGGGTCGACCCATGGGAACGGTGTTGTTTGATCTGACGCCTTCGCGAGCAAGCTTGGCTCCTACAAAAGCGGGCTGTATCCCCCATAGGAGTAAAGCTTGCTCGCGAAGAGGCCCTATAAAACACCACAAAACCACCTGATATTTTTTTGAACAAAAATGAAACCGGTTTCAGAGGTCAATAACAATGAATAAACCCGCCGTTTCCATCAGCCTGTCCAGCTACGGTGCCGAGCTCGTGCGCCAGCGCGGACAAGACTTTTTCATCGACGTTCTGGCCGCCGCCGGTGCCGATCGCATCGAATGGCGCGAGGAGTTGCTCACCCGCGAAATCCCCGCGCAACTTGCCGAAGCCACTCAGGTTCTAGGCCTGCAAAGCATCTATTCCTCGCCGACCGAACTGTGGCTCGCCGGCCACGCGCAGCCCAACCCGGAGCTGATCACCGCGCTGCAACACGCCGAAGCGTTCGGTTCGAAATGGCTGAAGGTCTCCCTCGGCTACTTCACCGACACCAACGACCTGCAAGCCTTGGCCCAGCGCCTGCAACAGAGTCCGGTGCAACTGCTGGTCGAGAACGATCAAACCCTGCACGGCGGTCGCATCGAGCCGTTTCAACGTTTTTTCACCGCCGTCGAACAGCACAACCTGCCGATCAAGATGACCTTCGACATCGGCAACTGGCAGTGGCAAGACCAGTCCGCCGCCAGCGCCGCGCGTCTGCTCGGGCGCCACGTCGGTTACGTGCATTGCAAAGCCGTGGCCCGCCGCGCCGACGGCAAACTGGTCGCCGTGCCGCCCGCCGCCACCGACCTGCACGTGTGGGAACAACTGCTGCGGCACATGGCCCAAGGCGTTATGCGCGCCGCTGAATACCCGCTGCAAGGCGAAGACCTGGTGCAACTGACCACTGAACACGTCGCCGCCCTCGCCCGCCTCGGCCAATCCCGTCTGGAGCCTGCTCATGTCTGAGATCGATATTCTCTCGTTCGGCGAAACCATGGCGATGCTGGTCGCTGAGCAGAGCGGTGATCTGGCCACCGTCGAACAGTTTCACAAGCGCATTGCCGGCGCCGACAGTAACGTCGCCATCGGCCTGTCGCGGCTGGGTTTCAACGTCGCGTGGCTGAGCCGTGTCGGCAATGATTCGCTCGGTCGCTTCGTGGTGCAGACGCTGGCCAGTGAAGGTCTGGATTGCAGCCACGTCGCGGTCGATCCGCAACACCCGACCGGGTTTCAGTTCAAGTCGCGCAGTGACGATGGCAGCGATCCGCAGGTCGAGTACTTCCGTCGCGGTTCGGCGGCCAGTCACTTATCGCCGCGTTCGATCAACGAAACGCTGCTCAGTGCCCGCCATCTGCACGCCACCGGCATTCCGCCAGCGCTGTCCGCCACGGCACGGGAAATGTCCTTCGAACTGATGACGCGCATGCGCAATGCCGGGCGCAGCGTGTCGTTCGATCCCAATTTGCGCCCAAGCCTGTGGGCCAGCGAGCGCGAGATGATCAGCGAGATCAACCGCCTCGCCGCCCTCGCCCACTGGGTGCTGCCGGGGTTGAGTGAAGGTCGTTTGCTCACCGGGTTTGATGATCCGGCGGACATTGCCGCGTTCTATCTCGATCAGGGTGCAGAAGCTGTAGCGATCAAACTCGGCCCGCAGGGTGCCTATTACCGTACGCAGCAGACTCAGGGTTTTGTCGACGGTGTGCCGGTGGCGCAGGTGGTCGATACGGTCGGCGCTGGAGATGGTTTTGCGGTCGGGATGATCAGCGCTTTGCTGGAGCATCAGAGTTTTGCCGAGGCGGTGCAGCGGGCGAACTGGATTGGCAGTCGAGCGGTGCAGAGTCGCGGGGATATGGAGGGTTTGCCGACTCGCCTTGAATTATCCGTTGAATTTGAAACCGCTAATCGCGAGCAAGCTTTGCTCCTACAAGGGTAAGGCGTGCGTTCGCCTTTGTAGGAGCAGAGCTTGCTCGCGAAGGCGTCGGTTGACTCACCACACATTTTGATCCGTTACCTGCTGCGACAAAAACAACAAGCTCAGGAGCAACGCCATGAAAACCGCAACCCTCGCCGCCCGTCGCTGGTGGTACATCATGCCCATCGTGTTCATCACCTACAGCCTGGCGTATCTCGATCGCGCCAACTACGGTTTTGCCGCTGCTTCGGGCATGGCCGCCGACCTGATGATCACCCCGGGCCTGTCCTCGCTACTCGGTGCACTGTTCTTCCTCGGTTACTTTTTCTTCCAGGTACCGGGCGCGATTTACGCGCAAAAACACAGCGTGAAGAAGCTGATTTTCGTCAGTCTGATCCTCTGGGGCGGCCTCGCCACGTTGACCGGTGTGGTCTCCAACGCTTACTGGCTGATCGTCATCCGCTTCATGCTCGGTGTGGTCGAAGCCGCTGTCATGCCGGCGATGCTGGTCTACCTATGCCACTGGTTCACCCGCGCCGAACGCTCGCGCGCCAACACCTTTCTGATCCTCGGCAACCCGGTGACCATGCTGTGGATGTCCGTGGTGTCGGGCTATCTGGTGCAGCATTTCAGCTGGCGCTGGATGTTCATCATTGAAGGTCTGCCGGCGGTGCTTTGGGCATTTATCTGGTGGCGTCTGGCCGATGATCGTCCGTCCCAGGCCAAGTGGCTCAGCGACGAGGAAAAGCACGATCTGGAAAGCGCCCTCGCCGCCGAACAGGTCGGCATCAAAGCGGTGAAAAACTACGCCGAAGCGTTCCGTTCGCCGAAAGTCATCATTCTCGCGCTGCAGTTTTTCTGCTGGAGCATTGGCGTCTACGGTTTCGTGTTGTGGCTGCCGTCGATCCTCAAGGCTGGCGCAGAAATGGACATGATCGAGGCCGGCTGGCTGTCGGCGCTGCCATATCTGGCCGCGGTGATCGGCATGCTGGTGGTGTCGTGGGGTTCGGACAAACTGCAAAAGCGCAAACGCTTCGTCTGGCCGCCGCTGCTGATTGCTTCCATTGCGTTCTACGGTTCCTACGCCTTGGGCGCGGAACATTTCTGGTGGTCGTACACATTGCTGGTGATCGCCGGCGCCTGCATGTACGCGCCTTACGGGCCTTTCTTCGCAATCGTTCCAGAGATTCTGCCGGCCAATGTCGCGGGCGGCGCGATGGCGTTGATCAACAGCATGGGTGCGCTCGGCTCTTTCGGCGGCTCGTACCTGGTCGGCTATTTGAACAGCTCAACCGGTTCGCCCGGCGCCTCGTATTTGTTGATGAGCGGCGCGTTGCTGCTGTCGGTGGTGCTGACGATTTTCCTCAAGCCCGGCGCCAGTGATCGCGTCGTCGCCAAAGCCGTGGCCACGCGCGCCGTGCCGGCTCATTCCTGAAGAGATTTCTGCCATGAAAAAACACGTCGTGTTGTACAAAAAACTGTCGCCCGCGCTGATGGCGCGCCTGCAAGAGCAGTGCGAAGTGACGCTGATCAACAGCCTCGATGCCGACGGCCTCATGCAACTGCGCGATGCCCTGCCCCGCGCCCAGGGTTTGCTCGGCGCCAGTCTGAAACTGGATGCGGCGCTGCTTGATCTGGCGCCGCAACTGCAGGCCATCGCCAGTGTTTCGGTGGGCGTCGACAACTACGACATCGATTACCTGAGCCAACGAAAGATCCTGCTGACCAACACCCCGGATGTCCTCACCGAAACCACCGCCGACACCGGTTTCGCCCTGATTCTCGCCGCCGCTCGCCGCGTGGTGGAACTGGCGAACATGGTGCGCGGCGGTCAATGGAGTCGCAACATCGGCCCGGCGCATTTCGGCACCGATGTGCATGGCAAGACGCTGGGGATTATCGGCATGGGCCGCATCGGTGAAGCGTTGGCACAGCGCGGGCATTTCGGATTTGGCATGCCGGTGATCTATCACAGCAATTCGCGTAAACCGGCGGTTGAGGCGCGATTTGCTGCGCAGTATCGAAGCCTTGAAGACTTGTTGCAGCAAGCCGATTTCATTTGCCTGACCTTGCCGCTGACGGCGCAGACCGAAGGCTTGATCGGTGTTGAGCAGTTTGCGTTGATGCGGCCAGAGAGCATTTTCATCAACATCTCGCGGGGCAAGGTGGTTGATGAGACGGCGATGATTGATGCGCTGCGTAACAACCGTATTCGTGCGGCGGGACTGGATGTGTTTGAGCGAGAGCCGCTCAATCATGATTCGCCGTTGTTGCAGCTCAGCAACGTGGTGGCGACGCCGCACATGGGTTCGGCCACGCATGAAACGCGCGAAGCGATGGCGCGGTGTGCGGTGGAGAATCTGCTCGCGGCATTGGCTGGGCAGAAACCGGCGAATCTGGTGAATCCAACTGCCTGGCAGGGCTGAGGTTTTGTAGCGCTTTAAAAGCCGCCTTCGCGAGCAAGCTCTGCTCCTACAAAAGCAGATCAGCATTGCACCTGTAGGAGCAAAGCTTGCTCGCGAAGAGGCCGGTGAAAGCAACACAAATCCATCAGGCACTGCGCACCTGTAAAAGCTGCGCCGCACACAACGCAATCCGCGCACACGCATCCGCCAGTTTCACCCGATCGACCACCAACCCAATGCGAATATGCCCCGCCGCACTCGGCCCGAACGCTTCACCGGCCAACACCGAAACCCCGTAACCTTCTAGCAACTGCGAAGCAAACGCCTGCGCACCCAACCCGGTCTGGCGCACATCGACCATCACAAACATCCCGCCATCCGGCCGGATCGGGTGCAAACCCGGGCATCCGCGCAAGCGATCGCAAACCAGATCCCGGCGCAAGCGATACTCCTCGCGCATCTGCGTCACCTCCGGCAAATCCGTCGCCAGCGCCACTTCTGCCGCTTTCTGCACAAAGTCCGGCAGCCCGAACAACATGCTCAACGACAGATTGACCAAATGCTCGGCCAACGACTTAGGCCCGATCGTCCAGCCGATGCGCCACCCGGTCATCGCATGGGATTTCGACAGACTATTGATCGTCGCCGTGCGCTCGGCCATGCCCGGCAGGCTCGCCGGGCTGACGTGCTCGCCTTCATAGAGCAAATCGCTGTAAACCTCGTCGCTGATCAGCCACAGATCATGACGAATACACAGCGCCGCCAGTTCCTGCCAGATCAGCAATGACAGGCTCGCGCCGCTGGGATTGTTCGGACTGTTGAGCAACATGGCGCGGGTTTTCGGCGTGATGCGCGCAGCGACATCGGCAGGATCCACGCGAAAACCGTTCTCCGGCCGCACCGGCACCGGCACGACTTTCGCCCCGCAAGCACCAAACACCCCTTCGTAAGTCACGTACATCGGCTCAGCGACAATCACCTCGTCGCCGGGATCCAGCAGACATTGCGCCACCGAATACACCGCACATTGCGCACCGGGCATGACGATCACATTGTCAGCATCGACGGCCTGACCACTGCGCCGCCGATGCCGCTCGGCAATCAACTTGCGCAACTCCATACGGCCACGCACTTCGGAATAATGCGTGTCGCCGGCCAACAAACTGTCGATGGCGCCGTGAATGATCGGCAACGGCGTATCGAAATCCGGATCCCCCACACTCAACAACAAAACATCGACCCCCTCGGCGCGCAGCTCCAGCGCGCGGTCGTGAATCTGCCAGGCAGCGGCTCCCTCCCCGGCGATTCGTTGGGTCAAGGCTGAATAGCGCATGTACGTCTCCTGATGGCGCGGATTCCAGCCTTCACCCTATCTCAAATCACAAAACGCGCCACCATCGCATTCAAATCCACCGCCAGACGCGACAATTCATGCGTCGCAGCACTGGTCTGGTTGGCCCCGGCTGCCGATTGCGTGGCGAGGTCGCGGATGTTGACCAGGTTGCGATCGACTTCGCGCGAGACTTGCGCCTGTTCTTCCGAGGCGCTGGCGATGACCAGATTGCGCTCGTTGATCTGGTGGATCGACTGGGTGATTTGCTCGAGTGCCACACCGGCAGCGCGGGCCATTTCCAGGGTGGATTGGGTACGCTGGTTGCTTTGCTGCATCGACGAGACCGCTTCACCGGTGCCGTTCTGGATGCCAGCGACCATTTTTTCAATTTCCTGGGTCGACTGCGCGGTGCGATGGGCCAAGGCGCGGACTTCGTCGGCCACCACGGCAAAACCACGGCCTGCTTCACCGGCTCGGGCGGCTTCAATGGCGGCGTTGAGCGCGAGCAGGTTGGTCTGTTCGGCGATGGCGCGGATCACGTCGAGCACTTTGCCGATGTCGCGACCTTGCGTAGCCAGGCCTTCGATCATGTGCGCGGTGTTCTGCACGTCGTGGGTCATGGTCTGAATCGCGTCGACGGTTTTCACCACTTGATCGCGACCTTCGCGGGCGGCTTGCGTCGACTGGTTCGAGGCTTCGGAGGTCGAGACGGCGTTGCGCGCGACTTCTTCGACGGCGGCGGTCATCTCGTTGACGGCGGTGGCGGCTTGTTCGATTTCGTTGTTTTGCTGTTGCAGGCCACGGGAGGCTTCTTCGGTGACCGCGCTGAGTTCTTCGGCGGCCGCGCCCAGTTGCGTGGCGGATCCGGCGATCTGTTCGATGGTTTTGCGCAAGTTGGTTTGCATCGACGCCAGTGCCTGAAGCAAACGTGCCGGTTCGTCGTTGCCGTCGACTTCGATGGTTTTGCTGAGGTTACCGTCGGCAATGGTTTGCGCCGCGAACACGGCGCGATTCAACGGGGTGACGATGCTGCGGGTCAGCAACAGCGCCAGTAGTACCGTGGCAAGGGAGGCAACCACCGCGACGATAATGATGCCGGTGATGGCGCTGTCGTAATATTTGCCTGCTTGGCTGGACGCAGTTTTCGCGTCAGTGGCGTTGATTGCGATCAGTTTGTTGAGCTGCTCGCCCATCTGGTCGGTGCCGTCCTTGATCCGCGTGTTGATCAGGGTGCGCATCTCATCGACCTTGTCCTGACGCGATAGCTCCATCATCTGATTTTGCGCTTGCATGTAATTGTCGAGCGTCGCGGCGAACGCCTTGTACTGCGCGAGTTCTTCGCCGCCGGCCGGCAATGCGGCATAGCTGGCCTGAGCGCTGCGAACCTTGTCGACGAGCACGCCGATTCGCGTTTGCGCTTCTTGCAAACTCGCCGGCTCACGATTGACTAACACCCGAAACGACAAAATGCGCAGGCGCAGGACGTTCTCGGTCACGACGCCGAGATAACCGACGCTGGGCAACTGATTGGTCTCCATGTCGATGGAAGCCTGGCGGATGGTGGTCATGCGATTGACGGCGAACACGCCGAGCACGATCACCAACAAAGCGATAAAAGCAAAACCGAGGAAAGCACGCGGGGCGATGTTCAGATTGCGCAAGGACATAGTTGGACTCTCGGATGATAGAAACTACGAGCGTCCATGCCCTGATCACTGGCCCGTGGGGTGGGCTTCAGTCCGGCGTCACTGTTTTAGAATGCTTGTGCTCGCCTGATAGCTGTATCGGCCAGGCTTGAGGAAGGTTGCGGGTAAAGCGCAAATATTTTTCCGATTGTTTCAGCAATGAAACACCAACGCCCCCCTGTGGCGAGGGGATTTATCCCCGTTGGGCTGCGAAGCGGCCCCCAGCAATCTGTCAGGTAAACCGCGCGTACAGGTATTGCGACTGCTGCGCAGCCGAACGGGGATAAATCCCCTCGCCACAGGGGTTCTCTTGCGGTTTAGAAATTACGGTGAGCCATCTGCCAGACGCGCGCGATATCGGTCGCGCGTTCACGCAGCAAACGCGGCGCTTCGGCGCACGCTTGCTCCAGCGTCATCGGGCCGCTGGTCACGGCAAATGCGGCATCGATGCCGTGACCGTAGAGTTCCTGATAGCCCTCGCCCAAGGTGCCAGCGATCACGATCACCGGTACGTTGTGCTGCTTGGCAATCCGCGCCACGCCAAACGGGGTTTTGCCGCGCAAGGTCTGCGCATCGAAACGCCCTTCCCCGGTGATCACCAGATCCGCACCCTTCACTGCTTCGGCGAGACCAACCAGTTCGGCCACCACTTCAACGCCTGCCTGAAACTGCGCACCAAGAAATGCCTTGGCGGCGAAACCCAGCCCACCCGCTGCGCCGCTGCCTGGCTCATCACGAACGTCTTTGCCCAATGCCTGCGAGCACAATTCGGCGAAATGGCCGAGGGCTTGATCGAGTTGCTGAACCTGCGCCGGCGAGGCACCTTTCTGCGGGCCGAAAATCGCCGAGGCACCGTGCGGGCCGCACAGCGGATTGTTCACGTCGGCGGCAATGTCGAAACGCACTGCGGCCAGACGCGGATCGAGGTCACTCAGATCCAGTCGCGCCAGTTGCGCCAAAGCCAAACCGCCCGGCACCAGCGCTTGCCCTTGCGAATTGAGCAATTTCACGCCGAGTGCCTGCATCGCCCCAGCACCCGCGTCATTGGTCGCACTGCCGCCAATCGCCAGAATCACCCGTTGCGCGCCGGCATCCAGCGCGGCACGAATCAATTCACCGGTGCCGAACGTGCTGCTGATGCACGCATCGCGCTGCCCCGGCGGCACCAATTGCAAACCACTGGCCTCGGCCATTTCGATAATCGCGGTGTGGTTGTGCGGCAACCAGCCCCACGCCGCCTCAACCGGCGCGCCCAGCGGGCCACGCACGCGGGTGCGGCGCAGTTCGCCTTCGCAGGCCGCAAGAATCGACTCGACCGTGCCTTCGCCACCGTCGGCCATCGGGCATTTGACCAAAGTGGCTTGCGGCCAGACTTGCGCCAGGCCAAGGGCAATGGCTTCGGCAACGCCTTGGGCACTCAGGCTGTCCTTGAACGAATCGGGGGCGATGACGATTTTCATGCGAATTCTCCAGTTCCAATGCCCCTCATGCTGCCAGTCGGCATGCGCATTGACGCCAGTCCGCTGCACAAGTGGCGCGGGCGTTTATTGTTCATTTTCACAAAAGCAGGTTGCATACGCCCGTGTAGGAGCTGCCGCAGGCTGCGATCCTTTGATTTTGCTTTTAAAAGATCGCAGCCTTCGGCAGCTCCTACAGAGGGTTTGAGTCAGTCTGGGGAAGCAACTGCACCCCAAGATAAAGCGCCAACATCCCATCCAGCCGCAGCGGATCAACGCCACTGAGCTCGGCAATCCGCTCCATCCGATATCGCAGACTATTGCGATGAATCCCCAACGCATCCGCACAGGCCTGACTCTGCCCGTCGTGCTCGCACCAACTGCGCAGCGTCGCCAATAACTGACCGTTAGCGTCCTTGGCGATGACTTTGCGCAGTGGCTTGAGCAGTTCATCCAGCGCATCATCGTTGCGGTGCCGCCACAACATCACCGGCAATCGATAACGATTGAGCGTCAGCAAACGCGAGTGCGGCAACACCTCGCGACCATAAGCCAGTAAATCTCCCACGCGACGATAACAACGCCGCAATCCGCCAAGGCCGTCCGCCTGCCCGCCGACCGCAATGCGCAACACCTTCCAGCCGAGGCCATCGAGTTTTTCCAGCAAGCGATCGTGCTCGACGTTCTGGCTCGCCGGCCGACACCACAGCAACGAAGTCTTCGCCGAACTCACGCACCAACTGTCCGGATAGCGCGAGGTTAGCCAAGCACTTAGCGCCTCAACTGTTTGCCCCGGCCCGTGCTCCAGCCCCAATTCGAACAGGTATGGGATCCGCGTCAATTGTGGTTTGAGGCCAAGTTGCTGCGCTTCATCGACCAGGCGCGGCGAATCCCCCGCCTCACTCAGCAGCAACGCCAGCAGATCATCACAACGCTGACGCCGCCATTGCTGCTCAGCCTGCTGATTGCGCTGGCCGACGAGCATTTCCGCGGTCATGCGCACCAACTCGGCGTAAGTGCGCAGCAATTCCGGCTCGCCGGTGATGCCGAGCACGCCGATCAAACGCTGATCGAGCAGCAGCGGCAGGTTGATCCCCGGCTGCACGCCCTTGAGATGCACCGCCGTCTGCGCATCGATTTCGACCACGCGACCGTTGGCCAACACCAGTTGCGCACCCTCGTGACGAGTGTTGATGCGCTCCGGTTCGCCACTGCCCAGAATCAGACCCTGGCTGTCCATGACATTGACGTTGTAGGGCAAAATGGCCATGGCCCGGTCGACGATGTCCTGGGCAAGGTCGTGATCGAGTTCGAACATAACGGCGGCAATCCTTATTTTCTGGCACTGACAGTTGTTCAGCCGCACAGGGTCTGGCGGCAAACCCTGTGCTCAGGCACAAAGACAATCCGGCCACAGGTGACCGAGACTCTCGGGGCGATCAACGTTAACCTGTGCATCGCAAAAAATCATAATAAAGAGAGAGCCGCTATGTCGCACAGCGCCGCAGCTACCCAGACCAAAGACGACGATAAAAATGCCGTTTATAAACGCATCACCCTGCGTTTAATCCCCTTCATCTTCATCTGCTACTTGTTCAACTACCTCGACCGGGTCAACGTTGGATTTGCCAAACTGCAGATGCTCGACGCACTGAAATTCAGCGAAACCGTATACGGCCTCGGTGCCGGTATTTTCTTCATCGGCTACGTGCTGTGCGGCGTGCCGAGCAACCTGGCGTTGACCAAGTTCGGTCCGCGGCGCTGGATTGCGGTGATGATGATCACCTGGGGCACGCTGTCGACCTGCCTGTTGTTCGTCACCACTCCGACCGAGTTCTATACCCTGCGCCTGTTTACCGGTGCCGCCGAAGCCGGGTTCTTCCCGGGCGTTGTGCTGTATCTCTCGCAGTGGTTCCCGACGTTCCGTCGCGGCCGGATCATGGCGCTGTTCATGTCGGCGATCCCGGTTTCCGGTTTGCTCGGCAGCCCTTTTTCCGGCTGGATTCTCAACCACTTCGCCGCCGGCCAAGGTGGTTTGGCCGGCTGGCAGTGGATGTTCCTGCTGCAAGGCATTCCAACCGTGGTGCTCGGCGCCCTCGCCTATTTCCTGCTGAGCGACAGCTTCGCCAACGCCAAGTGGCTGACCCCACATGAGCGCGCGGTACTTGAGGCGGATCAGGCTGAAGATCTGGCGAACAAGCCGAAGACCACGTCCGACTCGTTGCTCGCAGTGTTCAAGAACCCGGCGATCTGGGCCTTCGGCCTGATCTACTTCTGCATCCAGAGCGGCGTGTACGCGATCAACTTCTGGCTGCCATCGATCATCAAAAACCTTGGCTTCAGCGATAACCTGGTGATCGGCTGGTTGAGCGCGATCCCGTATCTGCTGGCAGCGGTATTTATGCTGGTAGTCGGTCGCTCGGCAGACTTGCGCAAAGAACGTCGCTGGCACTTGGTGGTGCCAATGCTGATGGGTGCGATCGGTCTGGTGATTGCGGTGAATTTCGCGGCTAACCCGGCGATTGCGATTCTTGGTCTGACCATTGCGACCATGGGCGCGCTGACCGGTTTGCCGATGTTCTGGCCGGTGCCGACAGCGATGCTGAGCGCAGGTGCTGCTGCCGGTGGTCTGGCGTTGATCAACTCGATGGGGCAAATGGCTGGGTTCCTCAGCCCGTACCTGGTGGGTTGGGTCAAGGACAGCACCGGTTCCACCGATGCTGCGCTGTATCTGCTGGCGGGTGTGATTGTCGGCGGGAGTTTGCTGGCGTTGCGCATGACGCGGACGTTGCGGGCTTAAATAGCAGCAAAGGTCAAAAGATCGCAGCCTGCGGCAGCTCCTGCCTTGGAATACGTTTCCTATAGGAGCTGCCGCAGGCTGCGATCTTTTTGCGTTTAACGAGCACAACAATTCACTTTGCCCCGCACCACGCTTCTGGTATTTGATTAACGCTTTCCCACCGATAAAAGGATGTCGGCATGAGCTATCGCACACTGGGTCACTCGGGGTTAAAGGTGTCCACCCTCACCCTCGGCACGATGATGTTTGGCGAACAAACCAGCGCCGAAGATTCGTTGCGCATCATCGACAAGGCCTGGGATCAGGGCATCAACTTTATCGACACCGCCGACGTTTACACCCAGGGCCGCTCCGAAGAAATCGTCGGTGAAGCGATTGCCCGTCATCGCCATGACTGGGTGCTGGCGACCAAGGTCGGTTTCGGCCCGGTGGACGGCGTGCCGAACCGCAGCGGTTTGAGCCGCAAACATATTTTCAATGGAATTGATGCGAGCCTGACGCGGCTCGGCACCGACTACCTCGACATTTATTACCTGCACCGCGAAGACCACAACACGCCGCTGGAAGTGACCGTGTCAGCGATTGGCGATCTGATTCGTCAGGGCAAAATTCGCTACTGGGGCCTGTCGAACTACCGTGGCTGGCGGATTGCCGAGGTGATTCGCATCGCTGACCAACTCGGCGTTGATCGCCCGGTGATCAGCCAACCGCTGTACAACATCGTCAACCGTCAGGCCGAGACCGAGCAGATCACTGCCGCGCAAACTTACGGCCTCGGCGTGGTGCCTTACAGCCCGCTCGCCCGTGGCGTGCTCAGCGGCAAGTACGCGCCGGACGTAACGCCAGACGCCAACAGCCGCGCGGGACGTCAAGACAAGCGCATTCTGGAAACCGAATGGCGCGTGGAGTCGTTGCGTATTGCTCAACAAATTCAGCAGTACACAGAACAGCGTGGTGTCTGCATGGTTGAGTTTGCGATTGCCTGGGTGTTGCACAACAGTGCAGTGACCTCGGCGATTGTCGGGCCTCGGACTGAAGAGCAATGGGATGCGTACACCAAAGCGCAGGCGGTGAAGATTACGGCCGAGGATGAAGCATTTATCGATTCGCTGGTGACACCGGGACATGCGTCGACGCCGGGCTTCAACGATGTGAGCCATTTTGTGTCTGGCCGTAAACCCCACACAGCCTGACGTCCCCGTGCAGGAGCTGCCGCAGGCTGCGATCTTTTTATCTTTAAAAAGCAAAATCAAAAGATCGCAGCCTTCGGCAGCTCCTACAATTGCTCATCTGTATGTGTTGAAAATAATGACCATCCGGCCAATATTCAGCACAAAAACCACGTATCCTTCGCGCCCCGTTTGATCACCCACCCGCGAGGACAGTTTGTCTAAAGGTATCGCTTTATCGGTTTCGGCCTCGGTGCTGTTTGCCGTCATGTATTACTACACCTCGCTGCTCACCCCGTTGAGTGGCGTGGAAATCTTTGGCTGGCGGATGCTGCTCACTGTGCCGTGCATGACCGTGTTCATGCTGGTGTCCGGTGAATGGCGGCGGGTGCTGGAGCTGGTTCGGCTGATGGCCGCGAAGCCAAAGTTGATCGCCGGACTGATCGTCTCGGCAGCCCTGCTCGGCGTGCAACTGTGGCTGTTCATGTGGGCGCCGCTCAACGGCTACAGCCTTGATGTCTCGCTTGGCTACTTCCTTCTGCCGCTGACGATGGTGCTAACCGGGCGAATTGCCTACGGCGAAAGCCTGTCGTACCTGCAAAAGATTGCGGTGTTCTTCGCCAGTCTCGGCGTGTTGAACGAGTTGTATCAGGTCGGCGGATTTTCCTGGGCGACGCTGGTGGTCGTGATCGGCTATCCGCTGTACTTCGTGCTGCGCAAATACCTGAAGACCGATCACCTCAGTGGTTTGTGGGTCGACATGACGCTCATGCTGCCAATTGCCTACTGGTTTGTGCAGGGCGGCGAGCAAGGTTTCGGCGTGTTCGATCAATACCCGGGGCTGATGTGGCTGATTCCGCTGCTCGGTTTGATCAGTGCATCGGCGCTGGTGGTGTACATCATTGCCAGCCGTTTGCTGCCGTTCAGTCTGTTTGGATTGTTGAGTTACGTTGAGCCGGTGTTGTTGCTCGGCGTGGCGTTGTTGCTGGGTGAGAGCATCAAGTCGGGGGAATGGCTGACGTACATTCCGATCTGGCTGGCGGTGATTGTGCTGGTGTTCGAAGGCTTTAAACACCTGATGCGTCAACGCCGTCCTTAAAAGCAAAAGATCGCAGCCTTCGGCAGCTCCTACATTTGGAATGCATTTTCCCTGTAGGAGCTGCCGAAGGCTCGGGCCGCGATCGGACGATCTTTTGATCTTAAAAAAATCCCGGCTCTGCAACTCTGCAGGCCGGGATTTTTCATTTCGTCAGCGGATTACTCAGTCGCAAGCACGCCACGACGCACCTGGTCACGCTCGATCGATTCGAACAGCGCCTTGAAGTTACCTTCGCCGAAACCATCATCGCCTTTACGCTGGATGAATTCGAAGAACACCGGGCCCATCAGGGTTTCCGAGAAGATCTGCAGCAACAGACGCTTGTCGCCCGACTCGGACGAACCGTCCAGCAGGATGCCGCGCGATTGCAGTTCATCGACTGGCTCGCCGTGATTTGGCAGGCGGCCTTCGAGCATTTCGTAATAGGTTTCCGGCGGCGCAGTCATGAAACGCATGCCGATTTTCTTCAGGCGATCCCAGGTGTCCACGAGGTTATCGCTGAGGAACGCCACGTGCTGAATGCCCTCGCCGTTGAACTGCATCAGGAACTCTTCGATCTGGCCGGCGCCCTTGGACGATTCTTCGTTCAGCGGAATGCGGATCATACCGTCCGGCGCGGTCATCGCTTTCGAGGTCAGGCCGGTGTATTCGCCCTTGATGTCGAAGTAACGGATCTCACGGAAGTTGAACAGCTTCTCGTAGAAGTTCGCCCAGTAAGCCATGCGACCGCGATACACGTTGTGCGTCAGGTGGTCGATGATCTTCAGGCCTGCGCCCACCGGGTTGCGATCAACGCCTTCGATAAACACGAAGTCGATGTCGTAGATCGAGCTGCCTTCGCCAAACCGGTCGATCAGGTACAGCGGCGCGCCGCCGATGCCTTTGATCGCCGGCAGGTTCAGCTCCATCGGGCCGGTTTCGATGTGGATCGGCTGAGCGCCGAGTTCCAGTGCGCGGTTGTAGGCTTTTTGCGAGTCTTTAACGCGGAACGCCATGCCGCAAACGGACGGGCCGTGCTCGGCTGCGAAGTACGAAGCGACGCTGTTGGGTTCGTTGTTGAGGATCAGGTTGATCGCGCCCTGACGGTACAGGTGCACGTTTTTCGAGCGGTGGGTGGCGACTTTGGTGAAGCCCATGATCTCGAAGATCGGCTCCAGCGTGCCCGGCACCGGCGATGCGAGCTCGATGAATTCAAAGCCCATCAGGCCCATTGGGTTTTCGTATAAATCTGTCATGGTGACGCCTCATCATTTCTTATCAATTAACCAGGGTTATTTGTCAGTCATGCGAGGTCAGTGGGTGGCGCACAGGAGATGCCGCGCACACTGCGGGCGAGGAAGTCACCGTAGATCAGTTGAAACCCGAATATCTTCATTGTCGACCCAAGGCTCTTGCGGGCGAGGCTTCTGCTGCCAGAAGACGATTATTATTGTATGCGTAACCCGATTCTACACAGCGTAAATGGGCTTGTCTGCCCTCCCTATAAAATCCGCTTTTTTGCGCCCGGCGCAAGGGGTTTGTTGCACAGGTTGATCGGGCTCAACCTTGCGCGGCACCGGGGCCGAACAGCGCCGGCCCTGTTGATTCGCCGTGTCGGGCCGACGGAAAAGAGCCGCAGATGCCGTATCATTGCTGCCCCTTGATGCTCACCGAAGCGTTTGTTCGACGCTGGCGTGGTTTTTACCCAATTGGCAACACATATGCATCACCGATGAGCGGCGCAAGCGCAATCCGCCATCTATCATCCCTTCTGCCTGATCTCTTTTTCGGCGGCGCACGGTTGCCCGGCCTACATTCAAGAGCTCCACTTTTTTGCGACAGGAAGCGCCCATGCCGTTAACCGTCAGACACCGCCGCAAACGCAGCACGCGCCTTATCGTGACGCTGCTCAGCGGTTTGCTTCCCGTGATTCTGGGCAGCGTGATTCTTTACATGCAGGCCGAACGCACATTGCAGCAGAGCACGGCGCACACGGCCGAAGAAGCGTTGCGTCAGTTTGACCTGATGCTTGATAACACTGCGCAAGCGGCGCGACAGCTGCTGCCATTGGCCGGGCAACCGTGCAAGTCGGTGACGCTGGCGTTGCGCGAGCAAGTCACCCGTCGACCTTTCGTGCGCTCCACCAATCTGGTGTGGGACGACAATCTTTATTGCAGTTCGCTGTTCGGTGAGTTCAGTGAACCCGTCAACGCGGGCGATTACGCGCAGGGCAAATTGTGGTTGATGAATGGCAACCCGGTGACGCCCAACACCGCCCTGTTGATTTATCGCCTCAGTGAAGGACGCGGCGGCGCCTTGACCACCCTCGATGGTTACCACTTGAGCAATGTGCTGCGCCTCATTGGTCGGGACACGTTGTTGTTGCTGCAAGTCGGCGATAACTGGCTGTCCGCCGACGGCAAAACCCATCAGGGCGCACTGCCGGAATTGCCGGTCGCGCAAAGCATGCGTGACTCTGCTCACTATGCTTTCAGTGTGAGTGCAGGATTCCCCGAGGGTGAAACCTGGCGTTACATGAGTGATGAATATCCACCGTTGTTCAGTTTGCTGATCTTTTTCGGCGTGGTCTCTGGCGCGATTGGCCACATCGTGCAGAAGCGCTCGACCTCGCCGAGCCACGAAATGTTACGTGCGCTGGAGGCCGGCGAGTTCATTCCGTACTTTCAACCCGTGGTATATGGCGACAGTAAAAAATGGACCGGCACTGAAGTGCTGATGCGCTGGAACCATCCCAAAGAGGGGCTGGTGCGGCCTGATCTGTTTATTCCGTTCGCCGAGCATTCCGGACTGATCGTGCCGATGACCCGCGCGCTAATGCAGCAGACTGCCGCCCTCCTCGGCCCTTTATCGTCGACGTTTGTCGCGCCATTTCACATTGGCATCAACATCACCGCCAATCATTGCCAGGATCTGGAACTGGTCGAGGATTGCCGCGAGTTTCTTTCGGCATTCACTGCGGGCAGCATCACGCTCGTGCTTGAGTTGACCGAGCGCGAACTGATCGAGCCCACCGATATCACTCGTCAGCTGTTCGAGCAATTGCACACTTTGGGGGTGAAAATCGCCATCGATGACTTCGGTACCGGGCACTCGAGCCTCGGTTACCTGCGCAAATTCAATGTCGACTACCTGAAGATCGATCAGAGCTTCGTCGCCATGATCGGTATTGATGCGCTGTCGCGGCATATTCTCGATTTCATCATCGAACTCTCTGCCAAGCTCGATCTGGGTATTGTTGCCGAAGGCGTCGAAACGCAAGCGCAGGCCGATTACCTGACCGCACATAACGTTAACTTCCAGCAGGGTTATCTGTACGGCAAACCCATGCCGGCTGCCGACTTCATTAGTGCATTAACTCATCATTAACTAAATGGGCTTAAGCCGGGTGCGCCGACCGCGCGCACCAAATTGATACAAAAGATCGCTGTTGTTACATGAAGACAACAACAGGATTTACTCTTGACGCATTAACAACTACAATTTTTGTTGCCTGTGCAGAATTGGCAGGTGAGCCATTATCACCGAGTCGCTACAAGGCTCTTGGCTTATAGCTTTGTTTGCGGTTGGTATCAGCCAAATACATTATTGGAGTAAAGATATTGTCCAGACTCGCTGAATTTCGTGCAGCTGAAAAGGCCCTTCAGGAACAGCTCAAGCAGCTGGAATCGCTGAAGAACGATGCCGGGCTCAAGAAAGAAATCGAATTCGAAGAAAAGCTCCAGGGGCTGATGAAAACCTACGGCAAAGGCCTGAAGGACATCATCTCCATTCTCGATCCGAACCCGTCAAAATCCGGCCTGCAAACATCCGCAGCCCCTAAGACCCGCCGTGCACGCGTGGTCAAGGTTTATCAGAACCCGCACACCGGCGAACTGATCGAGACCAAGGGCGGCAACCACCGCGGCCTGAAAGCCTGGAAAGAACAATACGGTGCAGCCACCGTTGATTCCTGGTTGCGCGGTTAATCTCACGCCAACACAAAAGCCCTGCAGAAGCAGGGCTTTTTTTTGGACGATATCTAACAAATGCAACGAATGTCGCCAAGCAAGTTGCGATTGACGTGTAACGCGCACGAGTCAATTGCATCTATTGTTTCTTGGCTGAATGTTGCGAACGCTGCCGAAATTAACTTTCGGCTTAATGCCTTTGGGTATCTAGCACAGAACGGCGAATTAAAGTTTCAGGCTGTTTCGAGCCGCCGCTATTTCCTCAGCGCTTGCCTTATAAACCTCAGCCTGCCCCGCGTAAGAAAGAACATAAGCCTTGTCCGCATCGACCGCAGCGACCAAAGTTTGCGACAGCACATGACGACCGTTTTCAGTCACCGTACAAGTCGTTTCAAGTGCACTCAACGAGCCTAGATTCGCTGGATGCACGCGGTTGCAAACACTTTGATAGCCGCTCTGAAAAAAGTCCTTTTGTATCGACTTGCGCATTTCCAGCAACACGCCTTGCAGATTGACCTGATGACCGCTCTCGACTGGCGTCATGGTCAGCTCCATCACCATCACCTGATTGCCGTCGGCGTCATTTTTGACTGCGCGCTGACGTGAAACCTGCGGCGCGGCGTCCGTCAGCGTTTGCACCTCCCAGCCCGCAGGCCAGGTGATGCTCGGCGCATCGGCCAATGCTGCAGCGCTGATCAAGGCTACGCCGAAGAAAACCAACAGGGATTTGCACGGTCGGATCATTACCAAAGGCACTCAAAGGTTGAACCACAAAGTCTGAGGCCCGCCCGCACACAGGGCAAGCCCGCGCTTTGGGTTTGGCGATGCCGTTTGGCATGCGTATCATTG
The DNA here is from genome assembly GCF_044753305.1 of Pseudomonas sp. NPDC088429. Classification (NCBI taxonomy): domain Bacteria; kingdom Pseudomonadati; phylum Pseudomonadota; class Gammaproteobacteria; order Pseudomonadales; family Pseudomonadaceae; genus Pseudomonas; species Pseudomonas sp. NPDC088429. The sequence goes on along the minus strand of NZ_JBIVMX010000002.1, from coordinate 166,702 downwards.
CGCCCATTCACTCGCCCATTGTTATTGGAGGGCCCATGAGCCTGCACGAATTGAACACTTTCCCCGGCGTCACCGCCGCGCCAGACAGCGCAACCCAAAATTTCGTTTTCAACCACACCATGCTGCGTGTGAAAGACATCACCAAGTCTTTGGACTTTTACACCCGCGTGCTGGGTTTCTCGCTGGTTGAAAAGCGCGATTTCCCGGAAGCCGAGTTCAGCCTGTACTTCCTCGCACTGGTCGATAAAGCCCAGATCCCGGCCGACGCAGCTGCTCGCACCGAGTGGATGAAGTCGATTCCGGGCATTCTGGAGCTGACGCACAACCATGGCACTGAAAACGATGCCGACTTCGCTTACCACAACGGCAACACCGATCCGCGTGGCTTTGGCCACATCTGCATTTCGGTGCCGGATATCGTCGCTGCTTGTGCACGGTTTGAAGAGCTGGGTTGCGATTTCCAGAAACGTTTGACCGATGGCCGCATGAAGAGCCTGGCGTTTATCAAGGATCCGGACGGTTACTGGGTTGAGATCATTCAGCCTGCGCCGATGTAACTGACAGCACAAAACCTCTGTAGGAGTGAGCCTGCTCGCGATAGCGATGTATCAGTCAATAGAATACTGAATGCACCACCGCTATCGCGAGCAAGCCAGCTCCCACATTGAATTTGTGTCAGGCACAAAAAACCCGTGATCGCTCACGGGTTTTTTATTATCAGCGCTGAAAGCTTACGCCGGCGCCGAAGTCCGGATCAGGTGATCAAAAGCGCTCAGCGAAGCCTTCGCGCCCTCGCCCACCGCAATCACAATCTGCTTGTACGGCACAGTCGTCACGTCACCCGCTGCAAAGATTCCCGGAATCGAAGTCTCACCACGGTTATCGACAATGATCTCGCCACGAGGCGACAACTCGATGGTGCCTTTGAGCCAATCAGTGTTCGGCAACAATCCGATCTGCACAAAGATCCCTTCCAGCTCGACCGTGCGCAGTTCATCACTGTTGCGATCCTTGTAGCGCAAGCCGTTGACCTTCTGCCCGTCGCCCGTCACTTCAGTGGTTTGCGCACTAGTGATCACGGTGACGTTCTTCAGGCTGTGCAATTTGCGCTGCAATACCGCATCGGCGCGCAGTTGCACATCAAATTCCAGCAGCGTGACGTGAGCAACGATACCGGCCAGGTCGATCGCCGCTTCAACGCCGGAGTTACCGCCGCCAATCACCGCAACACGCTTGCCTTTGAACAGCGGGCCGTCGCAGTGCGGGCAGTACGCTACGCCTTTGTTACGGTAATCCTGCTCACCGGGCACGTTCATTTCACGCCACCGCGCACCGGTCGCCAGAATCACGCTCTTGGCTTTGAGGGTCGCGCCGCTGGCGAAGTGGACTTCATGCAACTCGCCGTTTTTGCCAGGGATCAGCTTGTCGGCACGCTGCAGGTTCATGATGTCGACGTCGTATTGTTTGACGTGTTCTTCCAGCGCCGTGGCCAGTTTCGGCCCTTCGGTTTCCTGTACGGAAATGAAGTTCTCGATGGCCATGGTATCGAGCACCTGACCGCCGAAGCGCTCAGCGGCGACGCCGGTGCGGATGCCTTTACGAGCGGCATAAATCGCTGCCGAAGCACCGGCCGGGCCACCGCCGACGACCAACACATCAAAAGCTTCTTTGGCGCTGATTTTTTCGGCCTGACGTTCAATGGCGCCAGTATCGAGTTTGGCGAGAATCTCCTCCAGGCCCATGCGGCCCTGGCCGAAGTTTTCGCCGTTCAAGTAGATGCTCGGCACGGCCATGATCTTGCGATCGTTGACTTCATCCTGGAACAACGCGCCGTCGATGGCGACGTGGCGGATGTTCGGGTTGAGCACCGCCATCAGGTTCAGCGCCTGAACAACATCCGGGCAGTTCTGGCAGGACAGCGAGAAGTAAGTCTCGAAGCTGAACTCGCCTTTAAGCGAGCGAATCTGCTCGATCACTTCAACGCTGGCCTTCGATGGATGGCCGCCGACTTGCAGCAGGGCCAGCACCAGCGAAGTAAATTCGTGGCCCATCGGGATGCCGGCGAAACGCAGACTGATGTCGGCGCCCGGGCGGTTGATCGAGAACGATGGCTTGCGTGCATCGTCACCGCTGTCGATCAAAGTAATTTGGCTCGAAAGACTGGCAACGTCTTTCAGCAGTTCCAGCATTTCACGGGATTTCGCACCGTCGTCGAGGGAAGCAACGATCTCGATCGGCTGGGTGACGCGTTCCAGGTACGATTTCAACTGGGCTTTAAGATTGGCGTCCAACATACGGGCGATTTCCTTTATTTGAGGCGAAAAAAAGCCCGAGCGAATCTCGCCCGGGCATTTTTTGGGGCGGTGCAGCGTACTTAAGAAGGTGCGGCGTACCGCCCTGAGTTGCGTGTCACAGACTTAGATCTTGCCGACCAGGTCCAGGGACGGAGCCAAAGTGGCCTCGCCTTCTTTCCACTTGGCTGGGCAAACTTCGCCTGGGTGAGCAGCAACGTACTGAGCAGCCTTGATTTTGCGCAGCAGCTCGGAAGCGTCACGGCCAACGCCGCCATCGTTCAGTTCAACGATTTTGATCTGGCCTTCAGGGTTGATCACGAAGGTGCCACGGTCAGCCAGGCCAACTTCTTCGATCAGCACGTCGAAGTTGCGGGAGATGGCGTGGGTCGGGTCGCCGATCATGGTGTATTCGATTTTGCCGATGGCTGGCGAAGTGTTGTGCCAGGCAGCGTGGGCAAAGTGGGTGTCAGTGGAAACGCTGTAGATTTCTACGCCGAGTTTCTGGAAGGCAGCGTAGTTGTCCGCCAGGTCTTCCAGCTCGGTTGGGCAAACGAAGGTGAAGTCGGCTGGGTAGAAGAACACGACCGACCACTTGCCTTTCAGGTCAGCGTCCGACACTTGAACGAAGTCGCCGTTTTTGAACGCGGTAGCTTTGAACGGTTTTACTTGGCTGTTGATGATAGGCATTGATGACTCTCCGTCAGGGTTGTGAATTCGATGGGAGAATCCTAACCACTCGCTCGAAGGATGGCTCATTGGCAAACCTGATGCTGCTGATATGTTTTGGCTATTAGGCAACTGTATTAATAGAAGAAATGGATATCTAGGCGGGCACGTCGGTAATCCGCGCCATTCCTTGAAACGGGCTGACCTCGACATAACGCATCGCAGACTTCATGTCCTTCCAACCGACGTAGCTCATTAACGATTTCAAATCCCAACCACTTTGATGCGCCCAAGTGGCGAAGCCGCGCCGCAGGGAATGGCTGGTGTAGTTTTCAGCAGCGATCCCGGCACGCTGCAAGGCCTGGCGCAGTAAAGGGATGATGCTGTTGGCATGCAGGCCCTCCTCGTTCAGATTGCCCCAGCGATCGATGCTGCGAAAAACCGGGCCGCGCACCAGCGCTGCTTCGGTGATCCAGTCGATGTAGGCCTGAACCGGGCACAGCTTTAACAGCGCCGGCGCTTGATAGGTCTGCCCGAGGTTTTCCCGATCGCCCTTACTGCGTGGCACATAAAGGGTGATGCCTTTGCCGGCATGGGCTTGCACATGTTCAATCTGCAAGCGGCACAGCTCATCGCTGCGGAAGCCCCGCCAGAATCCCAGAAGAATCAGGGCGCGGTCGCGGTAAGCCTTGAGCAGCGCCGGGCGATCCTGCTGTTCTTTAGCGGTTTGCACTTCGTGCTCCAGCCAATCGATGACGCGCTGCAAATCCTGCAACTGCAACGGCTCGGCCTGCTTCTCCTGTGCCGGGTGCAGGGCGCGAATGCCTTTGAACACCTGGCGCACCACCGGCGCCTTGGTCGGATCAGCAAAGCCCTGACTGTTATGCCACTGCGCCAACGCTGACAGACGCAGCTTCAGGGTGTTGATCGATAACTCCCCGGCATGCGCCACCAGATACCGCGCGACGCTATCAGCCGTGGCTGGCAGGAACCCGCCCCACTTCACTTCGAAATGTTCAATGGCTGCACGATAGCTTCGGCGCGTGTTGTCACGGGTGGCGGCTTGCAGATAGCGATCCAGATCGCTCATGGGCTGTTTTCTCGCTGGCGTACTGATTCAAGGATGCAGATGTTCATTTTGCCGCCTGACACTGGGTAATACCAGTATATCCCGCGTCTTTAATATCGATGATTTAACTTTATTTTCAGCATGGTACACTGCGTACTTAGGTGGCATGTACCACAGTATGAAACCGTAGGAGTTCACATGGCCCGTGGCGGCATTACCAAAGCACTGGTGCAGATCGCGCGCACAGCGATTCTGGCTCGCGGAGAACACCCGAGCATCGATGCAGTACGCATTGAAATGGGCAACACCGGCTCGAAAACCACGATCCATCGCTATTTGAAAGAGCTGGATGATGGCGCTCAGCCGACTGAAGCATCAGCAGAACCTATCGACGATGAGTTGACCGCCCTCGTCTCCCGCCTCGCTCAGCGCCTGAAAGAACAGGCGCAAGAACCCATCGAACAAGCTCGCGAGCAGTTCGAGGAACAGCGTGAGGCACTGGAGTCGGAGCTGAAGCAGGTTCGTCAGGCGCTGGAAAAAATCGAGCATGAGCACGATATCCAAGGCGCAGCGCTCGCGCGCGAATCCGAAGCGCTGAACAACACGCGCTCGATGCTGCAAACCGAACAAACCCGTAACGCCGGTTTGAATCAGGCCTTGGCCGACTTTGAATTGCGCCTGCAGGACAAGGACGAGCAGATTCGCTCGCTGGAAGAAAAGCACCTGCATGCTCGCGACGCACTTGAGCATTACCGCAACGCCACCAAAGAGCAGCGCGAGCAGGAACAGAGCCGCCACGAAAGCCAGGTGCAGCAGATTCAGGCGGAACTGCGTCAGGCACAGCAAAGCGCACTGGTGCGTCAGGACGAGATCACTCAACTGCATCGCGATAACGAGCGCTTGCTCACGGAAAACCGTGGCACCCAGCGCGAATTGAACCTTACGCAGGATCAGCTCAAGCAGAGCAATCAGCGTCAGGATCAGTTGCTGGAACAAGCGACGCGCATGGACAGCGAACGCACCCTCCTCCAGGAACGTTTACGCGTGGCCACACTGGAAAGTCAGACACTCAAACAGAACGTCGAAGAGCAGGCGCTCCTCAATCAGTCACTGGAAAAGCAATTAAGCAAAACGCAGGCGAGCCTGGAAGAAAGCCAGCGTCTGGCGGCTACCGTTGCGGCAGCGCCAGACTCGGCCAAACCGAAGGACGCTTAAGCGCCGACCGGTGTACGCATGGTGACAAACTCTTCGGCGGCCGTCGGATGCACCCCGATCGTGTCGTCGAAGTCGCGCTTGGTCGCGCCTGCCTTCAGCGCAATCGCCAGGCCTTGGACGATTTCGCCAGCGTCCGGGCCGACCATGTGGCAGCCGAGAACTTTGTCGGTCTTGCCGTCCACCACCAGCTTCATCAGCGTTTTCTCCTGACATTCAGTCAAGGTCAGCTTCATCGGGCGGAAGCGGCTTTCGAACACCACAACATCGTGGCCAGCCTCGCGCGCTTCCTCTTCGGTCAACCCGACCGTGCCAATGTTCGGGAGGCTGAACACCGCCGTCGGGATCATCTTGTAATCCACCGGACGATATTGCTCAGGCTTGAACAGACGACGCGCTACGGCCATGCCTTCCGCCAATGCCACTGGCGTCAGTTGCACTCGACCAATAACGTCGCCGAGGGCCAGAATTGACGGCTCAGTAGTCTGGTACTGATCATCGACCTTGATGAAGCCTTTGTCGGTGAGCTGCACATCGGTGTTTTCCAGTCCGAGATTGTCGAGCATCGGACGGCGACCGGTCGCATAGAAAATGCAATCCGCCTCCAGCTCGCGACCATCCTTGAGAGTGGCTTTGAGGCTGCCATCGCCCTGTTTATCGATGCGCGCGATGTCGGCATTGAATTGCAGATCCAGACCGCGCTTGGTCAGCTCTTCCTGCAAATGTTTGCGCACCGAACCATCGAAACCGCGCAGGAACAGATCACCGCGATACAGCAGCGTGGTGTTCGCGCCGAGTCCGTGGAAAATCCCGGCGAACTCGACCGCGATGTAACCACCACCCACCACTAGTACACGCTTAGGCAGCTCTTTGAGAAAGAACGCCTCGTTGGAACCAATCGCGTGTTCGTGCCCCGGAATTTGCGGAATCTGCGGCCAGCCGCCGGTGGCGATCAGAATGTTTTTCGCGGTAAAGCGTTCACCATTGACCTCGACTTCATGAGGCCCAACGATCTTGGCGTGCGCCTCATGCAAGGTCACACCGCTGTTGACCAGCAAGTTACGATAAATGCCATTGAGGCGATTGATCTCGCGATCCTTGTTGGCGATCAGCGTCGCCCAATCGAAGTTCGCTTCGCCAAGGCTCCAGCCAAAACCGGATGCTTGCTCAAAGTCTTCAGCGAAATGCGCGCCGTACACCAACAGCTTTTTCGGCACACAGCCGACGTTGACGCAGGTACCGCCCAGATAACGGCTCTCGGCCACCGCCACTTTCGCGCCGAAACCGGCTGCAAAACGCGCAGCGCGCACACCGCCGGAACCGGCACCAATCACATAAAGGTCAAAATCGTAGGCCATTTCTATCTCCTCGGCAGGCGACCAGCATACCTGCCGACGCTCATTGAGCAAGTCTCCAACGGATTTGCCCTGCATTAGCAACGCCAAGACTCCTCCACCGCCTTAGCTTCAGGTATCCGCAAGGTGCGCCAGGTGATCAGCATCGCAACGAGCGCCAGGCCGAAAGCGGCCCATGACACCAGCCCCACACCACCCTCAAACGCCAACGCCGCTTGCGACATCAGCGTCTGCGCTTGCTCAGCGGATAACCCGGCGGCGACAGAAAGTGCGCCGGAGAGCGTCTCGCTCGCCAACATAAACTGAATGTCGTTCAAGAAGGCCGGCAGTTGCAAAGCGCCTCGATAGTACGCCGTGACCAGACCACCAAGCAGAGTAGTGCCCAGCACCACGCCCACTTCATACGCCGTCTCACTGATTGCAGAGGCTGCGCCCGCCTTCTCCGGCGGCGCGGTAGACAAAATCACATCGTTGGTCACTGTCGTAATCGCGCCCACCCCGATATTTAGCAAGGCGAACGCTGCCACCCATACCGCCAGACTGCCGCCCATGCTCGCCACCAGCAGAAACGCCGAGCCGACGAATCCAGTCAGAATCGGAATCAGGACATGCACGGGCATACGTTTCGCAATCGGCACGACAGCCATCCCGACGATGATCGCCATGATTTGCCCGGGCACGAGCGCCAGACTCGCACTCAGCGGCGACATCTGCAGAACGATCTGCAAGAACTGAGTGGTGAAGAAAACAAAACCTACAAGAAAAGCGAGGCTCATCAGATTGATCAGAATTGAGCTGCTGAAAGCGCCATTGCGAAACAGGCTCAAGTCCATCAACGGCTCAGCAAGGCGCGACTGACGCCGCACGAATATCCAGCCTGCAAACAATCCAATCAGAAACGTGATCAACACTACCTCGTCGATACCGTCACTGGCGCCGTGCTTGACGCTGTAAACAATAGCTCCCAACGCGACCATCGATTGCACAATGCTCACTGGATCCAGCGATCCTGACGCATCCCGCTCCGACTCAGGCAGAAACAGCGGCCCAAAAACCAATAGCGGTATCAGCACAGGCACCGCCAATAGAAAAATGGCGCCCCAATCAAAGAACTCCAGCAGCACCCCGCCGACCAAAGGCCCTAACGCCGAACCCACCGTCAACGTTGTCGCCCAGATCGCCACGGCCAGTCGGCGCTCGTCGCGATCTTCAAACACCCAGCGTATCAACGCTAAAGTCGAGGGCATCAGCATTGCGCCGAAAATACCCATACAGGCACGCCCGATGATCAGTTGCATGGCTGTTTCGGAATAGGCAGTCAAAACAGAAACGACAGCAAAACCGAAGGATCCCGCGAGCAGTAATTTTCGATGCCCGATCCGGTCACCCAAGCTGCCCATCGACACCAGCAAACCTGCCAGCACCAACGAGTAGGCATCGATCATCCACAGTTGCTGACTAGCGGTTGGGTGCAACGCTTCTGCGATTTTTGGCAGTGCGAATCCCAACACCGTGTTGTCAACGGTCACCAGCAACACTGGCAGCATCAGAACGGCAAGACTCATCCAGCGCGTTTTACTTGCAGGCTTTGCTATCAACACCACGGGCAATTCTCCTTATTGCCAAAAATGATTCCACGGCAATGCCGTGAAACGCCTCTCCTGCACTCATCCCTGGCAAGAGCCCGTCAGTTCAGCAGTGAATACACCTTCTGACAAACGCTCATTTGTTTCAGTTTGCATCCCAAGAACAAGGTCAGAGACCGTGTCTTTTTTCGGCACAAAAAAAACGCCCCGAACCGGTCGGGGCGTTTTTTGGCCTTCACACAAATGACATCGTGCGAAGGTGCTACAAACGGATCAAGCGCTCTTAGTAAGCCTTGCCAGTCTTGTAGAAGTTCTCGAAGCAGAAGTTGGTCGCTTCGATGTAGCCTTCAGCACCACCGCAGTCGAAACGCTTGCCTTTGAACTTGTAGGCCATGACGCAGCCGTTCTGGGCTTGTTTCATCAGGGCGTCGGTGATCTGGATCTCGCCGCCTTTGCCTGGCTCGGTTTGTTCGATCAGGTCGAAGATGTCCGGGGTCAGGATGTAACGACCGATGATCGCCAGGTTCGACGGAGCGTCTTCCGGCTTTGGCTTCTCGACCATGCTGTGAACGCGGTAAATGTCGTCGCGAATCATCTCGCCAGCGATTACGCCGTATTTGCTGGTTTCCTGCGGGTCGACTTCCTGGATCGCGATGATCGAGCAGCGGAACTGCTTGTACAGCTTGACCATCTGGGTCAGGACGCCGTCGCCATCGAGGTTGACGCACAGGTCGTCCGCCAGTACCACGGCGAACGGTTCGTCACCGATCAGCGGACGGCCAGTCAGGATCGCGTGGCCCAGACCTTTCATTTCGGTTTGACGGGTGTAGGAGAACGAGCACTCGTCGAGCAGCTTGCGGATACCGACCAGGTATTTCTCTTTGTCGGTGCCTTTGATCTGGTTTTCCAGCTCGTAGCTGATGTCGAAGTGGTCTTCCAGAGCGCGTTTGCCACGACCGGTGACGATGGAGATTTCCGTCAGACCAGCGTCCAGAGCTTCTTCAACGCCGTACTGGATCAGTGGCTTGTTTACCACCGGCAGCATTTCTTTAGGCATGGCTTTAGTCGCTGGCAGGAAGCGAGTACCGTAACCGGCTGCTGGGAACAAGCATTTCTTGATCATATAAGTCCTTGAAAAGGCTGTGTGTACGAGTTTCGGCGCAGTCTAATCAGGCGGCGTGCACCTTACAATGCCCCGCGCTGGCTAACCGATGCCATCATAGAGAAATATTCTGGCGGATAGTTCCGCTGGCATCATCGAGCAGCGAAATCAGCGTAGCTCAAAGAATCTACCACCATACGCGCATCATCACCCAGCGCCAGCATTTGCCGGTATCATGGCGACTTTGAAACAGCGAACGAGACAGATAGATGGCCGAACCAAAAATCATCAACGGGTACACCGTCGGCAAGGGCAAAGATGGCCAATGGCACATTACTGCCACCAATGGCGAGGATGTTTCCGGGCCGCTACCTACCGAAGCAATGGCGATGGAGGTGGCCTCGGTGCTCGACTACACCCCTCCCGCGCCTAAGCGTCGCGGCAAAAATCAAGATTGATTGACCGCGTTACGCCGTAAGCCCTGCCAATACGCAGGGCTTTTTTGTGTCCACGTGCAAACAAGTGGCCAATCGCTATAACCTTTTCACGCCCGCGCTGTCAGAGCGTCTAGTCCCCCTACTCGCTGAAGACGACATCTATGAACATAAACAATTTTTTGCCATTGATCGCACTACTGGCATTGGCCGGCTGCGCCACCTCTGAGCCGACGTACCTGAAAACCGGTGAACAAGGCTTGACCATCGATTGCTCCGGCGAAGCCAATTCCTGGGCCACTTGCTATGAGAAGGCTGACGCCTCCTGCGCCGGCACCGGCTACCGCATCGTTGGCACCGACGGCACACCGCAGCCAAAAGAGAGCGACAAAACGCTGGGCGTTGACGTCGGCAACTACAAAACCCGCAGCGTCGTGGTGGTCTGCAAATAAGCGTTACATGTGAATTTCGGCGAACTTGATCCCGAGGCCACGCACGACTTCGATCAAGTCATCGAGTTTGCTGAACGATTCGACTTCGTCGTTATCGTCGACCAGAAAATAGCTGCGACCGGCGCTTTTCTTGAAAAAGACAATCCATTCACCCGAGTTCGCCGGGTTCTGGATGACATGGGTGGCAGAGATAAGGCCCTCTGCATGGCGCTCCCGCACTTGCTCTCGCTTCATCGCGACTCCAGAAATGAAAATGCCGCCACAGCATGACTGTGGCGGCATTGATGCTGATGACGGTTAGTCTATCAGCCAGAGATGCAGGCGTTGGCCGCGTTACGCACATCGCGAGGGCGTACCGGCACATTGGACATGCGCTCGTGCAGCTTGATGCTGCTGCCGCCGGAGCGGTCTTCGATGTCAAACACCGCTGCTGCACCCGTCGACAATTTGCCCGGAACGATCACCTGGACGCCGTCCTTCTTCGGCTGCACCTGCAGCGCACCACGGCTGTCAGCCAGTTTTTCCGCCAGGCACTGCGCATACTCATGGGGCTTCTTGCCAGAGATCACGCTCATGGTCGGCAGCGTTTCGTTGATTTCAGAAACATTCGCGCAACCACCCAAAGCCAAAACCAACGGCAGACACACCACACCCCACTTCATACAAATCCTCCTTTAAAGACCGTCCGACAGCACAAATGCCGTTTTTCTCCGAGGTCTTCTGCATTTAACCTGCATCCAATCGCGAATATCTGTTCAAAATTGTCAAACCAACGCCCGACGGCCAGATAATAACCCGTGCGGGCTGATAAACTGCGCCCAATCGACAAGCTATCGTTTTGATTTTGTAGAAAAAGCCCTTCTGGAGGCGCCCATGAAATTTATTCACCAGCGCGAGCACCTCAACGAAGACGACATCGTCGTCATCCAGTGCTCGCAAACCTGCAACATCCGTCTGATGAACGACGCCAACTTCCGCAGCTTCAAGAACGGCGGCCGTCACACCTACCACGGCGGCGCTTTCGACACGTTTCCGGCCCGCATCACCGCACCGAGCACCGGTTTCTGGAACATCACCATCGACACCGTCAACCGTCGGCCGATCAGCGTGACCCGCAAGCCGACCCTGACGCACTCGATCAAGATCATCCGCCGCTCCAGCACCAAACTGAGCTGAGCCGATCCCGCCAACGCACACAGGTAAGCATGAACGTGGCCCAAACGACCAAATACGTCATCAAGTACAAACTCAATGGCGAACGCCGCTTTGAGTTCGCGCAGTTGGAAAACGGCACCGCCGAAGAAGCAAAGGCTGCACTCGATGTCCTGCATGACAGCGAAGATGTGATCAGCGAAATCAGCGTCAGCAAAGCGTTGTAAGGCGCCGCTGCGAATTCGACCGCAAGCGGCGGAGTGTTCTGCCGCAGGGATGTGTCTAGCCTGATCACCTCGACTTTGCGTCCAGGAATCAGCATGCCAATGTCCCCTGCCCGACTGAATTCGCTCGACTGGTCAGCGCTGGAGCAGCAACTGGATCAGGATGGTTTTGTCATCATCCGCTCCCTGCTGCTTGGCCAGACGTGTGATCGTTTGAGTGACTTGTACCCGCAGACCGAACCGTTCCGTTCGCAGGTCATCATGGCCCGCCACGGCTTCGGTCGCGGCGAATATAAATACTTCCGCTATCCATTGCCCACGGCCGTAGAGCGGCTGCGCACAGCGTTGTATCCGTATCTCGCGCCGCTAGCGAATCGCTGGCAGGCGCGCATGAATATGCCCGAGCGTTTTCCGACGACGCACGCTGAATTTATTCAGCAATGTCACGCCGCCGAACAGACGCGCCCTACTCCGCTGTTACTGCGCTATGGCCCGCAGGACTACAATTGTCTGCATCAGGACGTGTACGGCGAACGGTTATTTCCGCTGCAAGTGGCGATTCTTCTGTCAGAACCTGGCGAAGATTTCACCGGCGGCGAGTTGGTTTTGACCGAACAGCGCCCACGCATGCAATCACGCGTTCACGTCATGGATCTGAAAAAAGGCGACGCCTTGATCTTCGCGGTGAACCAACGACCGGTCAAAGGCGTACGCGGCGACTATCGGGTGACCATGCGTCACGGCGTCAGTCGCCTGCACAGTGGAAATCGGCATACCCTAGGCATCATCTTTCACGACGCATTGTGAACACCATGCAACCGAGCAACTTCGACCTGTTAGCTGACAACGAACCGCAACAACAGCCTCGCGCAGACCAGATCGGTGAACAATCGTGGGTGCTGAGGGGTTTCGCGCTGCCTGTTGTCGATCAACTTCTACCGGCACTTCAAAACGTACTTGAAGCCGCGCCATTGCGCAGCATGATGACGCCGGGCGGATTCAGCATGTCCGTCGGCACCAGCAGTTGTGGCGCTTTGGGCTGGATCACCGACCGCAGTGGCTACCGTTACTCCAGCATCGACCCGCTCAGTGGAGCGCCATGGCCAGCAATGCCAGAGGCCTTCGCTGAATTGGCCCATTCAGCCGCCACCCAAGCCGGTTTTCCTGATTTTGTGGCAGATTCCTGCCTGATCAATCGCTATATCCCCGGCGCCAAGATGTCTTTGCATCAGGACAAAGACGAAAATGCCTACGCCGCGCCGATCGTTTCTCTGTCACTGGGTTTACCGGCGATGTTTCTGTTCGGCGGTTTTGCCCGCAGCGACAAGACCCAACGTGTTCCGTTGCTGCACGGCGACATGGTGATTTGGGGCGGCGTCGATCGGCTGCGCTTTCATGGCGTGTTACCGATCAAACAGGGTCGACATCCACAACTCGGTGAGCAGCGGATCAACCTGACCTTTCGCGTAGCCGGATAAGCTTAAGAGTTTGACCGCAAGGCCCGGAGTGTTGTCCTCGCCGGCGCTGGATAACCTGAATCAAACAGGCCAACGGATTAACCTTCATGAAAACGCTTTCGCCCCACCTCGACATCGAAACCGATCCACGCTGGGCTGCCGTCGTTGCCCGCGACCCACGGGCGGACGGACAGTTTGTCTACGCAGTGAAAACCACCGGCATCTATTGCCGCCCGAGTAGCCTGGCGCGCCTTCCAAAACCACAGAATGTGGAGTTTTTCGACAGCGCTGCCGAGGCTGAAGCGGCGGGTTATCGGCCGAGTAAGCGCGCCGGTAAAGATCAGACGGAGGTCAACGCTCAACACGCGAAGACGGTGGCGCAAGCCTGTCGGCAGATTGAGTCGTCTGAAGCGTTACCGACGCTGAATGACCTCGCGGAAACAGCAGGCTTGAGTCCGTTTCATTTCCACCGCGTGTTCAAAGCTTCTACCGGACTCACCCCGAAAGGTTATGCCGCCGCGCATCGCTCGCGCAGGGTGCGTGAACGCTTGGCGGACGGCGGCTCGGTGACCGATGCGCTGTATGACGCGGGCTTTAATTCCAATAGTCGTTTCTATGAATCAGCCGATCAGGTTTTAGGCATGAAGCCCGGTGATTACCGCGCGGCCGGGCAGAACAACGATATCCGCTTCGCTGTCGGCGAATGCTCGCTCGGGGCGATTCTGGTGGCGCAAAGTGATCGTGGGGTTTGCGCGATTCTGCTGGGGGACGATCCGCACCAATTGGTGTGTGATTTGCAGGATCAGTTTCGCCGCGCCAATCTGATTGGTGCCGATAGCGATTTTGAGCAGTTGATCGCAAAAGTCGTGGGGTTTATTGAAGCGCCGGCCATTGGCCTCGACTTGCCGCTGGACGTCAGAGGCACGGCGTTTCAGGAGCGCGTCTGGCAAGCGCTGCGGGAAATCCCTGCGGGCAGCACTGCCAGCTATTCCGAGATTGCTCAACGTATCGGCGCGCCAACCTCGATGCGCGCGGTGGCTCAGGCCTGTGGTGCGAACCGGTTGGCGGTAGCGATCCCCTGTCACCGTGTGGTGCGCAGCGACGGCAACCTCTCCGGTTACCGTTGGGGCGTCGAACGTAAGCGCCTGTTACTGGATCGCGAAACGCAGGCCTAGCGTCGGCTGATTCTCAGCGATTGACGTCGACCACAACCCGGCCACGAATGCGCCCGGCAAGCAACTCAGGCGCAGTATTAATCGCCTCGCTTAAAGCGATTTCATGGCTGATCAGGGGCAACAAGGCGAAATCCAGATCCTTGACCAGACGCTCCCAGGCCTGCACACGCCGGGCCTTGGGTTGAGTCACGCTGTTGACGCCCGCGAGGGTCACCCCGCGCAAAATGAACGGTGCAACCGAGCCCGGGAAGTCCATGCCCTGCGCCAATCCACACGCGGCAACGGTGCCTTCGGAACGCGTACTGGCGCAGGCGTTGGCCAATGTATGGCTGCCGACCGAATCGATCACCGCCGCCCAGCGCTCCTTCGCCAATGGCTTACCCGGCTCGGACAGGGTTGCACGATCGATGATTTCGCTTGCGCCGAGTTGCTTTAAATATTTGTGCTCAGAAGCCCGGCCCGTAGACGCCACCACGCGATAACCCAGCGTGTTGAGTAGAGCAATGGCAAAGCTGCCGACGCCACCATTGGCGCCAGTCACCAGCACCTCGCCTTGCTCCGGGGTCACGCCGTTATGCTCGAGCGCGAGAATGCACAGCATCGCCGTGTAACCCGCCGTGCCAATGGCCATGGCTTGTGCAGCGGTGAAGGCTTCGGGCAACGGAATCAGCCAATCGCCATTGAGTCGCGCTTTATGCGCCAGACCACCCCAATGGGATTCGCCGACGCCCCAGCCGTTGAGCAACACCTTGTCGCCGACCTTGTAGTCGGGATGCGAACTGGCTTCGACGGTGCCCGCCAGATCAATCCCCGGCACCATCGGAAACTTGCGCACCACCGGGCTGCTGCCGGTAATCGCCAGACCGTCCTTGAAGTTCAGCGTGCTGTAGGCCACCTGCACCGTGACATCGCCGTCGGGCAGTTGATCTTCATTGAGTTGCTGCAGGTCGGCGCGGTAACCGCTGTCGTCTTTGTTGATCACAATGGCGTTGAACATGAGTGCCCTCGCATGGCTGGATGTTGAAATGTCGTGCCTTGAAATACCACATCGCAACACGTTGCCACACTCGACTTTGTGTCTGGCTTAAATTTCATCGGGTAATTTCATTGTCGGCGTCTATGCTTTTTCGACTACCCTGCTGATCTTGGCCAAGCCCTCTAGAATCACCTTGTCGATGGAGTTGACGATGTCTCACCCGCGTTCTCTTGTAGTGATGCTGATGCTCAGTCTGCTGGCATTTGGCAATGCGTGGGCGGCGCCTGCCCCGGCTGCTGATGCGGCAACATCTGCAGCACCGAGTGAGCCGGCGTGGCCACAAGTCATTACCAGCGGCAAATCGAAATTGACTGTGTACCAACCGCAACTCGACAGTTGGGACGGTTACACGCTCAACGCTCGCGCGGCTGTCGAAGCTACCGGCGCTGATGGCAAATCCACTTACGGCATCGTCGAGTTCAGCGCCCACACCCTGGTCGACAAGGCCACCCGTTGGGTCGCGCTCGATCAATACAAAATCATCAAAGCCGATTTCCCGGCCGATGCCAGTCAAGCAGACACTTGGGCGGCAGCGCTGCAAAAAGACGCCGACAAGCGCAAGAAAACCATTTCCCTTGATCAGCTCGAAGCCGCTGTCGGCGTACTGTCGGCAGAACAGAAGGCGGACAGCGCCCCGCTGGAGAACACCCCGCCGACCATCATCAGTTCCGACGTCCCGGCGATGCTGGTGTACATCGACGGTGATGCGGCGTATCGGCCGGTGGAAGGCACGTCGCTGCAACGAGTGATCAATACTCGCCCGCTGCTGCTCAAGGACGAACAAGGCAAACATTATCTGCACGTGTTTGATGGCTGGATGGTCGCAGACCAGATCAACGGTGATTACACACGTCTGGCAAAACCGCCCGCCGATCTGGAAAAAGCCAAACAGGCCGCCATCAAAAGCCGTCAGGTCGATCTGCTGACCGGGCAAAGTGATCCGAAAGACAAGATCCCCAGCCTGGCCAAACCGCCGCAGCCAAAGATCTTCATTGCGACCACGCCTACCGAGTTACTGGTAACTGACGGCGCGCCGCAATGGCTGCCGATTCAGGGCACCGGCCTGCTCTACGTCAGCAACACCACCGGGCATATCTTCAAGGAAATCGGTGATCAGAACAGTTACGTGTTGATCTCCGGACGCTGGTTCCGTGCCAGCGACATGAAGGGCCCATGGACGTTTACCCCGGCGGACAAACTGCCGGCAGACTTCGCCAACATTCCCGACGACAGCCCGAAAGAGAACGTCAAAGCCTCGGTCGCCGGTACTCCCCAGGCGAAAGAAGCGGCGATTGCCGCGACCATTCCGCAGACCTCGGCGATCAAGAAAAGCGCAGTGAAAATGACCGCACCGCAGTTCGATGGCGAGCCGCAGCTCAAAGCGATCAACACCACGCCGTTGCAATATGTAGTCAACAGCGCCACACCGATCATCCGGGTCGACAACAACAGTTGGTACTCCGTGGAAAACGGCATCTGGTTTACCGCCACGTCGGTGAACGGCCCGTGGGTCGTGGCCAGCTCGGTGCCGGCGGTGATCTATTCGATTCCGCCGAGTTCGCCGATGCATTACCTGACTTACGTGAAAGTCTATGAGTCCAGCGGTGATACCGTGGTGGTCGGTTATACCCCGGGTTATCAGGGCTCCAATATTGATCCGGTGACTAATGTCGTGGTTTACGGCACCGGTTATCCGTACACGCCGTGGGTCGGTAGCGTCTGGTACGGGCCGCCGGTGACTTACGGTTTTGGCGTCGCGATCCGCTACACCCCGTGGACTGGATGGACATTCGGATACGGTTTCGGCTGGAGTTGGGGCGGCAGCACCGTGGCGATGGGCTGGGGCTGGGGCGCTTATCCGTGGTGGGGAAATTACGGCTGGGGTTACGCCTGGGGCCCGCGCTTGTATCCAGCGCCACTGGCCTGGGGCGGCGCTGCTTATGGTTATCGTGGCGGCGCAGTGGCGTGGGGCCCGGGCGGATGGGCCGGCACCACCGGCAATATCTATCACCAGTGGGGTGACCGCGCGACGGTCAGCCGTTATGGAGCCGGTTACAACGCCTGGACCGGCAATCGCTGGGCAGGTCAGGTCGGCTCTTCTTACAACTCGCGCACCGGTGTGGCGGCCGCAGGTCAACGCGGCGCGGTACACAACGTCTACAACGGCAATTACGCGGCCGGCCGCAGCGGTGCAGTCGTCGGGCCGAATGGCGGCGCTATCGCCGGCGCGCGCCTGACAGAGGGTAATACGCGCACCGGTACGCAGGTCACTGCCAATCGCGGCGCGGTGTACAACCCTAATACCGGCAAGACCACCCAATATGGCGCTATCCACGGCCGCAACGGTGGCGCCGCGCAGGTCGGCAACAACGTTTATGCCGGGCGCGACGGCAACGTCTACAAAAAAACCGACAGTGGCTGGCAGTCGATGGTAGGCGGTGGTGGCAGCACACGCGCGGCGCCGCTGAACAACAACCCACAGCTGCAAAATCTCAATCGCGATTCCGCTGCGCGTAATTTCGGCAACCAGCGCACCAACAACTTCCACAACTCCTCGCAATTCATGAATCACTCCTTCGGTGGTGGTGGAGGCGGCGGATTCCATCGACGTTAACGGCTTGTGAATTTCGGACTGGCCCTGAGTCCGGTTTTGCTGTTAAAAAACCGGCTCAGCCGTCCCTGCCCGTTTCAACGTTCGGAGTACCGCTTTCATGAGCCAATGGCCAGACACCCGCATTCTTGACCTGTTCGGCATCGAGTTGCCGATCATCCAGGCCCCGATGGCCGGCGCCACGAACTCGTCGATGGTGATTGCCGTGTGCAACGCTGGTGGCTTGGGTTCGATGCCCGCCGCGATGTTGAGCATTGAGCAGTTACGTGAAGAACTGAAAACGATCCGCGAGCACACCGACAAACCTTTCAACGTGAATTTCTTCTGCCATCAGCCACCGGCAGCCGATGAACAGCGCGCGCGTGATTGGAAGAATTTGCTGGAGCCTTATTACCGCGAACTGGGCGTCGACTTTGATGCACCGACGCCGGTGTCCAATCGGGCGCCGTTTGATGCGGCCGCTTGCGAGGTGCTGGAAGAGTTCCGCCCTGAGGTGGTGAGTTTCCACTTCGGTCTGCCGGAAAAATCTCTGTTGGATCGGGTCAAGGCCACAGGCGCGAAAATCATCTCCTCGGCCACCACCGTCGATGAAGCCGTGTGGCTGGAGCAAAATGGCTGCGACGCGATCATTGCCATGGGCTATGAAGCCGGCGGCCATCGCGGGATGTTTCTCAGCGATGACCTGAGCAGTCAGGTCGGCACTTTTGCTTTGGTACCGCAGGTGGTTGACGCGGTGAAGGTTCCGGTGATTGCGGCCGGTGCGATTGCCGATGCTCGAGGGGTGGCGGCGGCGTTCATGCTCGGTGCGTCAGCGGTGCAAGTCGGCACGGCGTATCTGTTCACCCCGGAAGCGAAAGTCAGTGCCTCGCATCACAAGGCTTTGCGTACAGCCAAGGAAAGTGAAACGGCCGTCACCAACATTTTTACCGGGCGCCCGGCGCGGGGGATTCTCAACCGTGTGATGCGCGAACTCGGGCCGATGTCAGCGAAGGCGCCGGCCTTTCCGTTAGCCGGTGGCGCGCTGATGCCGCTGCGAGCGAAGGATGATGCGCAGTTTGCCAATCTTTGGGCGGGTCAGGCGTTTACGCTGGGGCGGGACGTCAGTAGTGCGGAATTGACGAGGCAGTTGGCTGAGGGGGCGTTGGCGAAACTTGTGAGGTAGCGGACGGATTTCGCAGCAATTGGAAAGAGGGCCTGCTGCGCGCGCCAACGGGGATAAATACCCTCGCCACAGGGGAGTGTTTCGCTATATATTTCGCTATATAGCGAATTCACCCCCTCGCATCGGCGCAGTCTACCTCCAACAATAACTGCCCTCTGCACTTGCCAACAACGGAGCTGTTACATGACCACTCGTGCCTCACGTTTTGCCCCAACTTGCCTGGCCGCTTTGCTGGCGACCTTCGCCATCGGCGCCGCTCAGGCTGATGAAGTGCAAGTGGCAGTTGCCGCCAACTTCACCGCACCGATTCAGGCGATCGCGGCAGATTTCGAAAAAGACACCGGGCACAAACTGATCGCAGCCTACGGCGCCACTGGCCAGTTCTATACCCAGATCAAGAACGGCGCGCCGTTCGAAGTGTTCCTCTCGGCCGACGACACTACCCCGGAAAAACTCGAGAAAGAAGGCGATACCGTTAAAGGCTCGCGCTTCACCTACGCCATCGGCACCCTGGCGCTGTGGTCGGCAAAAGAAGGCTATGTCGATGCCAAAGGCGACGTGCTGAAGAAGAACGAATACCAGCACCTCTCCATCGCCAACCCGAAAGCTGCGCCTTACGGCCTGGCCGCCACCCAGGTGCTGGAAAAACTGAAACTCACCGAAGCCACCAAAGCCAAGATCGTTGAAGGCCAGAACATCACTCAGGCCTACCAGTTCGTTTCCACCGGCAACGCTGAGCTAGGCTTTGTAGCGCTGTCGCAGATCTACAAGGACGGCAAAGTCAGTAGCGGTTCGGCGTGGATCGTTCCAGCCAGCATGCACGACCCGATCAAACAGGACGCTGTAATCCTCAACAAAGGCAAAGACAACGCCGCCGCCAAAGCACTGGTTGAATACCTCAAAGGCCCGAAAGCCGCTGCGGTGATCAAGTCTTACGGCTACCAGCTCTAAATGTCGCTGACGAGTGCCGATTTCGCGGCGATCTGGCTGACCCTGAAACTGGCGTCCCTGACCACCGCGATCCTGCTGGTTGTCGGCACTCCGATTGCCCTGTGGTTGTCGCGCACCCAATCGTGGTTGCGCGGCCCGATCGGGGCGATCGTCGCCCTGCCCCTCGTGCTGCCGCCGACCGTCATTGGTTTTTATCTGTTGCTGATGATGGGGCCGCACGGTTTCCTCGGCCAGTTCACCCAATGGCTTGGGCTTGGCACGTTGACGTTCAGTTTCACCGGGCTGGTGATTGGCTCGGTGATCTATTCCATGCCGTTCGTGGTGCAACCGTTGCAAAACGCGTTCTCGGCGATCGGCACCCGCCCATTGGAAGTGGCGGCGACCTTGCGCGCCAATCCTTGGGACACTTTTTTCAGCGTGATTCTGCCGCTGGCCCGTCCCGGTTTTATCACGGCGGCGATCCTCGGTTTCGCGCATACCGTCGGTGAATTCGGCGTCGTGCTGATGATCGGCGGCAATATTCCCGACAAGACCCGTGTGGTCTCGGTGCAAATCTACGACCATGTCGAAGCCATGGAATACGCGCAGGCCCATTGGCTCGCCGGTGCCATGCTGGTGTTTTCGTTCCTCGTGTTGCTGGCGCTCTACTCCAGCCGCAAAACCCGCGCAGGCTGGAGCTGATCGATGATCGATGCACGTCTGAAAATCGCTTATTCGGGCTTCAGCCTGGATGTCGATCTGCACTTGCCGGGGCGCGGCGTTTCCGCTTTGTACGGACATTCCGGCTCGGGTAAAACCACCTGCCTGCGCTGCATTGCCGGCCTGGAGCGCGCCGAGCAAGGCTTCGTGCAAATCAACGACGAAATCTGGCAGGACAGCGACAACGGCATTTTCGTCCCGCCGCATAAACGCGCGTTGGGTTATGTGTTTCAGGAAGCCAGTCTGTTTCCGCATCTGTCGGTGCTGGCCAACCTGCAATTCGGCCTCAAACGTATCGCCAAATCGCAGCGCCGGGTTGATCTGGCACAAGCCACCGAACTGCTCGGCATCGGCCACTTGCTCGAACGCCATCCGCAGCATTTGTCCGGCGGTGAACGCCAGCGTGTCGGCATCGCCCGTGCACTGCTGACCAGCCCGAAACTGTTGCTGATGGACGAACCCCTCGCCGCCCTCGACAGCCAACGCAAAAGCGAAATCCTGCCTTATCTGCAACGGTTGCATGACGAACTGGATATTCCGGTGCTGTACGTCAGCCACGCGCAGGACGAAGTCGCGCGACTGGCCGACCATCTGGTGTTGCTCAGCGACGGCAAAGCGCTGGCCAGTGGCCCGATTGGCGAAACCCTCGCGCGTCTGGATCTGCCGATGGCAATGGGTGATGACGCCGGGGTAATCATCGAAGGTCAGGTCAGCGCTTACGATGCGCAGTACCAACTGCTGAGCCTGCAACTGCCGGCCACCGAAATGAACATTCGTGTCACTCACGAACCGATGACTGTCGGCCAGGCCCTGCGCTGCAAGGTGCACGCGCGGGACATCAGTCTGGCGCTGCACAATGACGCTTCCAGCAGCATCCTCAATCGACTGCCGGTCACGGTGGTCAGCGAACAAGCGGCGGACAATGCTGCCCATGTGCTGATTCGTCTCGATGCCGGGGGCACCCCGTTGCTCGCGCGCATCACCCGCTACTCGCGCGATCACTTGGCGATCCATCCGGGCCAGCAACTCTGGGCGCAAATCAAGGCAGTTGCAGTGCTCGCATAAATCATTCGGCACCACGGCGAGAGCGCGCGGTCAATCGTTTTACAGACCGCCGCGCCACTTAAGGAAGTCGCCATGTCCGAAACCGAGCTGACCGATGCACTGCCATCCGACCTGCACTACGTCGATGACACGCAGCCCGGCATCACCCGCAAAAAACTGCGCGGCAAGTTCGCCTATTTCGAGCCGTCCGGTCAGCGCATTACCGACCCGGACGAAATCAAACGCATCAACGCCCTCGCGGTTCCGCCGGCCTATGTCGATGTGTGGATCTGCGCCGACCCGCGCGGTCATCTGCAAGCTACAGGCCGCGATGCCCGGGGTCGCAAGCAATATCGCTATCACGCTCGCTGGCGCGAAGTGCGCGATGCCGACAAATATTCGCGGCTACGCGAGTTCGGTCTGGCGCTGCCAAAACTGCGCAAACAACTGGAAACACTACTGGCCGCGCCCGGCTTTAGCCGCGACAAGGTCATGGCCACGGTGATCACTCTGCTCGACGCCACGCTGATTCGCGTCGGCAACACGCAATACGCCCGCGACAATCGCTCTTACGGGCTGACCACCCTGCGCAGTCGCCATGTCGAAGTGAATGGCAGCGCGATCCTGTTTCAGTTTCGCGGCAAGAGCGGCATCGAACACCAGATCACCGTCAAGGATCGACGCCTCGCGCGGATTATCAAACGCTGCCTGGAGCTCCCCGGACAGAATCTGTTTCAGTACCTGGACGAACACGGCGAGCGCCACACCGTCAGTTCTTCCGACGTCAACAGTTACCTGCAAACCCTGACCGGCGCCGATTTCACCGCCAAGGATTACCGCACCTGGGCCGGCAGCGCCTTGGCCTTGGCGGTGTTGCGCGAACTGCAATGGGAGTCGGAAACCGAAGCCAAACGGCATGTGGTCGACATGGTCAAAGGCGTCGCCAAACAGTTGGGCAACACGCCAGCGGTGTGCCGCAAGTGCTACATCCACCCCGCCGTGGTAGAAAAATTCATGCTCGGTGCCCTCGCCGAATTGCCGCGACCTCGCGTACGCAAGGGGCTGCGCAGTGAAGAAGTGGCCTTGGCGATGTTTCTCGAACGGATGAGCGAGATGGCCGTCGCACCTTGATCGTCCGCGCATCGTCGTCTAGGCTAGCCACCTTCCCCTCTTCAGGATGACCGCAGAAGTGAACAATCAGACCTTCTAAAAATGTAATCGCGACAGTCGCCGCTTGGCGTTTGTCAGTCTTCACGACATTTTTTGGAGGTGCCGATGACTCACGTCTCGCGTACGCCTGCCCTCGTCTCGCTCAATCAGCTGAGTTTCCAATTCGCCAATGGCGAGACGATTTTCAACGCACTGAATCTGCAGTTCGATCATGTCCCGACCGCGATTGTCGGTCGCAACGGTGTCGGTAAAAGCCTGCTCGCGCGGCTGATTGCCGGGCAGCTACAGCCCACCTCCGGGAGCGTTTCAAGCGCAGTGCCTGTGATGTACGTTTCCCAAATATTTGTCGGTGCACCCGGCCAAACGGTGGCGGGCGCGACGGGTACAGCCCAAGTACTTGAAGCACTGCAGCGCCTCGACCAGGGCAATGCCAGCGCCGATGATTTCGACATCATCGGCGATCGCTGGGATTTGCCGGAACGCTTACGGCAGATGCTTGATGAGTGCGGACTCACCGATATCGCTGATACCGACCTCACCGAAAACCTCAGCGGCGGCCAACAAGTCAGAATCGCCCTGATCAAAGCACTGTTGAGCCAGGCGCAATTGCTGGTGCTGGATGAGCCGACCAATCATCTGGACAGCGCCGGTCGCCACTGGCTGCTGAATACACTCAATCACTGGCGCGGCGGTCTGATCGTCATCAGTCACGATCGACAGTTGCTCGAGCGGATGCAGCGGATCGTCGAACTGACGCCGTTGGGCGTAAATATTTTCAGCGGCTCTTACTCAGCCTTTACCGAACAACGAAGCCTGCAACACGCAGCCGCTCAGGCGCAACTCGATCAAGCCAGAACCGAACGCCAGCGCGAGCGTTCACGCCTGCAACGCGAGCACGACACGATCCAGCGCCATGCCGCCAACAGCCGTCGCAATGCGCAAACCGCGAACGTTTCCAGCATCGAACGCGCCGGGATGAAAGGCGCGGCGCGAGACATCATGGGACATGTGCGGGTTGGCCATCAGGCGCGTAAATTCGAGCTGGATAACCGCGTGCGTGAGGCATTTACAAAGGTGTTGCCCGAAGACAGTGTGCTGATCAATCTCCCGGGCAGCGTGGTGCCGAACAGCCGCCAAGTCTGCACGCTCGTGGACGCGTGCCTGCCGTGGTTATCGCCGGCGAGCCGACTGAGTCTCACGATCCGGGGACCGATGCGCATCGCCGTCAGTGGCCCTAACGGCTGCGGTAAATCGACCCTTCTGAACATGCTCGCCGATGAACTGGAACCGGCCAGCGGTACCTGCACGACTCACGTACCGCTGGCGTTTCTTGATCAACAACTGCGTCTGCTTGATGACGCAAACTCCATTGTTGACCAGTTGCTGGCTCAGCAAACACCGTTGAGCGAAGGCAACCTGCGCAGTTATCTGGCGCACCTTCAACTAAATGCCCAGCGTGCGACGCAGCCCTGCGCTTTGCTCAGCGGCGGCGAACGCCTGAAGGCTGCACTGGCATTGGCGTTGTGGCGCCAGATTCCGGCGCAATTGCTCTTGCTAGATGAACCGACCAATCATCTGGATCTGGCCTCGGTGGAAGCTTTCGAACAGTCATTACAGAGTTTTCCCGGCGCCATTGTCGCGGTTTCCCACGACCAGACGTTTCTACAAGCGTTGAATCCAAGCCATCGGCTAACGTGGCAGCCAAGCGGTTGGCTGCTGCAACCGACGAGTTGAGCTGACTATTTTTTGCACGATTGCCACAGGCTTCTATAGTTGATCTGACACGAATCAGCTGCGGTGACGCCATGGAAGACATTTTCGTTGTGAAGCGTTGCAACAAGATCATCATTCATGGTCGGCGCGCCGAGGACAGCCAGCACGAACCCGCCGAAGCCATCGGCTGGTTTCGCATTTGCGATACACGCACAGGCGGTTTCATCGGCGATGGCTACGACCGGGAGGAAGACGCACGGCGCGAATGCCTGCGTCTCAACGCAGCGAGTTCGATATTGCCGGCTCGCGAATCGTCAGCCTGATGCTGATCATTTGCGGGTCTATACTGAAACCAGCTGAAGGAGCAGCGCCCCAACGGCATAAAGCTCGCAGTTCGCGGGCTTTTTGCTGCCGCTCAGCGGTTTCACCGAACGGAGGTGTTCCATGTCCGAAAAAGAGTCCATCACCACCCTCCTCACCTTGCTCGACGCCCGGCAGGCGCGCCTCGCGGCCGCTTGCAAAGAGATCGCCGACTGGGTTGATCATCAAGGCGGTCACCCCACCGCCCTGCGTATTCGCGATCGTCTGAATGACATCGAGAAAGACGCGCCGTTGATTCGCAACACGCTGTCGGCGCTCAGACCCATTGACCGGCCTCTGCCACGGTTTAGATAACAAACGCGAATAGCACGAACGCCCCGCTGCGACTTTCGATCGGGGCTCGAGAGCGGCGACGGCTGTGTTACCGAGGGATTATCTGTCCGGAGTTTATATTTTCCTCGTTGATTTGTTTATTTTCACAAAATCATCACATCTGCGCGCCTACAGTGAAATCACTCCTTTGGAGATCACACTTAACGCCCGCCCGCATGCGGGTGTTTTTTTGCCTGAAATTTGGCTCGGCGAACACCCGCGACTATCAGTGGTCACAATTTAGTACACGTCACAAAGGAGACGATTCATGGTTATCCATTTCAACGTCGATGGTCATTTAGCCTGCGGGCATAAAGGCAAACATCTCACTGCCAGCCGCGAACTCAATCGCGTGAAGTGCCGCAGCTGCCGTAATACCGATGCGTACAAGCAAGCCAGAAAAGATCAGCGTAACGCGGCTCGACGCGCAACACGCCAGGCCAAAACCACACACCACGCCGTCAACTGGCGCTCCTCATGGGTAGAGCGTTTGGCTGCGATGCCGGGGCGTCAACGCCTTCCTCGCGGCTTTGCCGGACAAATCTTCGTTTAGTCCGCAAATAAAAAATGGGCCGGCGAGTGCCGGCCCATTGCTTACTAGTTGTTGCCCTGAACATCCTTCACGGTCTTCAAAGCCCGGTTCGTTAAATCAATACATTTCTGGTTGTCGCCTGCCTTTTGCGCGGCCTCGGCATCTTTACGGTCTTGCTGGATATTGCCTAAAGCAGGCTGTCCCATTACCGCCGTCTCCCTTAATTCTTTTAACTTCTGCAAGTTGACGGCACACAAGTCACCTGCTGCAAAAAGCGGTGTCGCAACAACCAAGGACACAACGAACAGACCTAATCGTTTCATGACGAACTCCACCTGTTTGGACTTGGGAATTTGACTATAGATGCTGAATTGAAAGAGCGACGGCCAAGGCATATGAAACGCTGAAACAAACAGCCGAACACTAATCCAGCGGCTTGCCGGCGGTCTCCTTGACCCTCATCAAACCGATCAAGGTCAGACCGACGCAGAACATCATGTACAGGGCTGGCGCGTTGTTATTGCCCGTCAGCCCGATAAGCCCGGTGGCGAAGAACTGCGCGAAGCCGCCGAAAACAGAGACGCCCAGGCAATAAATGATCGACAACCCGGTCGCACGAATCGCCCGTGGAAACAGCTCGGTCACCAGCACCAGTGTCGGCACGGTAATCAGCACCAACAGAAACGTGGTGACCAATGAAACGGCCAACAGTGTTATCAGCGTCGGATACAGATTCATCAACATAAAAGCCGGATAAATCAGCAGCAGCATCGGAACGCAGCCCAGCGCAATCGTGCGCCGCCGACCGATGCGATCACTCAACCGCCCCGCCCAGATCGACAGGCTGATCTGCACCAGCGCGCCAAGACAGGCAGCCGTCGTGCCCATGGTCATCGGCAGATGCAGGACAGTCACGGTGTAGTTGGTCATGTAGTCGAGCACGATATAGCTGGATGCCGTGCTCCCGATCACCAGCAACACACCGCTGACGACAGTGCGCCGATAGTCCCGGAAAATGACTCGCAGACTGGACGTCGCCTCACTGCCCTCTGGCGTTTCAGCGGCGGTTTCCTTCAAGTGACGGCGGATGTAGATGCCGACCGGGATCACCAACATCCCCAACACAAACGGCAGACGCCAGCCCCAGCTTTCCAGTGCCTCGGCGCTCAAGGAAGAACTGAGCGCCAGTGCCACCAGCGCGCCGAGCATGAAGCTCAACCCCTGACTGAACAGCTGCCAACTGCCATAAAAGCCACGACTGCGATCGTCAGCGTATTCCATCAACATCGCTGTGGAGGCGCCCACTTCGCCACCGATCGCAAAGCCCTGAACCAGCCGCGCCAGCACGATGATCACCGGCGCCGCGATGCCGATCTGCGCGTACGTCGGCGCAATCGCAAACATCAACGAACCTAGCGCCATCAGCCATAACGTCACCATCATTGCCGGTTTACGCCCAACGCGGTCGGCGTAGGCGCCCAGCACCAGACCACCAATCGGGCGCATGCCGAAGCCGACACCAAAGGTTGCCAGTGACAGCAGCAATTGTCCTAACGTGCTTTCGACCGGGAAAAACTGCCGACCAATGAGCGTGGCAAAGAAGCTGTAAACAGAAAAATCGTAAAACTCCAGCCCGGAGCCGATGGTGATCGCGGCAATGGCACGCGCGCCAAGCGGTTTTCGAACTGAAGAAGTCGCAGGTATTGCGCTGGATACAGATGCAGACATTGGGTGAACTCCTCATAGATCGATCACGAATCAGCGCAGAAAGGTTTCAACCAGGCGCACCCAATAGCTGGCCCCTGTCGCGAGGCATTGATCGTTGAAGTCGTAACCCGGGTTGTGCACCATGCAGCCACCCTCGCCGTCCCCGTTGCCGATCAGCAGGTAGCAGCCGGGGCAGCGCTGCAACATGACCGCGAAATCTTCGCTGCCGGTCAGCGGTTGCAGATCGCGGATCAGCCCCTCCTCACCCAGCCAGTCCACGGCAACTTGTCGGGCAAATTCGGTGCTTTCGGCATGGTTGATCAACGGCGGAAAACGCTGGGCCTGATCGACGACGACTGTGGCACTCGCGCCGAAGCTTGTTGCCTGCGCTTCGGCCAGGTCGGTGATTCGTAAGATCAATTCGTCGCGGACTTCAGGTTTCAGTGCGCGCACGCTCAGTTGCAGTTCGGCGTGATCGGCAATGACGTTCGGGGCGATGCCGGCGTGGAAGGAGCCGACGGTGACCACGGCAGTGTCGAGCGGATTAACGTTGCGCGAGACGATGCTTTGCAGCGCCATGACAATCGCAGCGCCGACAAACAACGGATCAATGGCTTTGTGCGGCATCGCGCCATGTCCGCCAATACCGTCGACTCGAATGGTCACGGTATCGGTGGAGGCCATGAACGGCCCCGGTAAAAAACCGAGCTTGCCGACCGGCAGGCCCGGCATGTTGTGCATCGCAAACACTGCATCGCAGGGAAACAACTCGAACAAACCGTCATCCAACATGCGTTGCGCGCCGCCATCGCCCTCTTCTGCGGGCTGGAAAATCACTACCAGCGCGCCATCGAATTCGCGACTGTCGGCCAGATGTCTGGCAGCAGCGAGCAGCATCGCAGTATGACCGTCGTGCCCGCAGGCATGCATCACGCCATCGTGTCGGCTGGAATACGCCAGGCCCGTTTGCTCAACAATCGGCAAGGCGTCCATGTCGGCACGCAGGCCGATCATTTTGCCACCGCTGCCGTTGCGCAACAGTCCAACGACGCCGGTGCCCGCCATACCGCGATGCACCTGATAGCCCCATTCTTCAAGTTTTCCGGCAACGAGGTCGGCAGTGGCGAACTCCTCAAAGCTCAATTCTGGATGGGCATGAATGTGTTGCCGCAGCGCAATCATTTCTTCCTCGATCGCGCGGATACCGGGCAGCGCAGGCAGGTCGATCATCACGTACTCCTCATTTTTTAAAGTCTTGTTTTCGGGTGTTCCGCTGATAGGCTGCGATGCTAATCAGTTGGCGATGGCCGTGGCAGTCGCAAAAAGCGGGGGCTGAAACCCGCTGGTTTACACCTTTGACTAGGAGAAGTGATGAAGCTGCATCAATTGCGCGCGCTGGTGATGACCGCCGACTGCGGGAGCATTCGCGCCGCCGCACGGCAACTGGGTGTCTCGCAGACCTCAGTCGCCAAAGCGTTGCGTGAGCTTGAAGAACACCTGCATTTGCCACTGCTGGTGCGCAATGCCAACGGCGTAGTGTTGACCCAATACGGACAGTCTCTGCTGCAACATGCGCGGCAGATGCTCAGTCAACTGGAGCGCGCGCAACTGGAACTCGCGCATCTGAGCCACGAGGCGCAAGGCCAGTTAAGGTTGGGGATCTCGCCTTGGATGGGCATGACGTTATTGCCGGAAGTGGTGATGCTGTTTCGTCAACGCATGCCGAAAGTGCGTCTGGAGATTTTCGAGGGGTTGATGGCCGTGGCGCTGCCCAGATTGCGCGACGGCACGATGGAATTTGCGGTCGGCCTGGTCTCTTCGCTGCTGCCGCGACCGGAGTTCGTCAGCGACCCATTGTTCACCTATCAGATGGCGGTCGTTGCCCGCCGCGAGCATCCACGGCGGCACAGCCAATCCATTCATGAATTGCTCGATATGGATTGGGTGGTGAACTACCCGGATGCCAGTCACGAAGGCCTGATGACCGAACTGTTCTGGCAACACGGTGCGCAGATCGATATGCAACACATCCACCGCGCCCACTCGCCTCAGCTGACGTTATCGATGATTGAGCAAACTGACATGCTCAGTTACTTCCCCGAGCCGATGTTAACCGTGCCGATGTATGGCGAACGCGTGGCGCGACTGCCGCTGAAGGAAGCTTTTGCGACTGACACGATAGGCATCGTCACTACGCGCAATGTGCAGCTGGGTGTGGCGGCTCAGTGTTTTGTTGAGTGCCTGACGCAGGTTATCCGGCGTCGCGCGCGTTCGGCGCGCAGAGAAGATGTTGAGTTGTTCGATACGCTGGAATTGTTGATCTGAATGCGGGCGGGGTTTTTCTGGGCACAAAAAAGGGCTTGCATGAGATATGTCATGCAAGCCCTTGATATTCATGGTGCCCGAAGCCGGAATCGAACCGGCACGCCCTTACGAGCGGGGGATTTTAAGTCCCATGCGTCTACCAGTTTCGCCATTCGGGCGGTAGCGCGGTGTTGCTGTCTCCGACTGTTCAGTCGCGATCCTGACAGGATGCAGGCTTGAACAGCCGAGCGGGAAATATATACATCACTCCCCGGTGAAGCAAGTTCGCATTGGCTGTTTTAAAGACTAAATCTTACAGCGCAATGCAAATAAAAAAGCTCCGTAAATCATGGATCTACGGAGCTTGTTTATAGTGGAGGCCGAGGTCGGAATCGAACCGGCGTAGGTGGATTTGCAATCCACTGCATAACCATTTTGCTACTCGGCCTCAAAACGTTTGCTATCAGTAGCACAACAACAAACGCGTTTTAAACTTGGAGCGGGAAACGAGACTCGAACTCGCGACCCCGACCTTGGCAAGGTCGTGCTCTACCAACTGAGCTATTCCCGCTTGGTGATGCGCATTCTATAGAATTAAGAAGCTCCGTCAACCCCTTGATTCAAAAAAGTTTTATTTCTTTTCAACATCGGTCTTCAGATGCGGCCAGGCAGCGCGAAGGTATTGAACCATCGACCACAACGTCAGGCCTGCGGAGATCATCAACAGCGAATAACCCAGAATGACCCAAAAGGTAAAGTCCTTCGGATTGGCCAACAGGATCACCAGTGCGAGCATTTGTGCGGCGGTTTTCCATTTGCCGAGATTGGACACGGCGACATGCGCGCGGGCACCCAGCTCGGCCATCCACTCACGCAGTGCCGACACGACAATCTCGCGACCGATGATAACGGCGGCTGGCAGAGTCAACCACAGGTTGCCGTGTTCTTGCACCAACAACACCAATGCGACGGCGACCATCAGTTTGTCGGCAACCGGGTCGAGGAAGGCGCCGAATGGCGTGCTTTGCTCCAGGCGACGGGCCAGATAACCATCCAGCCAGTCCGTTGCAGCCGCAAAGGCAAACACCGAAGCGGACGCCATGTAGCTCCACTGGTACGGCAAATAGAACAGCAAAATGAAGATCGGGATAAGCAGGACGCGTAGAACGGTAATCAGATTAGGGATATTCATCGGCACAACTGGCTACGAGGTGAGGGGGCATTCTACTCGCTATGCAGGTTCGCATAAATCGACTCTGCGAGCTTTTTACTGATCCCCGGGGCTTTGGCGATCTCTTCGATGCTGGCACGAGTCAGCTCCTGCAATCCACCAAAATGTTTGAGCAAATCTCGACGCCGGGTAGGCCCGACACCGGCAACGCCTTCCAGCGTTGAGGTACGCCGGGTTTTGCCTCGACGTGCGCGGTGCCCGGTAATTGCAAAACGGTGCGCTTCGTCGCGGATCTGCTGGATCAGATGCAGCGCCGGCGAGTCGCCGCGCAGCGTGAACTCGTGCGCCGCATCATTCAGATACAGAGTTTCGAAACCAGCCTTGCGCGTTGCGCCTTTTGCAACGCCAAGCAAGATCAGATCCGGCACCGCCAATTCGTTGAGCACGTCACGCGCCATCGACAACTGACCTTTGCCACCGTCGACCAGCAGAATGTCCGGCAGCTTGCCCTCGCCTTCCTTCAGCTTGCTGAAGCGTCGGGTCAAGGCCTGGTGCATGGCGGCGTAATCGTCGCCCGCTGTCACACCTTCGATGTTGTAGCGACGGTAATCGGATTTAATTGCGCCTTCCGGGCCGAACACTACACATGATGCGACGGTCGCTTCACCACTGGAGTGACTGATGTCGTAGCACTCCAGACGCTGCGGAGGCTCGTCCAGATTGAGCACTTCGGCCAATGCTTCGAAACGCGCAGCGGTGTGTTGACGGTTGGCCAGACGCGCACTCAGTGCCTGTTCGGCGTTGGTGACCGCCAACTGTTGCCAGCGCGCTCGCGTGCCACGCACCCGATGGCTGATGGCCAACTCACGACCGCGCAACTTGTGAATGGCTTCGATCAGCGTCGGGAAATCTTCGTGGACGACGTTGACGATCAACTCGCTCGGTAGATCGCGTTCCGGGCTGCTGATGAAATACTGTCCGAGAAACGCCGCCATGACCTCAGAGACATCTTCTTCAATCCCGACTTGCGGGAAGAAATTCTTGCTGCCGAGCACGCGC
Source organism: Pseudomonas sp. NPDC088429 (assembly GCF_044753305.1). Classification (NCBI taxonomy): domain Bacteria; kingdom Pseudomonadati; phylum Pseudomonadota; class Gammaproteobacteria; order Pseudomonadales; family Pseudomonadaceae; genus Pseudomonas; species Pseudomonas sp. NPDC088429. The sequence continues at coordinate 134,672 of NZ_JBIVMX010000002.1, read as the reverse complement.
CCGCCACGGACACTGATCAGATGCACGCAGGCACCGCCCGGATTGACGAACGCAGCAATGACGTCGATATCGCCCGTACCGCCTTCCATGCTCTGCTGATCCTGAACCCGGCGCAGCAAGGCGATCTGATCGCGCAATTCGGCGGCGCGCTCGAATTCGAGGTTGATCGCTGCCTCCTCCATCGCCGTCGAGAGTTCATTGGTCAGCGCGTGGCTACGCCCTTCAAGGAACATCACCGAGTGACGCACGTCTTCGGCGTAGACCTCAGGCTCGACCAGGCCGACGCACGGCGCTTTGCAGCGTTTGATCTGATATTGCAGGCACGGACGGGTGCGGTTCTTGTAATAGCTGTCTTCGCACTGACGGACGAAAAAGGTCTTTTGCAACAGGCTGAGACTTTCGCGAATCGCCCCGGCGCTCGGATATGGCCCGAAGTATTTACCTTTGGCCTTTTTCGCGCCGCGATGAATGCTCAGACGCGGGAACTGGCCGTCCGACAAAAACACGTAGGGATAGGATTTATCGTCGCGCAACAGAATGTTGTACGGCGGCCGCCATTCCTTGATCAGCGTCTGCTCGAGTAGCAGCGCCTCGGTTTCGTTGGCGGTGATGGTCGTTTCGACCTGAGCGATACGCCCGACCAGCGCAGCAGTTTTCGGCGCCAGCCCGGTCTTGCGGAAATAACTGGCCAAACGCTTCTTGAGGTTCTTGGCCTTGCCGACATAGAGCAGGCGCGCATCGCTGTCGAACATGCGATAAACGCCGGGGCGCCCACTGACGGTGGAGAGAAAGGCGCCGGAATCGAATACTTCAGTCATGGTCAGGCGCTGGCATCGACCATGCCGTGTCGGACTGCCAGAAGGGTCAACTCAACATCGCTGCTGATCGAGAGCTTCTCGAAAATACGGTAACGGTAGGTGTTCACGGTTTTTGGCGACAGGCACAACTTGTCGGAAATGATCTGCACTTTCTGACAACCGACAATCATCAACGCAATCTGGATTTCGCGCTCGGACAAGGCATCGAACGGCGAATCGTTGGTCGGCTGGAAAGACTTGATCGCCAACTGTTGAGCGATCTGCGGGCTGATGTAGCGCTGACCGGCAAAGACCAGGCGAATGGCCTGAACCATCTCCGGCAATCCCGCGCCCTTGGTCAGGTAACCGGCGGCACCTGCTTGCAGCAACCGAGTCGGAAAGGGATCTTCTTCGCACACAGTGACGGCAACCACCTTGATATCCGGATGACTGCGCAGCAGCTTGCGGGTGGCTTCAAGGCCGCCGATGCCGGGCATCTTGACGTCCATCAGCACCACGTCGGGCTTCAACTCACGCGCCTTGATCAGGGACTCTTCCCCGGACTCGGCCTGGCCGACCACTTGCAGGCCATCGATATCGGCCAGCATCCGTGTAATGCCTGTACGAACGAGATCATGGTCATCGACCACTAGCACCCTAATCAAGCAGACACCTCGCGATATGGTCTTATTGGGATGCCCGACACCTTAGCAAAAAGAGCCAGACAGACCTAGCGGAAAGCCGCATTTAAAAAGTTTCAATTCATCTTTGAGGTCTTGCCAGCCGTGGCTTTCAGAGCACAGGCGTGCTCAAATCGAGCTGCATGCGCAGGAAACACTCGTCCTTTCCATGAAGCTGTAGTCCTTTTCGCTGATACAAATTTTTTGCCGGATTGTTTTCGAATACCGTCAGCCGCAAAGCCGAACGCTTTTCGCCCAGAGCCATCGCAATAACCTGATCGATGGCCCAGGATCCCGCGCCCTGCCCCTGAAACGCTTCAGCCAGCTGCAATTCACGTATATACAGTGCGCGCGCATCGCGGCTCAGGCTGAGAAACCCCAGCGCTATATCATTGCGGGTGACCAGCCAGTTTTCCCGGCCCGTCCAGGCGACGTCAAAGGCTTCATCCTGCCAAAGCAGCTCATGTTGAATGTAGTACGGCAACATGTTCCTGCAGGTGAGATCGCGGGCGAACGCCAAGTCCTCAGGCGTTGCACGACGTAACCGGAACGTCATCGTGGCACATCCACTGCAACGACCCGCCCGCTCCATTCGCCATCACGACGCTGTGCGACTACCAGACAATCGCCCGCTCCTGCTGCCGAAGCCACAAGATCGCCAGTTTCGGACCAGATCGCACTGCGCCCCGCAGACTGCCAGCCGCCGGTGAGACCTCCGTGATTGGCCATCAATACGGCCATTGAATGGTGACGAGCATAGCCGTGCAGCAACGCAGAATCTGGCTCGTAGCCTTTCTCGCTGATCAATACACCCGCCGCGTACAGATTGGCACCCTGGTCAGCGGCAGCGGCCGCGTGGCTGGCGTGATTGAAATCAGCGCAAACCGCCAGCGCAACCTTATCGTCACCGATTCGCAGTGTTGCACCGCCAATGCCGGGAGCGAAAATCAGCTCCTCTCCCGTGTGCAAATGTTGTTTGCTGTAAACACCTAGCGAACCATCCGCCCCCAAGACCAACGCGCCAATCCATACCGCAGACGCTTTATCTGCCCGGATCGGCATTCCGACGACAGCGGTGACGCCCAGCGTTCGCGCCAGATCGCGTAACGGTTCAATGACCGCATCGTGCGGATCAATGGCCAACGCTGCTGCCGTCTCACCTTCATAACCGGTCAGCGACAACTCCGGAAAGACCAGCAACTCGACGCCCTGCTCCGCCGCCACTTCGATAAAGCACAAATGGCGTTGGATATTCGCCGCAAGATCCCCCGCAATGGAGATGGATTGGGCGGCAGCAATGGTCAGCGTCGACATGGTTCATCCTTGGGTTCAGGCGAAACGCTGAGTTTGTCACAACTGTTGCTACGCTCAAGCGATAGGCAAATTGTTCTTCACGCCATAGCATTTTATGATTGCTGAGGCGCATCGGCCTCTAGTAAGCTCGGCGCATTCATTGGAGACAGACCATGTTCAACGCCCTTCCACAGCTTCGTATCGTCAGCGCCCTGCGCTCGATGGCGGCTGCGTGGGCGAAAGACGTTTGTGCTCCGGTCAGCTTTTATTTTGGGTATTGGTTTAGCCACTAGCGCGCCTGATACCCAAACGGCGCCCATGTAAAACGGGTCGCCTACCAGAGATTTCTCAACCCCCGGTCGGCCTCCCGACCGGGGGTTTTGTTTTTTCTGGCCCCTGCTTTTTCAGCAACACACCAGACACTTTTGAGGATTTACCCATGAACTACGCCACTTATTACCGTTACGACACTTTTACCGCCTGGCGATTTACCAGCCTCCGCTCGGGACAGCCTGCCGCCTCCGATCGGTCACCCACCGGTGGCAAACGCACACACGTAGCCAATACGGCCAATTGTCGAACACCCCAGTAGGGCCGAGCGAGCGGGAAGCACCCGCCGCCAGCCCAGGAATTGTGAATATGAACTCGTCCGTTTCTGCTCTGCCACTGTCCAGCCTCAACTCTGCCAACGAAGCGCTGACCCTGCGTCTGCCCAGCTCGTTGCAACTCAAGCAGCAATTGCCCCTGAGCACTGCCTTGAGCCAGCAAGTCGCCACGCACCGCCAGGCGGTACGCGCCATTCTCAACGGTGAAGACCAACGTTTACTGGTCATCGTCGGCCCTTGCTCAATCCATGATCCTCAGTCTGCCCTCGAATACGCCGGCAAACTCGCCCGTCTTGCCGATCAAGTCAGCAACGAAATGCTCCTGGTGATGCGCGCTTACGTGGAAAAACCCCGTACTACAGTGGGCTGGAAAGGTCTCGCTTATGATCCGCACCTCGATGGCAGCGATGACATGGCGGCAGGCCTGAGCCTGTCGCGCGAACTGATGCTGGAAATGATTCGCCTCGGTTTGCCAGTCGCTACCGAACTGCTGCAACCCATGGCCGCCGGTTACTTCGATGACCTGCTGAGCTGGGTCGCCATTGGCGCGCGCACCACCGAATCGCAGATCCATCGCGAAATGGCCAGCGGTCTGGGCATGCCGGTCGGCTTCAAAAACGGCACCGACGGTGGCGCCGCAGTGGCCGTTGACGCCATGCGCTCAGCCGCACACCCGCATCGGCATTTCGGTGTCGACAGCCAAGGGCATCCGGCAATCATTCAAACGCCGGGCAATGCAGATACCCACTTGGTACTGCGCGGCGGCCACAAGGGGCCGAACTACGACCGCAACAGCGTAACCGCCATCAATGCCGAACTGACCCGACTGAAAATCCCCGGCCGGATCATGGTCGATTGCAGTCACGCGAACAGCGGCAAGGATCCTTCGCGTCAGCCCGCTGTTTTCAATGACGTACTCGAACAGCGCCTGCAAGGTGACCACTCACTGATCGGCATGATGATTGAGTCGCATCTTTTCGAAGGTTGCCAGCCGCTGAGTCCTACGATGCGCTACGGCGTATCCATCACCGATGGTTGCCTGGGTTTCAACGCGACGGAGCACCTGCTTCTGGATGCTGCAAAGCGCTTGAGTGCTCAGCCGCGCACCTGATGACAACGCCCTCCGGGACTTTTCGCACCGGAGGGCAATCGTGTTACTCAACCCGTAGCAGCGTTATCGCAGAGGCCTGGCTGTCATCATCCGAACGCTCCACTGAATAGGCGATGCGCACTGTCGAGCCCTGATGCTCACGCCAGAACCGGTGGGGCACGATAAACACCAACGGCTGCCCCGCTGACTCGCGGGTAATCTCACGCTCGTCACGATGGTTGAAGTAATCACCATCACACTTGAGATAGACCAACTCACCCTCCTGAGCTTGGGCATTGCCGATCACAACGGTGATGCCATCCGTTGAGTCCACCACATCAAGCACGTCGTCCTGAGCTTCGAGGACATCCGGCGCCTCGAGCAAACCACGAATCAAAGGTGCGATGACAAAGGTTGCGATGTCGGAATCTCGCGCCTCGCCAGTTTTCGGCTCAACCCGATAACGCACTGTCACTTCGCCGCCAAGATGTCCCGCAATAAGATCAGCACCAATCCAGAAAGACAGCGTATTGCCTACCGCCAACGACTGCAGGGTCAATGCATCGTTAAACACCTCCGTCAGAACAGCGCCTTGCCAGGTCAACAACACTCTGTCGCCTTCGGCCATCCGTGAATACGGTCGAAGGCTGATGCAGGTGCCTTCGCTGAGTCGCTCAGGATCAAGGATTGCGCCAACCGCTTCTTCGACATAGGGCGCAAGCAATCTCGGGCGAACATCGCCGACGTCCAGTTGCAACCTTGCCGACGTGACCGGTTGCGCTTGTTTGGCACTGTAAAGCGTCCAGTAGATTTCCAGCGAGCCACCATCCAGCGCCGCGACATGCACGCCTTTGATGACGAATACGATTTCCTTGCCGACCTGTGCTTCGCTGACGAAACGAGCACATTCATGCTGATAGGTGAACCCATCGATATCGAGCCCTTCCCACCGCAACAGCACTTTATCGCCGCACGCCATGTCCGGGTAAGGCGGGATCCGGACGATGGCCCTCTTCAGCGAAGGGTCAAGTACGGCTTGTGTCATCGAATCAAGATTCGGTGCGGGCAATGCAAGCACTGCCTCGGCATCCAGGGTATTGACCGCTCGAAAGCAGAACTCCAGCGACGTTTCATCCGCTTTGAAACTCAGCGCGCCCTGTTTATCCAGTGCAACCCAGCGCTGCTGAAAAGTGCCGGGGTTCTGCGCTGACGCGACTGACAGATGTGCTTCATGCGTAGTCATGGGTGCCTCCATTCCTTGGATTAAACGCTGTCGTCAATGACTGCGTTGACTGCCCCTATTTAACGCGCTCAATCATTCAATGGATATCAGCCGATTGCCTTTAAGCACGGAGGCAAAGGCATCACGCAAAGTAGGCAAGCCGCAAAAAAAACCAACACGCCGTCCGATAGACGTCCAAAGAATAGGAGCTGGATTTCAGCACTTTCCGAAGTTTCGTACAGCTTCTAGTCCAGATTCCAATGACAACCGAGGCTTATTCGTACTTCGCTAACGGAATGACTGTTTTAGAGTGGCACGCAGATTTCACCCAGAACCTCTGCGAAAAGGTAGTCAACATGCAACGGAATGCTACAACTCAGTACCCGATCCTGCTGGTACACGGCCTGTTCGGATTCGAGCGTATTGGCTCCTTCGAACTCTTCCACGACGTCAAGAAAGCACTTCAGGCTGTCGGCTGCCGAGTGTTTGTGCCGCATCTTTCAGCCACCCATGACAACGAAATGCGCGGTGAACAATTGTTGCAGCAAATCGACCGGGTGCTCAGGGGTACCGATTCGAGCAAAGTCAATCTGATCGGCCACAGTCAGGGCGCACTGGCCGGCCGATACGCTGCGGCGCTTGCCCCACACGCCGTCGCTTCCGTGACGTCGGTGAGTGGCCCCAACCAGGGTTCAGAATTGGCCGATGTGCTGCGTGAAGCACTGATTCCCGGACAACTGCCAGAAAAAGTCGCGCAGACCGTCGTCACCTTGTTTGCCGATTTTTTGTCGGTGCTCAGTGGCCGCATAGCCATGCCGCAGAATGCGATCGCGGCGCTTGGCGCCTTGACGACGCAAGGCGTTGGCCGCTTCAACGAAAAATATCCTCAGGGCCTGCCCGACAGTTGGGGCGGCCAAGGGCAAGAGTCGGTCAATGATGTTCGTTACTATTCCTGGAGCGGCACGTTGCCGGATCACAGTCAGCCAACGCTCGATCCGGTGGAGCACATCTGCCGAAACCTGGCCAGATACTTCAAAAAAGACGCTGGGCAAAACGACGGATTTGTCGGCCGCTTCAGTTCTCACCTGGGGAAAGTGATCCGTTCGGACTACCCGTTTGACCATCTGTCCATTCTGCGTAGCGCAAGCGCCTTGCGCGCAGTATCACCGGATCCGATCGAACTCTACGTGGCGCATGCCCGCCGCCTGCAGGCAGCTAACCTGTGAAGTTGCCGCGTCACGCAAACGGAACTTTGCCGAGAAATCGCCCACCGAATCCGGTAGGCTCCGCACTTTACTGATATTGATTGGAGATTTTCCCCATGGCTAAAGCCACTGCCCGTCACATCCTTGTTGCCAGCGAAGACAAGTGCAACGAACTCAAAGCCCAGATCGAAGCCGGTGCTGATTTCGCCGAAGTGGCCAAGGCCAACTCCACCTGCCCTTCCAGCCGTCAGGGCGGCGACCTCGGTTCGTTCGGTCCTGGCCAGATGGTCAAGGAATTCGACACCGTAGTATTCAGCGCACCGGTCAACACCGTGCAAGGCCCGGTGAAAACCCAGTTCGGTTATCACCTGCTGGAAGTGACCAGCCGTCAGGACTGATCCTTCGCATTGAATGAAACATAACGGCCCGCCTTTTGGTGGGCCGTTGTGTTTCAGTTACACGATACGGCTGGCGAGCCGCTCGCCGCTCGCGTACAAATTACGCTTATCGATCACCCGGCTCTAAGGCTGACAATGCGACTGGCTTTCCCCACATTGATGTTCACTGCCGTGACGCTGCTGTTGAGCGCCGTTGGTGTGAGCGCGGCACCGCAACATGCATTGACTGTTTATGGCGAACCGGCGAAATACCCCGCTGGTTTCAGCCACTTCGACTACGCCAATCCGCAGGCGCCCAAGGGCGGAACGATGCGCCGCTCGGCGATCGAGATCGGCCACTTCGACCATGTCCTTCCTTATATAGACAAAGGCATCGGCGTCACCCAGATCGACGGCATGCTCTATTCGCCGCTGGCGCAGCGCTCGATGGATGAGCCTTACACCGTCTACGGCCTCGTCGCGCAAAAAATCGAGCGCGCTGACGATGGGTTGTCCCTGCGCTTTTTCATCAATCCGAAAGCGCGTTTCGCCGACGGTACGCCGATCACCGCCGAGGACGTGCGCTACACCTACGATTTGTTGATGACCCAAGGCAGCCTGCGCTATCGCACGCAATTCGCCGACGTCAAAGGTGTCGAAATCGAAGCGCCGCTGACGGTACGCTTCGATTTCAAGAGCAATGAAAACCGCACTCTGCCACTGGATATCGCTACCCTGCCGGTGTTTCCCGAGCATTGGTGGAAGACCCGTGACTTCGCTGGCGGTGGCGGCTATGAAGCGCCATTGGGCAGCGGCCCGTATCGCGTCGGCAAGGTCGACTCCGGACGCAGTATCACTTTTGAACGCAATGCCAACTGGTGGGGCAAGGATCTGCCGGTCAGCCGCGGCTTGTACAACTTCGATCACTTCAGCATCGAGTATTTCGGCGACACCGACGTCGCCCGCCAGGTGCTGCGCGGTGGCGCTTATGACTATAACCGCGAGTTCTCGGCCACCGGTTACTCGATCGGTTACGACAGCCCGGCATTGAGTGACGGGCGCCTGCAAAAGGCTCATTTGGCCACTGAGGCGCCGCAATCCGCGCAAGGTTTTGTGTTCAACCTGCAAAAGCCGATGTTCCAGGATCGTCGTGTGCGTCAAGCACTGGCCATGCTCTGGGATTTCGAGTGGAGCAACCGGCAGATGATGCGCAACCTGTACATCCGCCAGCAAAGCTACTTTTCCAACACTGAGCTCGCGGCGTCAAAACTGCCCGATGCGCAGGAACTGCAGATCCTGGAGCCGCTGCGTGGCCAGGTGCCTGACGAAGTCTTCAATCAAGTGTTCGAGGCGCCGAAAACCGACGGCAGCGGGATGATCCGCGATAAACAGCTGCAAGCCTTGCAACTGCTAGAACAGGCTGGCTGGAAACCGGATGGCGATCAGTTGGTCAATGCCGAGGGCGAGCCACTAAGCTTCACGTTTCTGGTCAGCCAGAACGGCATGGATCGCTTGCTGCTGCCTTATAAACGCACGCTGAAACAAATCGGCATCGACCTCAACATCCGGCGCATCGATTCCTCGCAATACGTCAATCGCCTGATGAGCCGCGACTACGACATGATCGTCACAGGCTACCCGGTCAGCACCTCCCCCGGCGGCGAGCTGCTCAACTATTTCGGCTCGGCCTCGGCCAACGACCCCGGCGCCAACAATTACATGGTGCTGAAAAACCCGGCCGTCGATACGCTGATCAACGGCCTGATCCGCGCCTCGACACAATCCGACATGCTGCATTACGCCCACGCACTGGATCGGGTGCTGCAATGGAATTACTACTGGATTCCCAACTATTACCCGCCTGGCACCTCGACGGTCTGGTGGAACCGCTTCGGCATGCCGGCGGTGCAAGCGAGCAATGACGAAGCGATCGAGAGTTGGTGGGAAATCAGCAGCACACCGCTGACCAACCAACAGATGACGGCCGAGAAAATCGGACGTGGCAAACCCGGAGGGCCGCACTGATGTGGGGTTACATACTGCGGCGTCTGCTGCTGATCATTCCGACACTGGTGATCATTCTGCTGGTCAATTTCGTGATCATTCAGGCCGCGCCCGGTGGTCCGGTGGAACAGGCCATCGCTCACCTGCAAGGCATCGGCGGCGGCAATGTCGGTGGTGGTGCCAGTGAAGCCATTAGCAGTACATCGCGCGCCAGTCGCGGCCTCGACCCGCAACTGATCAAGGACATCGAAAAACAGTACGGCTTCGACAAACCCGCGCATGAACGGCTGTGGCTGATGCTGAAGAATTACGCGCAACTGGACTTCGGCAAGAGCTTCTTTCGCGGCGCCACGGTGACCGACCTCATCCTCGAAAAAATGCCGGTGACCATTTCCCTAGGGCTTTGGGCGACGCTCATCACCTATCTGGTATCGATTCCGCTGGGCATCCGCAAAGCCGTGCACCACGGCAGTCATTTCGATATCTGGAGCAGCACTGCAATCATCATTGGTTACGCGATGCCGGCGTTCCTCTTTGCGATGTTCCTGATCGTGGTGTTTGCCGGCGGCACTTCGCTGAACTGGTTCCCCGTGCGCGGTCTGGTCTCGGACAACTTCGAATCGCTGTCGACACTCGGCAAGATCACTGACTACTTCTGGCATCTTGTGTTGCCAGTGACGGCGCTGGTGATCGGCGGATTCGCCACGCTGACGATTCTGACCAAAAACTCGTTCCTCAACGAAATCACTCGCCAGTACGTGGTGACTGCCCGGGCCAAAGGCTTGAGCGAGCGACGCGTGCTCTATGGGCATGTGTTTCGTAACGCGATGCTGCTGGTGGTGTCAGGCATTCCTCAAGCGTTCATCAGCGTGTTCTTTGCCGGTTCGTTGTTGATCGAAGTGATCTTCTCCCTCGACGGTCTCGGGCGCATGAGCTACGAAGCGGCAGTCTCTCGTGACTATCCGGTGGTATTCGGTTCGCTGTTCATCTTCACCCTGTTTGGCCTCCTGATAAAACTGATTGGCGACCTCTGCTACACGCTGGTGGATCCGCGCATCGACTTCGCCGCGAGGAACGCCTGATGTTCAAGTTTTCGCCGTTGGGCCGTCGCCGCTTCGAGCGCTTCAAAAAAAACCGTCGCGGCTGGTGGTCGTTGTGGTTGTTTATCGGTCTGTTTGCGCTGACGTTGGGCGGCGAGTTGATCGCCAACGACAAACCGCTGATGGTCAGCTATCAGGGTGAATGGTACTTCCCGGTGTTCAAGCGTCACACCGAGCAGGAATTTGGCGGGCAACTACCGTTTCAGGCCGATTATCGTAGCGAGTATGTGCAGAATCTGATCCGCAAGGACGGTGGCTGGCTGCTATTCCCGCCGATTCCGTTCAGCGATGACACGCCCAATTACGACCTCAACAAACCGGCGCCGAGCCCACCGACAACGGTGAACTGGCTGGGCACCGACGATCAGGCGCGGGACGTACTGGCCCGAGTGATTTTCGGCGCCCGCGTGTCGATTCTTTTTGCGTTGATGCTGACGTTTGTCAGTGCGCTAATCGGCATTGCGGCCGGTGCGCTGCAAGGCTATTACGGCGGCTGGGTCGACTTGATCGGGCAACGCCTGCTGGAAGTCTGGTCGGGGTTGCCGGTGCTGTATCTGCTGATCATCCTCTCCGGTTTCGTCGAGCCGAATTTCTGGTGGCTGCTGGGGATCATGGCGCTGTTTTCCTGGTTGGCGCTGGTCGATGTAGTGCGCGCCGAGTTCCTGCGTGGGCGCAATCTGGAATACGTCAAAGCCGCGCGGGCCTTGGGGCTGACTGATCGCAAAGTGATTGTCCGGCACATCCTGCCCAACGCGATGAACGCCACGTTGAGTTATCTGCCGTTTATTCTGACCGGTGCAATTTCCACCCTCACCGCGCTGGATTTTCTCGGTTTTGGCATGCCTGCCGGCAGCGCTTCGCTGGGTGAACTGATCGGTCAGGGCAAACAGAATCTGCAGGCGCCATGGTTAGGGTTGACGGCGTTTTTCACCTTGGCACTGATTCTGTCGTTGCTGGTGTTTATCGGCGAAGCGTTGCGAGACGCCTTCGACCCACGCTCTTGAAGCAGAGATTGACGATGACTGACAACCTGATCGAAATCCGCGACCTCAGCGTCGCCTTCAATGACCAGACCGTGGTGCGCAACCTGTGTCTGGACATTCGCCCCGGCGAGTGTCTGGCGTTGGTCGGTGAGTCGGGCTCAGGCAAATCGGTGACCGCGCATTCGATCCTGCAATTGCTCCCCGAATGCGATGCCCGCACCACTGGCAGCATTCGCTATCGCGGCCAGGAACTGGTCGGCGCGGATCCCAAGGTCTTGCGCGAACTGCGCGGCAATCGGATTGCGATGATCTTCCAAGAGCCGATGACTTCGCTCAATCCACTGCACACCATCGAAAAACAGATCGGCGAAACCCTGTTGCTGCACCGTGGCCTCGGCGGCAAAGCGGCGCAGTCGCGCATTCTGGAATTGCTGCAACTGGTTGGCATCAAAAAGCCTGAAGAACGCCTCAAGGCTTATCCGCATCAATTATCTGGCGGGCAACGCCAGCGGGTGATGATCGCCATGGCGCTGGCGTGCGAACCAGAATTGCTGATCGCCGACGAACCGACGACAGCGCTGGACGTGACGGTGCAGCGCAAGATCCTGCTGCTGCTCAAATCCCTGCAACAACGCCTCGGCATGTCGCTGCTGCTGATCAGCCATGACCTCAATCTGGTGCGCAGCATCGCCCAGCGGGTTTGCGTGATGAAGGCCGGGGAAATTGTCGAGCAGGCGCCGTGCGAGATTTTGTTTACCGAACCGAAGCATCCGTACAGCTGCGTCTTGCTCAACGCCGAGCCCGAGGGCGAAGCGCTGCCCCGCGATGAGCGCGAGAACGTGCTGGAAGTCGAGGATCTTCGGGTCGATTTTGCCTTGGGCGGCGGTCTGTTTCAGCGCAAGCAGTATTTGCGCGCGGTGGACGGTATCAGCCTGACCATTCAGCGCGGCAAAACCCTGGGCATCGTCGGCGAGTCCGGTTCGGGCAAATCAACGCTGGGTCAGGCGATTCTGCGTTTGCTCGACTCCGAAGGCAGCATCCGTTTTCAGGGCGAAGCGCTCGACGGGCCCAACCAGAAACAACTGCGGCCATGGCGGCGGCAGATGCAGGTGGTGTTTCAGGATCCGTTTGGCAGCCTCAGCCCGCGCATGTCCGTGGCGCAGATCATCAGCGAAGGTCTGGAGGTGCATTGCGAATCCACCGCCGATGAATGCGATGCGCAAGTGATCCGTGTGCTAAAGGAAGTCGGTCTCGACCCGGAAAGCCGTCATCGTTACCCTCATGAGTTTTCCGGTGGTCAGCGTCAGCGTATTGCCATCGCGCGGGCGCTGGTGCTGAAACCGGCGCTGATTTTGCTGGATGAGCCCACCTCTGCGCTGGATCGAACCGTGCAGAAACAAGTGGTCGCCCTCCTTCGCGATTTACAGGAAAAGCACGGCTTGACCTATCTGTTCATCAGCCATGATCTGGCGGTGGTGCGCGCCTTGGCGCACGACATGATCGTGATCAAGGACGGCAAAGTGGTCGAGCGTGGCGCCAGTCATGATGTGTTTGATTCACCGCAGCATCCGTATACCAAAGAGCTGTTGGCGGCGGCGCATCCGGGGTAGGCGTTTTAGCTTAAAAAACCGCGTCGCGGCCATCGCGAGCAAGCTTTGCTCCTACAGACAACGCGAATTCTGTAGGAGCAAGGCTTGCCCGCGAAGAGGCCAGCACAGAAAACCAGAACATCCAGGATCCACCCCATGAACACCACCGAAAGCCTCAAGGACTACCAACGCGTGCGCACGCTGGCGATCCGCTCGTTGTTCGAGATCATCGAGCAGTCCAGCGAAGGCACGGTGATCGTCGATCGTGATGCCAATATCGTCTGGATGAATGAGCGTTACGCGCGCCGATTTGGCCTCGACTCCGCTGAAGGCGCCATCGGCAAGCCCTGCGAAAGCGTGATCCCCGGCAGCCTGCTGCGTGAAGTGGTGCGCACCGGGCGGCCGATCCTGCTCGACATGCAAGACACGCCAAAAGAACCGTTGGTGGTGATGCGCCTGCCGATCCATGACGACGCCGGCACCGTCATAGGCGCCATCGGTTTCGCCCTGTTCGACGAGTTGCGCACGCTATCGCCGATGCTCAAGCGCTACCTGAGCATGCAGGAAGAATTGGCCTCGACCCGTTCACTGCTGCGCGCACGACAGACCAAATACAACTTCGCCCACTTCATCGGTACCAGCGCCGCCAGCCTTGAAGTCAAACGCCGCGCCCGACGCAGCGCCAGTGCCGAGTCGCCGGTGTTGCTGCTCGGTGAAACCGGTACCGGCAAAGAGCTGTTGGCGCAGGCCATTCACAGTGCTTCGCCGCGTGCGCACAAGGCGTTCGTCAGCATCAACAGCGCGGCGATTCCTGAAGCGCTGCTGGAAGCGGAATTCTTCGGCACAGCGCCGGGCGCGTTCACCGGCGCCGACCGCAAGGGCCGCACCGGCAAATTGCAAATCGCCCAGGGCGGCACGTTGTTTCTTGACGAGATCGGCGACATGCCGCTGCCGCTGCAAAGCAAACTGCTGCGGGTTTTGCAGGAAAAGGAATTTGAACCGGTAGGCTCGAACGAGGTGATTCAGAGTGATGTGCGGGTGATAGCTGCCACTTCGACCGATTTGCAAGCGGCGATCAAACGCGGCGAGTTCCGTGCCGATTTGTATTACCGCCTCAATGTCCTGCCGATTCAGGTGCCGCCGTTGCGTGAGCGTCTTGATGATTTGCCGGCGCTCAGTGAGGCGATTCTGGAGGAGTTGCGCAGTCAGCATGAGCTGCACCGCGATGCGCTGGATCTGCTTGGGCAGCATGCCTGGCCGGGGAATATTCGCGAGTTGCGCAACGTGCTCGAGCGCGCGGCGTTGCTCAGTGATGACTTGATGCTGACGGAGAGTGACATTCGTGCGGCGATCGGGCCGCTGAGCCCGGTTGAGCGTGCGTCGGCGCCCACACTTGAAGCGCCAAGTGAGGAGACATTCGCTCAAGCGCGGGAGCGGTTTGACCGGCAACTGATTGAGGCTGCACTCGCGCAATGTGCGGGGAAAGTACCGGAAGCGGCGGCTCGGCTCGGGCTTGGGCGATCAACGTTGTATAAGAAAATGGTGGCACTAGGAGTTGCTTAGTCTCTCAATAGAGACACCGTCTCTTTTTTTGGATTCGTTATTTTAAGATCAAAAAGATCGCAGCCTTCGGCAGCTCCTACAGTAGAAGATGGGTTTTCTCTGTAGGAGCTGCCGAAGGCTGCGATCTTTTTCGATCTAGAGTTCTCAATATCGAGACTGATAATCTGCAAAATTCAAAACAACTTAGATTTAATCCATATATTTCAAAGACTTAGTTATCTGGCACGCATCTAGCTATACCCTCTCCCACACCGCACCACCCACAAAAATAACAACTCCGGAGAGACACACCATGAGTGTGATCATTGCCTTGGCAGCCCTCGCGCTGCTGATGCTCGCCGCTTACCGTGGCTACAGCGTTATCCTTTTTGCCCCGATCGCCGCGCTCGGCGCCGTCCTCCTCACCGACCCGTCCGCCGTCGCCCCTGCGTTCACCGGGGTGTTCATGGAGAAAATGGTCGGGTTCATCAAACTCTACTTTCCTGTATTTCTGCTCGGCGCTGTGTTCGGCAAGCTGATCGAACTGTCCGGTTTCTCACGTTCGATCGTCGCCGCCGCGATCAAGCTCCTCGGCACCAAACAGGCAATGCTGGTCATCGTACTGGTCTGCGCCCTGCTCACTTACGGCGGCGTGTCGCTGTTCGTGGTGGTGTTTGCCGTTTACCCGTTTGCGGCGGAGATGTTCCGCCAGAGCAATATTCCCAAACGGCTGATTCCGGCGACCATCGCCCTCGGCGCGTTTTCCTTCACCATGGACGCCCTGCCTGGCACCCCGCAAATTCAGAACATCATCCCCAGCACCTTCTTCAACACCACCGCGTGGGCCGCGCCCTGGCTGGGTCTGATCGGTACGATTTTCGTGTTCTGCGCCGGCATGCTGTTTCTGCAACGTCAGCGCAACAAGGCGCAACGGGCTGGCGAAGGTTACGGCACCGAACTGCGTAACGAACCGGAGACTGCTGAAGATCTGAAGCTGCCTAATCCGTGGATCGCGCTGTCGCCGCTGCTCGCGGTGGGCATCATGAACCTGCTGTTCACCCAGTGGATTCCGCAGTGGTACGGCAAAACCCACAGCCTCGCGTTGCCGGGGATGGCCACGCCGGTCACCACCGAAATCGCCAAATTGACGGCGATCTGGGCGGTTCAGGCCGCATTGCTGGTTGGCATTCTGATGGTGCTCGCCTTCGGCTTTAAAGCGATTCGCAGCAAACTTGCCGAAGGCAGCAAAAGTGCGGTCAGCGGTGCGTTACTGGCGGCGATGAACACTGCTTCGGAATACGGCTTTGGTGCCGTGATCGCGTCCCTGCCTGGTTTTCTGGTGCTGGCAGACTGGCTCAAAGGCATTCCCAATCCGCTGGTCAATGAAGCGATTACCGTGACCCTGCTGGCCGGTATCACCGGCTCTGCTTCCGGCGGCATGAGCATTGCGTTGGCGGCCATGTCCGAGCAATTTATCGCAGCGGCGCATGCGGCGAATATTCCGCTGGAAGTGCTGCACCGCGTGGCCGCGATGGCGAGTGGCGGCATGGACACGCTGCCGCACAACGGCGCGGTGATCACGCTGCTCGCGGTCACCGGCCTGACCCACCGTGAAGCCTATAAAGACATTTTCTGTATTACGCTGATCAAGACCCTGGCGGTTTTCGTAGTGATCGGCACTTTCTACGCCACTGGCATTGTGTGAGGTATTCATGACCACTCTTACGGGCAAAACCGCACTGGTTACCGGTTCCACCAGCGGCATCGGGCTGGGCATCGCGCTGAGCCTGGCCAAGGCCGGCGCCAATCTGATTCTCAACGGCTTCGGTGATGCTTCCGCCGTGATTGCCGAAGTCGGCCAGTTCGGCGGCAAGGTCGGCCATCACCCCGCCGATGTCAGCGACCCGACGCAGATCGCCGACATGATCGCCTACGCCGAGCGCGAGTTCGGTGGCGTGGACATTCTGGTCAACAATGCCGGCATCCAGCATGTCGCGCCGGTAGAAGAGTTTCCGGTGGAGCGCTGGGATTCGATTATTGCGATCAATCTGTCGTCGGTATTTCACAGCACTCGCCTGAGTTTGCCGGGCATGCGCACCAAGGGTTGGGGCCGGATCATCAACATTGCATCCGTGCACGGCCAGGTCGGCTCGACGGGCAAAGCGGCGTATGTTGCGGCCAAGCATGGCGTGATTGGTTTGACCAAAGTGGTCGGCCTGGAAACCGCGACCAGTAACGTCACCTGCAACGCGATCTGCCCGGGCTGGGTGTTGACGCCGCTGGTGCAGAAGCAGATCGATGATCGCGCGGCCAAGGGTGTTGAACCGCAGCAAGCACAGCACGATTTGCTGGCCGAAAAGCAACCGTCGCTGGAGTTTGTGACGCCGCAGCATCTGGGTGAGTTGGTGCTGTTTTTGTGCAGTGAGGCAGGCAGCCAAGTACGTGGGGCGGCATGGAATATTGATGGTGGCTGGCTAGCGCAGTGACCCTGCAGGAGTGAGCCTGCTCGCGATGGCAGTGTCTCAGTCGACAAATGTGTGACTGCGATTGAGCCATCGCGAGCAGGCTCACTCCTACAGTTAGCGGTCTATTACCTGAACATCGTTTGCGAACACCAAAACAAGAGGCAATCCATGTCCGACATCCTCTGGCAACCCGACGCTACCCGTATTGCCCAATCGCGGATGGACACCTTCCGCCGCTCGATCAATCAGCGTCATGGCTTGCACCTCGACAGCTACGCCGACCTGCACCAATGGAGCGTCGAGCAGCGCGCAGAATTCTGGCAAGCCATCGTTGATTTCTTCGATATCCGCTTCCATACGCAACCTGATGCGGTGCTGCGTGAAGGCACAAAAATGCCCGCCGCGGAATGGTTTCCGGGCGCCACATTGAATTTCGCCGAGCACCTGCTGCGCCGTCGCGACGATGCCGTCGCCGTTGTTGCGGTGGCTGAAAATGGCCAGCGTGAACAACTGACCTGGGCCGAACTGGCGCAACAGGTCGCCGGATTTCAAGCCAGCCTGCAAGCCGCCGGGGTCGTCAGCGGCGATCGTGTTGCCGCGTGTATGCCCAACACCTGGCAGACGCTGGTGGCGATGTTGGCCACCACCAGTCTCGGTGCCATCTGGTCGTGCTCGTCGCCCGATTTCGGCACCCACGGCGTGATTGATCGTTTTGGGCAGATTGAACCGAAAGTATTGATCAGCTGCGCGGGCTACCGATATGCCGGTAAAGAAATCGACCAGACCACCAAGCTCAATGAAATTCTCGAACAGTTGCCGACGTTGCAACAGTTGATTGTCGTACCGTACGCGCGACCACATACCCGCGCCGAGGATTACCACACCCAGGCAAACGTCACGCTATGGGATGACTTTTACGTGACTGGCGGCGAGCCGTTCTTTATACCGGTGCCTTTCGCCCATCCGCTCTACGTGTTGTATTCCAGCGGCACCACCGGTGTGCCGAAATGCATCATCCACGGTACCGGCGGCGTTTTGCTGCAACACGTTAAAGAACATGGCCTGCATGTCGATCTAGGTTCCGGCGACCGGTTGTTCTATTACACGACCTGCGGCTGGATGATGTGGAACTGGCTGGTGTCTGCACTGGCCGTCGGTAGCGCGGTGGTGTTGTACGACGGCTCACCGTTTCAGCCCGACAACGAACGCTTGCTGGATCTGATCGACGATGAGCGCATCAGCGTGTTCGGCACCAGCCCGAAATTTCTTGCCACGCTGGAAAGCGGCGGCGTCAAACCCCGCGAAAGTCACGACTTGAGCAGCCTGAAAACGCTGCTGTGTACCGGCTCGGCGTTGGCGCCGCGCAGTTACGACTTCGTCTACCGCGACGTCAAAGCCGATGTGTGCCTGAGTTCGATGTCCGGTGGCACCGACATCGTTTCATGCTTCGTCAACGGCAATCCGATGTCACCGGTGCGCCGTGGCGAAATGATGGGCAAAAGTCTGGGGATGGCGGTCGAGGTGTGGAATGACGATGGCCAAGCGGTCATCGGTGAGAAAGGTGAGCTGGTGTGTACCCGCCATTTCCCGGCGATGCCCATTGGTCTGTGGAATGATGCGAATGGCGAAAAGCTCCGGCAATCGTATTTTGAGCTGTTTCCCGGCGTGTGGGCACAGGGCGATTACGCCGAAGAACTGGCCCATGGCGCGATGCTGATTCACGGCCGCTCCGACGCCGTGCTCAATCCTGGCGGCGTGCGTATCGGCACGGCCGAGATCTACCGTCAGGTGGAGAAAGTCGCGCAAATACTCGACAGCGTGGTCATCGGCCAGCAATGGCAGGACGATGTTCGCGTGGTGTTGTTTGTCCGGTTGCAAGATGGCGTTGCCCTTGATGAGGCATTACAACGGCAGATCCGCGAAGTCATTCGTGGCAACACTACGCCTCGGCATGTGCCGGCAAAAATCATCGCCGTCACCGACATTCCGCGCACCATCAGCGGCAAGATTGTCGAGTTGGCTGTGCGGAACGTCGTGCACGGCCGACCGGTGAAAAATACTGACGCTCTGGCCAATCCCGAAGCCCTTGCGCAGTTTCGCAATTGCCCTGAATTGGCCGAGTGACATTCGACAGATCAATCTTCCACCGCTGTACTGCAGCGGCTTGGGTTGATTCAATCGATGTTCAGGTTTATCAGCACTGGGGTATCAATAGCCCGACCTTCGTATTTGCCAATCACCTCAACCATGAGGTGAATATTATCTTTGGCCTGCGCTTCATGGGTGACGAGTTGACTGAGCAGTGCAGCCGCCACGGCATAGGAGTCAGCGTTGGACGCGGCGCGCTGTTTATCAAAGTAAGTACTCGAATCGAGGCTTTTTATCAGGAAACCCTTGGCGAGATTCAGCAAGGGGGCGACATCGACTGTTTGCTGATTCGAAGCGCCCGTCAATGCCCAAGCGGCATCGGGCATGGTCAGTTCTGTTTTGAACATTTCGTGTATCAGATCATCGGCTACTTCGCCGAAACGTGACTTGGCCGAAGTGAATCGCTCGACCAGATTCTGTGTATCGACCGTGAAGAACGCTTGAGTCCTTGGACGATCAGCGCTCTTCCACTTTCGATAATCATCGCGACTCAACTCAATGATGCTTCTGCCGGTGGCGTCGTTTTTCAAAATGAAGTTCTCAACTATCGTAACGCCGAAATTCAGTTTGGCAGCTTGCAGTACAACCTCCATTTTCTCTCGTGTTGATCCTGAGCCGCCTATTAACAGGTTGATCGTCAGTTCGGTTTCCCGATTGAAATAAGGTATCGCCAATGCCCTGAGCGCATGGTCAACCTTGCGATTGGCTACCGGCAAACTTCGCTGAATGATCTGCCGGGAAAAACCTTTAGGTAGCGACCTGCGCAGTTTGGGTAGTGCGCGTACTTGTGTTACCGCAAAATCAGCCAAACGCTTGCCCCAGGCTCTACCGGACTGATTGATGGCGTACCAACCACCATTCTGGCGAACGGCACAGACGCTCAATGTATGCGAGCCACCTTCAATCGGACGCCAAGTCCCCACATGAAAATCGGCCCTGCGGGAAGCCTGGATCAAGTCCACAGAACGGGCTTTGCCTGTTAATCGGCGCATTTGAAAGGTTGCACCTTCGATCAATTTCAGCCCTGGCGTTCCGAGACGCTGTACTCCCTTGAGCGCAAATCTCATGCCTTTGTATGCCGCCGTGGGCAGACCATCGATAGGGTTGAAGACCGAGATCGTCAATTTCATCGCAAGCCGAGCAAGCCTGGCAATTTTTAAACTTAGAGGTACAACTTTAGTACCGATGTGCACCGCTTTTCCCGGTACCCCCATTAAAACCGCGACAATCCCGACGAGATCAAGCGCGCACCCCCACAGCCCCTCTTCCAGTCTGTCTTTATCACCCGACCTGATATCTTCTATACACTTTTTAAACGGAATGGCTAAGTCAATAATGTACGCCAGCGCTTTCTCGCTTTTATCGCGCATTTGCTCGCGTTCAGTAAGCTCGGTTGCTGCGATGCCAATCTCGGTAATACTGGCAATCGGATGGTGGCGGGTGAGAAACTCTGCAATCTCATGAATATGCGGATTGATGAAGCATTGAAAGTTACTGGCTTTTGTCTTGCCTGGATTAACGGGCGCCGCAAGCACACCCAGCTTATCAAGAATAGTGTCAACGTAAGGTTTGGCCACGGGAGCCGTGCCCTTTGTATAGCAATCTAAATCGATCGGGTTCTTGTAGAAACCGGCGGCGGGCAAGTAAGCTTTCAAGTCTCCCTTGAAATCAATTCGAGATGGGATATTCATCAACCCACTGCGCAATATCAGCGATCCCAACTCCTTATTAAGGCGACATGTCCCCTTCAAATAATACATTTCATAGCAAAGTAATTCGCCATCACCAAAAGGCGCGCACATGACGACGGCGTATCTACCTGTCGCCTCATCTCTTTTGATCTGCTTCTCCATCCACTTGGGCTTGCTGACGTTACCACCAATCAGGCCGTTACTTTTTTCAAATATCTTTTCGCTGACAGATACTCGCACTGTAAAAAAAGTAATCTCGCTCGCCTCAAAAACGCCACGATGTTCTATGGGAATTTTTGATACGGCGAGTTTTATATTACCGATCATCGCCTTGCGAAGATTGCTCTCATACTCAATAACGGCGCGTTCAAACACAGGCTGATTGGGCTCCAGCCATTTCAAGTCTGGATAGGTGTCGTATAGGCTGCCGGCTTCGCGCCATTCCCATTCCCTGCCGGTCAACTCGCCCTCGATATGCAGATCGAGTATTGACATTTTGTAGGACGAGGAAAACTTATCCGTTTCGTGACGCAGTACTTTATGGTCCAGAAAGTAACAACCGGGCGCGGCTTTTTCCAAAGCGGCCAACGCGAGCTTGCGTCGACTCGGCAAGGATGTGGAGAACGTTCTGGCAGTGTGAGTCAGTGCTTCCATGAAATCTTCGTAAGCGGTTAAAGCGCGTTGCTGCGCTTCTTCGGGAAATTCTTCCAGTTCCTCAACGCTGATAACCTCATTGATCAAAGCCCAGTCGAATATCGAATCCATCGCAGCGATGCCCTGCAACTGGCCGAATTGCAGACTGATTGCGTCCATGTCCGAGAACATCATCACTTGCTCATAGGTCATGAACCGCGACGCGCCCTTGCAGTTGAGTTCTATCAGTGCGACGGCCTGAACAAATGTCAGCCAGTTAATCGAACCTACCGTCAGATCACGTGGCAGAAACTTCACCACAAAGCCAGGAGCTATAAAACCGAGCAGTAGATGGGCGGCTAACGGGCTCAGATCTTGAGAAACCCGACCACTCTTGATGAGGTAATTTTCGAAACCTTCGCGTACAAGCTCCATTGGCTGATCAGCAGCGATCGCGGGTGCATAAAGATTGTGGGTGCCGACGTGATTGCGCCGTTCGTGGCCGCCAATCAGAGGATCCAGATCAACGAGAATGGCCGTGACGAGCATCTGAGCCAAATCGGCGTCATGAACTGTTTCGCCGTCATCCGAACCGTACCAGCCCAACGCATCTATGTATTGCTGTGCGAGTTTTTTCGAGAACGGCTGGTTCAACACACACGTAAGGACTTCGTTCGCACTGTCCTCATTAATGTGCATAGGGGGATTAGGTCGGCCATTACGATACAAGGTTTCCAGTACGCCGAGGCCGTCCGGCAACAAATGCGCTGTCAGTGCGCGAATGTCTGCGTACTGCTGAGTCGTCAGCACTACTGAATTCTCATCATCCCCGGTAATAGGCTCCCAATAGTTGCCTAGCCCATCAGCCTCGGGCCACTTCCACTTCAAGAAGAATAAAAGTTTTTTTACCTGCGCCACATTCTCCGGAAGGACGTGGCCATGAAATCTGATCCAATGCTCAAAACCAACCCTACCATTGAAACTGGCCTCACCGCCTATCGCTTCAATTATTTCAACAAGAGCGTCCAGTGCCTCTGAAAAGGTCGACGTCTTGTCGTAATAATCCTTTAGATTAAAATCATCCGCACCGATGATACCTATCAAGTCGCCTTTGCCATCCACTTTCACTCGATCAAACAACGTAGGAGTAGAAAACAAAGACTGAAACTCAACCGAGTAAATGATCTCGGTTAACATCTTGCTGACTGGCGAGTGCACGTACTCGAGTGACGACCCTGCTTCTAACCAGAACGTCAGTTTTTTGAGATTTACAGAATCATTTTCACTTCGCCCCTCAATGACACTCATCAGTTCGGCCGCCAACTTACTGCGTTCTCTCTCATCAGCCCTCACTGACAATAAAAAATCCTCGGCGACGCCGTCCTTGCCAACTCTAATTTCCATACAAACTTCCAATCACAGATATCTATTAACGGAAGTTCATCCTACGTAAAATATAACAACCATCAAGAAACAATAAATTAAATAATATTTCAACCATTACGGCATCGACGCCAGCCTTTAGACCAGTCCCCACCCTTCGGGCGAAGCGTCACCCTCAATTGGCGAACCACTCTTGAGTTTCAACTTCAACCTCAGATTATTATTTGAATCCGCATATTCCAACGCCTGCACTTCACCCAGAACACCTTCAACAACTAACTGATAGATTGCATCATCGAACGTTTGCATCCCTGAATCAGCGGATCGCTCCATGATAGTTTTAAGTTCACCCAGTTCATTGCGCCGAATCAGATCAGCGACCGTCGGCGTGCCAATCATTACTTCAACCGCCGCCCGCCGCTGCCCCTCTGACGTATTCACCAAACGCTGCGAAACCGACGCCTTCAGATTATTTGCCAGCGCCTGTAATAGTTGCGGCCTGCGCTCTTCGGGAAACATGTTCAGAATCCGCTCCAGCGCCTGATTGGCGTTGTGCGCATGCAACGTCGACAGCACCAGATGCCCGGTCTCGGCGAACGTCAGCGCATGCTCCATGGTTTCGCGATCACGTATTTCGCCGATGAGCACGACATCCGGGGCCTGACGCAGGGTGTTTTTCAGCGCCGCGTGAAAACTGCGCGTGTCGACCCCGACCTCACGCTGATTGATGATCGAGCGCTGGTGGCGGTGGATGTACTCGATCGGATCCTCAATGGTGACGATATGCCCGGTGCTGTGACGGTTTCGGTGATCGATCAGCGCCGCAAGCGTGGTGGATTTTCCAGAGTCGGTCGCCCCGACAATCAATATCAGGCCTTGCTTGAGCATCGCCGTCTCGAGTAACACCGCCGGTAACTTCAGATCTTCAAAGCGTGGAATGTCCAGCTTCACGTTTCGGATTACCAGCGAGACGTCGTTACGCTGTTTAAAGATGTTCACCCGGAAGCGTCCGACGCCGGTACGCGAGATCGCCAGGTTCATTTCCAGATCCCGTTCGAACTCGCGGCGCTGCTCGGCGTCCATCAGAGAGGTGGCGATGGCAGCCACTTCACCGGGTTTGAACGGCTGATCGCTCAACGCGGTGAGTACGCCGTCGAAGCGTGCGCTGGGTGGCGCGCCCGTCGACAGAAACAGATCCGAGCCGTGTTTGCTGGCCAGTTGAGTTAACAGTGCATCGATTTCCATGGCAAAAAACACCCGCGAAGCATTGAATGATCGAAATGAGCCGCTGCGTGACGCGCCCGGCCCCATAGCGTCTACCGTTCTGCAAGCATAGTAGACGCCGCCTCACCGACAGAACCTCAGGATCCAACGATGAACGCTGTACCGAACACTGATGACGCCCAGGCTCTGATTGCCCGCACCGACTGGAGTCGCAGCCCGTTGGGCGCCGCTGGCACTTGGCCGCAGAGCCTGCGTACTGCGGTGGACATCGTGATGCACTCGCCCATGCCGATGTTGCTGCTGTGGGGCTCGCAACTGACGCAGATCTACAACAACGGCTTCGCGTTGCTCGCCGGCCACAAGCATCCGCACGCTTTCGGACAGCCTGCACACCAGATATGGCCAGAACTTAGAGAATTCACTGACCCGATTTACAGCGCCGTCCTACAAGGCCAGGTGCGCACCTACAGTGAAAGGCGTTTTACCTTGCAGCGCGACGGTCAGGAATCCGACTTCTGGCTCGATCTGACGTACAGCCCTATCCGCGATGAAAATGCGCAGGTCGCCGGGATTCTGGTCACGGCCATCGAAACCAATGAACGTCGACGCATTGCCCTGGAACTGCAGCAACGCTCCGAACAAAGTTTGAAGGCCCAGCAGGAAACCGAAGAACGCCTGCAATTGGCCCTCGCTGCCACCGATGCGGTTGGCACGTGGGATTGGGACATTGGCGAGGACCGCTTTATTGCCGACGCGCATTTCGCGCAGTTGCATGGCGTCGACCCGGTACGTGCCAGTCAGTTGCCGATCAGCGAATACCTGCAAGGCGTGCACCCCGAAGACCGCGCGATGGTTGCCCGCAGCATCAAACATTGCATCACCCACGGCACCGAATACGCCGAGGAATACCGCCTGTTGCAACCCAACGGCGAGTTGCGCTGGGTGTTTGCCCGAGGCCGTTGCTACAAGGATCACCATGGCCGGCCCATGCGTTTTCTCGGGGCCGCGCTGGATCTGACCGAACGCAAACACACCGAACAGGCGCTGCGTCAGAGCCAGACCGAACTGCAACTGATCATGAACGCGATGCCGATCCTGATCAGCTATGTCGATCAGGAAGAACGTTTTCGCCTGAACAACGCCGCTTATCTGGACTGGTACGGCTTAACCCCGCAGGAGCTGTTCGGGCGCACCATTCGTGATGTCATCGGTGAAGAAGCCTATTTCCTGCGGGCGCCGTACATTGCTGAAGCACTGGCGGGCCGGTCGTGCTCGTTCAGCCTGTACACCTCCCATCGCGACGGCAGCACGCGCCACGCGCTGATGAATTACGTGCCGCGCCACGGGCCGGATGGCGCGGTCAACGGTTTCTATATTTTTGTGATTGATGAAACCGAGCGGAAAAAGACCGAAGAAGCGCTGCGCAATCTCAACGAAACGCTCGAGGAACGGGTCAGCGCCCGCACCGAGCAATTGGCGCAGGCCAACCAGCGTTTGCAAAACGAGATGTTCGAGCGTGAGCGTGCCGAAGATGCATTGCGTCACGCGCAGAAAATGGAAGCGGTCGGCCAGCTCACCGGCGGTATCGCCCACGACTTCAACAACATGTTGACAGGGATCATCGGCAGTCTCGACCTGATGCAGCGCTACATCGCCAACGGTCGTGCCGACGAGATTGGTCGTTTTACCGAAGCGGCCGTGTCCTCGGCGAATCGGGCGGCAGCGCTGACCCATCGGTTGCTGGCGTTCTCCCGGCGTCAGTCGCTGGATCGCAAGAAACTGGATGTCAACGAACTGGTGCATTCACTTGAAGACCTGATTCGCCGCACCAAAGGCGATCCGATCGAGCTCGAACTGCGTCTGACCGACAATGCCTGGCCGGTCAGCACCGATGTCAGCCAATTGGAAAACGCCCTGCTCAATCTGGTGATCAACGCTCGCGATGCGATGCCCGAGGGCGGCAAACTGCTGATCGAGACGGCCAACGTTTACCTTGATGGCAGCGACATCACCACGCTGGAACCGGTCAAGGCTGGCGATTATTTGATGCTCGCGGTCAGCGACAACGGCACCGGCATGACGCCATCCGTGCGCTCAAAAGCGTTCGATCCGTTTTTCACCACCAAACCGATTGGTCAGGGCACGGGGTTGGGGCTGTCGATGATTTACGGGTTTGCCCAGCAATCGGGCGGCCATGTCAGCCTCGACAGCGTGCCGGGTCAAGGCACGTGTGTGCGTTTGTATCTGCCGCGACTGAAAACGCCTGAACTGCAAGCCGCCGAGGTTGAACCGGTGAGCGTTACGCCCCCCACGGCCAGCGGCGAGACCGTGATGGTGGTCGAGGATGACCCGGCGGTGCGCATGCTGGTGCTCGATCTGTTGAAAGAGTTGGGTTATCGCGGGTATGAAGCGCAAGACGCGACGTCCGCCCTGCCCTTGCTGGAATCCGGCTCGCGCATTGACCTGCTGGTGACCGATGTCGGCCTGCCGGGCATGAACGGTCGACAACTGGCGGAGATTGCCCGTCAGCATCGCCCCGGGCTGAAGGTGTTGTTCATGACCGGTTACGCGCAAAAAGCCGCTGAACGTCAGGGCTTTCTTGAGGACGGTATGGACATGGTCGCCAAACCGTTTGCGTTGGAACTGCTGGCCAGCAAGATCCGCACGATGCTCAGCCAAACTCCGTGACTTGAGGCATAATCCGCGCCCCGCCGTCACCCCGTTATCAGGTACCGCACGATGAAAGCCCAAGCCCGCCACATTCTGGTGAAAACCGCCGAAGAGGCCGAACAGCTCAAACAACGCATCGCCAAGGGTGAAGCGTTTGATGTGCTGGCGAAAAAATTCTCGACCTGTCCGTCCGGCAAGCGCGGCGGGGATCTGGGGGAAGTACGGCCGGGACAGATGGTCGGCGCGATTGATGCGGTGATCTTCAAGAAGCCGTTGCGCACGGTGCATGGGCCGATCAAGAGCAAGTTCGGGTATCACTTGGTGCAGGTTTTTTACCGCGATTGATCAACTCCCGTAGGAGCTGCCGAAGGCTGCGATCTGTTGATCTTGCTTGCCAGTCAAAATCAAAAGATCGCAGCCTTCGGCAGCTCCTACAGGGGATGTGTTTCAATCTTTGGGGATCAGTGCACCAGGAACTTGAATGACTCGGCTGGCCAATTGATGCCCGGCCCGCGCGGCCTCTTCAGGACTGTCGCCCATCAACCGCGCCGCGAGATACGCCGCACTGAACGAATCCCCCGCCGCCGTCGTATCCACGACTTTCTCAACTTTCTGCGCCGGCACTTCAAACACCTCACCCTCGCAGCGAATCAGACACGCCTCAGCGCCCCGTTTGAGCACCACTTCCGGCGTACCGATTTGCGCGTACGTGGCGAACACCTCATCGCAATCAGCAAAACCAAACAGCGCCTGTTCGTCATCCACCGTCAGCAAGGCCAGGTCAACGTACGGCAGGACACTGCGATACGCCAGGCGTGCAGCGTCCACCGACGCCCATAAACGTGGACGGTAGTTGTTGTCGAAAACGATCCGCACATCACGTTGGCGGGCTTCGATCAGGGTCTGGATGAGTTTCTCGCGCCCTTGCGCACCGAGCACGGCCAGGGTGATGCCGCTGAAATACAACACGTCGTAATCCGGCAGCGCGGCCAGAATCGGCTCGGCGGCCGGCGTGGTGAAGCAATCGCGGACGGCCGCTTCGTTGCGCCAGTAGAGGAAACGACGTTCGCCATTGGCGTCGGTCTGGATGCAATACAGACCCGGCAGGCGACCTGGCAGGCGTTGCACCATGCCCAGGCCGATGCCTTCTTCTGTCCAGATCTGGCACATGGCGTCGCTGAAGCTGTCATCGCCTAGCGCGGTGACGTAGTCGACTTGCGACTTGTCGCCCAGGGCTCGGGACAGATACACCGCCGTGTTCAGCGTGTCGCCGCCGAAGCTTTGCTGGAGGCTGCCGTCGGCGCGCTGCTGGAGCTCGATCATGCATTCGCCGATGAGGGCGATGCGAGGGGTGTTGGGGCCCAGGGGGCTTAGGGTGTTCATGTTGGCGGTGTCTCTGGTCGTTCGATGGTGTTTGGGCGGGCCTCTTCGCGAGCAGGCTCGCTCCCACAGTTTGAATGCATTCCAAAAAGTGGGAGCGAGCCTGCTCGCGAATGGCCGCGACGCGGTCTTGAGCCTTAGAAACAGGTCTCCATGCTCTCGATCACCGTCAACTGCTCATCCACCAGCAAACCCGTGCGCCACTTGTCGAACGTCAGGCACGGGTGCGAGGTGCCGAAAGAAATGATGTCGCCAACGCGCAGTTCAACGCCCGGCGCTACGGTCATGAAGGCGTGCTGATCCATCACCGCCGTCACCTTGCACGCACCGACATCGTCGCCCACCGCTGGTACAACTCCAGCCTTGTAACGCAACAACGGCACCGGCAAACCGGCGTCATAAGCCACATCACGCTTGCCCAGCGCGATCACCGCAAAACCCGGCTCCGGCAGCGATTGCACATGCGCCCAGACTTCCAGCGCCGGGCGCAAGCCTTCGTGCAAATCACTGCGACGATCCAGCACGCAGCACTGCGCTTCTTTATAGATGCCGTGGTCATGCGCGACGTAACTGCCCGGGCGCAACACGCTTAGGAAACGTCCGGCAGCGTTCTGCGCTTCGAACGACTCAGCGATCAAGTCGTACCACGCCGAACCCGAGGCAGTGATGATCGGCTGCGGAATCGCGAACGCGCCGCTGTCCTGCAACTGTACGGCCAAACGCACCAGCGACGCGGCGAACTCACGAATGCCGCTGACCGCGTGATCACCGTGAATCACCCCTTCGTAACCTTCGATGCCAGTCAGGGCCAGTGCCGGTTGCGCATTGATCGCCTTGGCCAGCTCAATCACTTCCTGCTCGCTGCGGCAACCGCAACGGCCACCGACCACGCCGTACTCGATCATCACGTTCAACTTCACGCCGCGCGAGGCGAAGTAAGCGCCGAGATCGGCGACGTTGTCCGGATGATCGACCATGCAGTAGAAATCGAACGACGGATCGGCCAGCAGATCGGCAATCAACGCCATGTTTGGCGTGCCGACCAACTGGTTGGCCATCAGCACCCGGCGCACGCCGTGGGTGTAAGCGGCACGGGTCTGGGTCGCGCTGGCGAGGGTAATGCCCCATGCGCCGGCGTCGAGCTGACGCTTGAACAGCGCCGGGGTCATGCTGGTTTTGCCGTGGGGCGCGAGTTCGGCGCCGCTGTCGCTGACGAATTTCTGCATCCAGCGAATGTTGTGTTCCAGCGCTTCGCGGTGCAGCACCAGCGCGGGCAGGCTGACGTCACGCGCCAGATGGGCACCGATGGCCGCATCACCTTTATCTACAGCAGAATTGATGACAGTCGTCATGGTCGAACTCCTCACATTCGCGGCCGCACGCGGCCGCGTTTATTCGTTGATTCGTCGGGCGAGGCTGTTAGCGCTCTCGATCAGCACCCGGCGATAGTCGTTGTAATTGTTTTTCGCATCGGCCCGAGGGGCGACGATGCACAGCGTACAAATCGCCACGCCTTGCGGGTCTTTGACGGGCGCGGCGAAGCAATGGGTGAAGGTGTCGGCAACGCTGTCGAACGAAAAGAATCCGTCGATGCCGGCCTGACGGATCTGCGCCAGAAACAGCTCCATCGGCAAACGCTCGCCGTCGGGCAGGATGTAATCGTCTTCGTCGATCAGGTCGCGGATTTGCTGATCGCTTAAATGCGCGAGCAGCAGACGGCCGGAAGCGGTCCATGGGATGGGCGCGTTTTCGCCGATATCGGAAGAAATGCGGAAATGTCGCTCGCCCTCCTTCATCAATGCCACGGTGTATTTGCGCCCATTGAGCAGGCACATCTGCGCGGTTTCATGGGTCTGGCTGACGATCTCCTGCAAGGCGTGATCGGCCTCGCGACTGAGGTCGAAATGACGCAAATGCGCCTGGCCGAGGAAGTACAGCTGCCGGCCGAGATAGACGTGACCGTCCTTGCCCACCGGTTCCAGAATCCGTCGCTCGAGTAACGAGGCAACCAGTTCGTAGACCGTGGATTTCGGGCTGCCGATGCCGTTGGCGATATCATTCGGGCGCAGCGGCTGGCCGATTTCCTTGAGGAAATCGAGGATATCGAACGCCCGATCCAGACCGCGGGCCCGGCGTTTGATGGTGTCTTCGGTCATTTCAGTGGGTTCCCATTCAAAGTCGCCGGGAGTTTACCGCTAATGATCGTTCCCATGCTCCGCGTGGGAATGAAGCCCCGGACGCTCTGCGTCCCTTGGAACGCGGAGCGTTCCGTGAGGCATTCCCACGCAAAGCGTGGGAACGATCATGGCGTTGATCAGGCCTTCTTCTTGTACGCAATGCAGTCGATCTCGACCTTGCAATCAACCATCATGCTCGCCTGCACACAGGCCCGCGCTGGTGCGTGCTCAGGCTTGAAGTACTCACCAAAGACCTTGTTGAAACTGCTGAAATCCCGTGGATCGTCCAGCCACACGCCGGCGCGCACGACATCTTCCAGGCCATAACCGGCCTCTTCGAGAATCGCGATCAGGTTCTTCATGGTCTGGTGAGTCTGCTCGACGATGCCGCCAACAATAATCTCGCCATCCACCGCCGGCACCTGGCCGGACACGTGCAGCCAGCCATCGGCTTCAACGGCGCGGGCGAATGGGCGTGGCTGGCCACCAGCGGCGGTGCTGCCGGTGCCGTATCGAGTAATGCTCATGGGTGTTTCTCCTGGTTACAAAAGTGAATATTTAAAACCGCGTGCTTTTCAGAAACTCAGCCAGACGCGGCGATTGCGGGCGTTCGAACAGCTCCTTGGGAGGCCCCTGTTCTTCGATTCGCCCCTGATTCATGAATACGATTTTGTCCGAAACCTCGAAGGCGAAACGCATTTCGTGGGTCACCAACAACATGGTCATGCCGTCCTCGGCCAGGCCCTTGATCACGTTGAGCACTTCGCCGACCAGTTCCGGGTCGAGGGCTGAGGTGACTTCGTCAAACAGCATCAGACTCGGGTTCATCGCAATGGCCCGGGCGATCGCCACACGCTGTTGCTGTCCGCCGGACAACTGGCCGGGAAAGTGATTGCGCCGCTCCAGCAAGCCAACGCGCTCAAGCCATTTCTCGGCGAGTACCACGGCTTCGTCCTTGTGCATCTTCTTGACCTTGAGCAGGCCAAGGGTGACGTTCTGCAGTGCAGTCAAATGCGGAAACAGGTTGAATTGCTGGAACGCCATGCCGGTCATCGCACGATGACGAGCGATGACTTTTTCCGCATGCCGCACGCGTTTGCCGTTGCTTTCGTCGTAGCCGATCGATTCGCCGTCGAGCAGGATCTGCCCGCCCTGAAACTCTTCGAGCATGTTCACGCAACGCAGCAGCGTGGTCTTGCCCGAGCCGCTGGAGCCGATCAACGTGACCACGTTGCCGCGCTGCATGCTCAGGTCGACACCCTTGAGCACTTCGACCGCGCCGTATTGTTTGTGCAGGCCACGAATATCCAGCAGCGGCTGGCCGTTCTGAAGGTTGGAAACTGGAGCTTCAATCATGGCAAGGCCACCCGCTTTTCAATGTGCCGGCCGAGTAACTCGATGCCGTAGTTGATGACGAAGAACAGAAAACCGGCGAACAGGTAAAACTCCAGGGTCATGAACGTCCGGGCGATGACCTGTTGCGTGCTGAGCAGCAACTCAGCGACGCCGATCACCGAGAGCAAGGTCGACGCCTTGACGATTTCCGTGGACGAGTTGACCCAGGTCGGCAGGATCTGCCGCAATGCCTGAGGCAACAATACGTAGGCAAGGGACTGATAAAACGTCAGACCAATCGCCTGACTCGCTTCCATCTGCCCACGGGGCAACGCTTGCAGCGCACCGCGAACGATTTCGGCAACGTGCGAGCCGCAAAACAGCGTCAGGCCCAACGCACCAGCCTGAAATGCACTGATCTGCCAACCCAGCGCCGGCGCCATATAGAAGCAGGCCAGCACCAGCACAAACACCGGCGTGCCGCGAATCAGATCGACGTAGAAACGGAACGGTGCGCGCATCCAGAACTTGCCGTAGGTCAGCACCAGACCGGTGACAACGCCGAGCATCGTGCCGAACAAAATCGCCAGTGCCGACACCTGCACGCTGGTCAGAAAGCCCTGCAGCAACGTCTCGCGGGCAATCCACAACTCGTGTAACCAAGTGGGAGATTCGTACATCGCAGCCTCCTATCGGCGGATCGCCAGACGCTGCTCGAGGTAACGCAGCAGCATGGCAATGAGGTAACAGGCCGCGACGTACAACGCCGTGGTCACCAGCCAGGTTTCGATCACCCGGTAGCTTTCGACGTTGATCTTGCGCGCGTAATAGGTCAGCTCCGGCACCGCAATCGCAGCGGCCAGCGAAGTGTCCTTGAACAGCGAAATAAAGTTGTTCGACAGTGCCGGCAAGACATTGCGCAGCATGACCGGCACGGTGACGTAAGCCTTGACCTGCCACTCACCGAGACCAATCGCCAACCCCGCTTCGCGCTGCCCCTTGGGAATGCTCAGCAAGCCACCACGGAACACTTCGGTCAGATAGGCCCCGGCGTACAGCGACAGAGTGATGATGAACGACGGGATCTTGTCCAGACGAATCCCGAGGCTCGGCAGTGCGAAGTAGATCAACAGAATCAACACCAGAATCGGCGTGTTACGCACCACCGTGACGTACACCGAAGCCAGCACCCGCAAGGCGCGATGCTTTGACAGCAGCGCGAACGCCATCAGCAGGCCGATCACGCAGCCGATGGCGATCGACACCAGCGCCAGTTCGAGGCCCAGACCGAGCCCCGCGAGCAAGGTGTCGAAATCGCGCCACACGGCGGCAAAGTTCAACTGATAGTTCATGGTCAGCAGTACCTTGAGCGGGGCGACATGCATCGCCCCACTCTTCCTTCAGCAATTTGGAAACGTCGCGAGCGAAGAAAAGACAAGGCGAAAACAGGCGAAAAAGCGGAGTTGACGTCAGTCAATGAGCATTTTGAGGCTGTTTTCAACGCAGTATTTTCGAGCGCAGCAGTTTTCATTTGAATTCGACGGGGAAACCGATCGCTGGGGAAGGCAGATCGACACCGAACCACTGCTTGAACGACGCGGCGTAAGTCGGGAATTCAACGCCGGTCATCGCTTCATGCAACGTGGTGTTGACGAAGTTCAGCCAGTCCTGATCGCCACGTTTGACGGCGCAGGCGTAGGTTTGCGGGCTCCACGCGTAGGTCGGGCTGCGGTAGCGGCCAGGGTTCTGCACCATCAGGTATTTGACCGAAGACTGGTCGGTGGCGGCGGCATCGGCGCGGCCGGAGTTCACTGCCTGATACATCAGATCGACGCTGTCGTACTGATCGACCTTGGCTTTGGGCAGCGCCTGGTGCACCAATTCTTCGGCGTAGACGTTTTGCAGCACGGCCACGGTCACGCTGTCGCCAGCGCCTTGCAGGTCTTCAATTTCCTTGTACTTGCTGTTGTTCGGCAACAACAGGCCGACGCCTTCGCGGTAGTACGGCAGCGTGAACGCCACTTGCTGCGCGCGGCTGGCAGTCACGGTGATGAACTGGCAGCTCATGTCGACCTTGTCGGTGAGCAGATTGGGAATCCGCGCATCGGACGACTGCACCACGAACTCGACTTTACTCGGGTCGTTGAAAAGACCTTTGGCCACCATCCTGGCGATGTCGATATCAAATCCCTGCAACTTGCCGTCCGCGCCCTGAAAGTGCCACGGCGCATTAGTGCTGCCGGTGCCCACGATCAACTTGCCCCGGGCGAGAACACTGTCGAGCTTACTGTCGGCCGCCTGGGCCAGCCCCATGACGGTGGATGAAGCTGCAAGAACAAAAACACACGCTTTAAACAAGGAAGGACGGCGATGCATGGCAAGCACTCCAGATTTGTGTTTATTCCGCTATACCGGAATACGGTTTGTTACTACGGAATAGACAGCAGGAAGTGTGCCACAGGAATCACGAGGAATCTGCAATGGATTGAAATGTTTTTTGAATCAAAGGGATGGGTGAAGTGTGGGGGGGGAGGTGTTACGTGGAGGGTTAGATCATCGACGCTACCGTTGGCTACGAAGTGCGGGTAGCAGGTTCCCAATTGGTGCGTTGTTGCGCCCAGTCCATGCAGTAAGTCTATTCGCGCGGGGATCCATCTTTAAAGATCATCAATTGAAACCTTTATGGTCGGGTCTGTTTCTCGCTCCATGCAAAGCGCCAAGAGCTTCCGATCCTCTAGATTTGTCATTGCTTCCTCGAACTCTCGCGCGGCCTCGATATTTCGAATGTGACTTGCAGATTGATCGTCCCCGCAAGCAACTCCAGTATCGCCAGAATTTTTCTTCAATTCAGAAACGTCCACATGAAAGTTAAAAACAACGATGTGTCGCGACAATCGCGGGGCTGCGTCCCTCCATTGACTCTTGAAGGTATCACGCGTTTTTCTCAGACATTTCTGGGTGGTTTGTCAGACAGTTCTCCGACTGGAGTGGCAGCCGCCGCCACCCAGCGCACCAATTCTGTGCACACCCCGGGAACTTTTCCCGAAAGTGCCACCTAAGAGCCATCAACCGATGGCACTTTCGTTCTACATGATCGGTATCAATCAAGCATCGAACCGGATTGGACAAGCTCCCATCCGGCTGCTTTCCTTTATTTCTCAGTAAGAGAACACACGCTGCAGACTATCTGGTCACAGCGTTGCCATGTCCCAGGAGGGGTCAATGTCTTTTAAAGTCATGATGGTTTTCGGTACGCGCCCGGAGGCCATAAAAATGGCCCCACTCGCTCGGGTTTTGCGCCGGTGGCCAGACATCCAACTGAACATCTGCTCCACCGGCCAGCATCGCGAGATGCTCACGCAGGTGCTGGACGCCTTTGAGCTGACGGTCGATGAAGACCTGCAAGTGATGACGCAAGGCCAAACCCTCAACGGCTTGTCCCAACATCTATTAGCTCAGCTCGATCAAGCTTACGAGCGGGTCAAACCTGACATCGTATTGGTACACGGCGACACCACCACGAGCTTCATCGCCGCCCTCGCCGCGTTCAATCGACAACTGCCGATCGGCCACGTCGAAGCGGGCCTGCGTACCGGCAATCTGCGCGCGCCGTGGCCGGAAGAGGCCAACCGCCGCTTGACCGGCGTCATTGCCGATCTGCATTTTCCGCCAACGTCCAAATCTGCGGCCAATCTGCTGCGCGAAGGCGTGCCTGAGGAAAACATCGAAATCACCGGCAACACCGTCATCGATGCCTTGCTGTGGATGCGCAAACACCAAGAGCAAACTCAGTGGCATCCCGCCGCCGATTCGCCGCTGGCCGTACTCGATGATCAGCGCCGGATGATCCTGGTCACCAGCCACCGTCGGGAAAATCTCGGTGGTGGTTTCAACAACATCTGTCTGGCCTTGGCTGAGTTGGCCGATCGCTACCCGGACGTGCAATTTGTCTACCCAGTACACCTCAACCCGCTCGTACAAGAAGTGGTGTACGGCATGCTCGCCAACAAACCCAACATCTATCTGGTTCCTCCACAGGACTACCCGAACTTCGTCTGGCTGATGGGCCACGCACATTTCATCCTCACGGATTCCGGCGGCGTACAGGAAGAAGCGCCGGCGATTGGCAAGCCATTGCTGGTACTGCGCGATGTCACTGAGCGCCCTTCCGTACTGGAAAGCGGCACGATGCTGTTGGTCGGCACCGACAAGGCACGCATCATCAACGAAGCTTCGCGGTTGCTTGATGACGAAGAGACCTACACGCGCATGAGCCGCGTACACTTTCCCTACGGCGATGGTCACGCCAGCGAATTGATCGCCACCCGCCTCCACGCCTGGTTGAGCGCTCGCTCGACGGCGGGTGACGGGGTATGAGTCTGGGTTGGGTCGATTTTTTTGCGTATGTGCTGTTTGGTCTCAAATATGTGGCGATTGCCCTCGCCCTGCTGATGTTCTTCCTCGGTCTCGATGACCTGTTCATCGACCTTGTGTACTGGAGTCGCAAGCTGATCCGGCGCTGGCGGATCTACGATAAATTCGAACGCGCCGACGAGCAGCGGCTGTACGCGATTGCCGAAAAACCGCTGGCGATCATGGTGCCGGCGTGGAATGAAGTCGGTGTGGTCGGCGAAATGGCCCGCCTGGCGGCCTCGACCATCGATTACGAGAACTACCAGATTTTTGTCGGCACCTACCCCAACGACGCCGAGACCCAAGCGGACGTCGACGCGGTCTGCCAGCACTATCCCAACGTACACAAAGTGGTCTGCGCCCGCCCCGGCCCGACCAGCAAGGCCGACTGTCTGAACAACATCATCGACGCCATTCTGCGTTTCGAGAGCGAGGCGAAAATCCAGTTCGCCGGGTTCATCCTGCATGACGCCGAAGACGTGATTTCACCGATGGAGTTGCGTCTCTACAACTATCTGCTGCCCAACAAGGATCTGATCCAGATCCCGGTTTATCCGTACGCGCCGGAATGGAAAGGGTTCACCGCCGGCCACTATGTCGACGAGTTCGCCGAAAACCACGGCAAGGACGTTATCGTTCGCGAAGCCCTGACCGGTCAGGTGCCGAGCGCCGGTGTCGGTACGTGCTTCAGCCGCAAAGCGATCAGCGCCCTGCTCGAAGACGGCGACGGCATTGCCTTCGATGTTCAGAGTCTCACCGAGGACTATGACATCGGCTTCCGCCTCAAACAAAAAGGCATGAAGTGCATTTTCGCCCGTTACTCGGTGAGTGATCCGAAACTGGCGCTGGAGCAGCCGTGGGCGTTCGGCATGAACCGCGAATTTTCCCAAGTGATCTGCGTGCGTGAGCATTTTCCTCGCGACTTGCAGCACGCGATCCGGCAGAAATCGCGCTGGATAGTCGGCATCGTGTTTCAAGGCACCAAAAACCTCGGCTGGAGCACCGGCCTGCTCAACTATTTCCTGTGGCGCGATCGCCGCGGGTTGATCGCCTACATGCTCAGCTTTCTGGTCAATCTGCTGTTCGCAGTGCTGCTGGTCATGTGGTTGGTGACGGTGATTTCTCCGGATTCCTGGCGCTACCCGTCGATTCTTTCCGACAGTTCATTACTGCCGGTGCTGCTCTGGCTTAACGGTTTCATGCTGCTCAATCGTCTGTTCCAGCGCGGCTGGTTCGTGACCCGCTATTACGGTCTGGTTGAAGGCCTGCTGTCGGCGCCACGGATGATGTGGAGCAACTTCGTCAACTTCTTCGCCAACTTGCGCGCGCTGCGTCAAGTCATGGAAATGGGCGATTCGCGGCGCGTGGCCTGGGACAAGACCACCCACGAATTCCCTGCGCTGACCAAGGCACAACGCGTACCGCTGGGCCATCGTCTGGTCGAGAAAGGCTTGATCACCGAAGAGCAACTGGAAGCCGCCATCACCAGTCCGGTTCGTCGCCGACTCGGTCGGGAATTGTTACTGCGTGGGTATATCGACAGCACGCAACTGGTGCAGGCACTGGCCGAGCAGCTTGATCTGGAGTGGGCGCCACTCAACCCTTTCAAACTCGATAAGCGCCTGATTGATGCCTTGCCGCGCCGCATCGCCTCGCACTACGGCGTTCTGCCCGTGGCCGAGGAAGGCGAAACACTGGTGCTCGCCTCCGAAGGCCCGGTCAGTCAGGTCTCCCTCGGCGCCATCAGCCGACAATTAAAGCGTCCGGTGCGTAGCCGTCTGGCACCGCAAGGCCGTGTGACTCTGGGGATTCGTTACTGGTACGCCAGCCCCCGTCAGAATGAGGAAGTGCGTCATATGCTCCAAGTGCTTGAACGTCATCAGGACGATGAAGCCTTGCTGGAACGCGTCAGCCGCCATCAGGTGTTGCTGGGCAACCTGTTGCAAGTTCGCGGCATGGTGCCGCCCACTCTGTTCAATCAAGCGCTGATTGATTTCGATGCGGAAAACATGTCGCTCGGCGAGCACCTGATCGACCGCGGCATGATCACCCGCGAAGTACTCGAACAGGCGCTGGCGGATCAGACGAGTGAACAGCAAGCTGCTTACCGCATTGTCCGGGAGGTCGCATGAAGCCTGTTTACCGTCATTCCCTGATGATGGGCAGCCTGTTGCTTGGTTTGAGTACCGCGTACCCACTGCAAGCCGCACCATTGAGCGAGTTCGAACAGTTCCGCAGCTATCCCTATATGGATCGCAGTTACCGCGAGGCGAAAAAAGGTAACTGGAAAGAAGTCGAACGGCTGATGCGACACCTGCTGGAAAAGGTGCCGAAAAACGATGAGGCGCGTGCCATGCTGGTTGAGTCGCTGGCCAAACAGCGGCGCTATCAGGACGCCGTTCAAGCGTTGCCGAACGATAACAGCGAGGCAGTTCTCGATTTGCGCCTGACCTGGATCGAACAGGATCCACCGACCAGCACTCAAGTCGAACACTGGATGGCCACCAGCAGCCTCAACGACCGTGTGCGGTTGTGGCAGGCCTACAGCTTGAGTCTGGCCAAATTCGGCGGTGCCGCCAAAGCCCACGACTGGCTGGCACACTTGGCGCCCAAGGGTGACGACAATATTCTGCGTCTGGCGCGCTCGAACTGGTCCGAGCAATTGCGTGACTGGAGCGGCACCATCGAAGAACTCGCGCCGCTGGCGGCGCGTCAACAACTCGATGGCGAAGGCTGGCAACGGCTGGCCAATGCCTACGTGCAACGCCTTGATGAGCAACCGCTGCAACAACTGCTGCAACAGGCGCCAAGCCCTGAAGCGGCGCGCAAAGTTCGACTGGCGATGGTCGATCGCGCCATCGCCATGGGTCACGATCAGCAGGCTCAGCGCTGGCTGCAATCATTGCCGGCGTCGGATCTGGCCGATCCGGTACAACGTCAGCGGCTGTGGGAGCTGGCGCGGCAGACTGATGATGTGCCGACTGTCCAGCGTCTCAGCAACGACTTGCAGCGCCCTTGCCTGGAAACCGTCGACTGGCTGTCGCGGCACGATCCGGAAGCTGCACGGGTGCAACTGCGTGGTTGTCAGCCAACAGATGATCCCCAGGCCTGGCTGGTTCTGGCGCAACGTCTGCAAGCCACCGACCTGTTGCAAAGTACACAACTGCCGCAGCCCTGGGACAGCCAGCGGCAAGCGCAATTGCTCAATGTCTGGCAGGAACAGGGTGAGAGCAGCAAGGTCATGGTCTGGCTCGCCGGTCAGACGCAAACCCCTGCGGTGGTCAAACGCCGCGCAGAGCTAGCGCAGCGCATGGGGCGCCGCACTGAAGAACAGACCTTGTGGGAATACCATTACCGCCAGACCGGCGATCTGGCCTCGCTGAATCAGGCCAGTTTTCTCGCGTTCAATAGCGGCGATCGCGCGCACGCACAGCAATTGCTGGAAAACGCTTACGACCGTCATGGCG
Organism: Pseudomonas sp. NPDC088429; assembly: GCF_044753305.1. Classification (NCBI taxonomy): domain Bacteria; kingdom Pseudomonadati; phylum Pseudomonadota; class Gammaproteobacteria; order Pseudomonadales; family Pseudomonadaceae; genus Pseudomonas; species Pseudomonas sp. NPDC088429. The sequence goes on along the minus strand of NZ_JBIVMX010000002.1, from coordinate 95,199 downwards.
GACGTCTGCCAGCCACCGCGCTGCAGCGTCTCGCCGGGATCTACGCCTCTTTGACAGAGATCACGCCGGCCCAACAGCAACGCATGGCTTCGTTGATCGGTCGTGTCGACGGCGCCACTCGCGGGCAATTGCTCGCACAACTGGCAGAAAAAGGTCAGTGCGATGTCGTGCAGCAGGCCATCGGCCGTCACCCCCAAGCAATTGGCGACTTCCGCGCCCTCGGCCGTTGTGCGATGCCCGATCGACCCGGCGAAGCCGTCGTTTATTACCAGCAAGCCGAGAAACTTGGAGACCGCAGCAGTCGTTTGCCTTTGGCCTATGCGCTCGAAGCTGCCGGCGATTCCGCGGGTGCCTTGGCGATCTGGCGCAGCATCCCCGCTGCGGAGCTCACAGACAACGCACGTCTGACCGCCAGCCGCAGTGCTCTGAATGCCGGCGATGCGCAAACCGCCGAGCGTTTCTGGCAACAGAGCAACACTCGCGGGGCTAACGAATGGTCGCTAGGCGCGGCGATTGCCGATGCTCGCGGCGCGCATGTACAGGCGCTGGAACGCCAACGCCAGGCCTTATTAAAAGCACCGGATGCCGGGCACTTTTATGCCGCCTCGGTCACCGCACAAAAGGCTGGTGATTTGTCACAAAGCACCGCATGGCTGGCCGAAGCCGTGCGCCGCGATCCGGAAAACCCACGCTACCGCGCCGATTACGGCATGCGTTTGTCGGGCGCACAAACCCGCGAAGAGCGCGCCAGGGCAATCCCTTATCTGCAACAGGCGACCCGCGACTTCCCAGAGGATTATCGTCTGGGCGAAACCCTGGCCTGGCGCTACGACGAAGTCGAGGACAGCGCCTCCGCGCGTAAAGAACTGCGTCGCGTGATCGACCTCGAACAGAACCCGGTTGCGGCGGACGACGAAGACGGCAGCATGGAGGCTCGTCGCTATCGTCAACGCCGTGCTCATGAGGCCTTGTCCCGGCGGGATAACTTCACGATTGCCAGCACCTGGTCGCCGGCCGGGGTATCGACCAACGACTTTTTACGCGCCGACGATAACGAAGGCAGCAAACGTGTTGCGCAGTCGCAAAACGTGCAGGTCGCCATGTGGGATCACGCGCTCGGTGAGGAACCAAGCCGCGCCGGCAGTACGTTGTCGGTTTATGGCCGTGCTTTACTGGGCGGCATCGGTCGCTCCAGTTACGCGGAGTCCTTCGCAACCGGCGTGGGCTTGCGCTACAAGCCGTGGGGCACGGCCAACATCAACTTCTACGCCGAAATCTACAAGCAGACCGGTGTCAGCGATGACGGCAGCAACGGCATGCGTCTGGGCGAATTGTTCAATCCCGGTAAAGTCTGGGATCAAGGGCATGACTACGACCGCTATGGTCGAACCAGCACCGACTACCTGCTACGCGCCACCGCCTCGTTCCTTGATCAGGGCAAGTACCGCAACGATTGGCGCGTCGACGAAAGTGAATGGGATGAACGCTTCCTCTACCTCGACGCCGCCTGGTGGACCAAGGCCGGCGATCACCAATGGTTATCGCGTTTCCAGCAAGGTCATACGTGGAAACTGCCGTTCAATGGCGCACAAACGATCATGCCGTACGGATTTCTTGAATTCGCCAGCCAGGATCCGAGCAACGACTGGCGTCAGGATTTGCGCACCGGCGTCGGTTTGCGCTGGCAATGGTGGTACGACGATGACCGCTACAACGCCTACCGCTCGAAACTGACGGTACGTACCGAATATCAACAGTCGCTGGGCGGCAATTTGTATGAAGGCGGCAACGGTGTGCTGCTGGGCGTGGAGTGGAATTTCTGATGGCTCGCTGGATAATGTTTTTCTGCTTGTTGCTTAGCGCCGTCACTGTGCGTGCTGATGAGCGTGTGTTCTATCAACCGCTTAATGTCGATGCCAGTCTCAGCCAGACGCAATGGCAAAAAATCTGGCAAGACAGCGCAAAGCAAGGCACGCGGACGCTGATCGTGCAATGGACTGCGTATGGTGACTCGGACTTCGGTGGTGCCAATGGCTGGCTCGCCAACAGTTTGAAACTGGCGCAGCGGCAAGGCTTGCAGCTGGTACTCGGATTGAAAATGGACCCGGCCTACTACCAGCGCATCGATGAACTCGACAGCGCCGGCCTCGCCACTTATTGGCAGGCGCAATTGGGCCAGACACTGGCGCAGCAGCAAAAGCTGCGCAAGGACTGGAAGTTGCCGGTAACGGGTTGGTACCTGCCACTGGAACTCGACGACTTGCATTTTCTCGCCGCAGAACGCCGGGCGACGTTGCAACGCCAACTGACGGATCTGGCGGGCAAACTGGATGCTCCGCTGCACATCAGCGCATTCAGTGCCGGCAAACTCGCCCCGTCGGTCAATGGAAAGTGGTTGGGCGATCTGGCGGCTGCCGGAATTCAGGTCTGGTGGCAAGACGGTGCGGGTACCGGGCGCCTGGCCCCGTTGGTACGCACCGGTTATGCCGGCGAACTACCCTGCTCGGTGGGTATCGTGCGTGAGGCGTTCCGGCAGGTCAGCCGCGATGGCCAGCCATTTCTTGCCGAGCCCAGCGCACCTGACGTGACATCTACCGGTTGTCATCCAAACGCCGTATTTTCCCTGCGTTACCGCCCATGGGGCCAGGTGATCCTCGACAACCAGCGCAAACATCAGGGTATCGATGTACAAAATCATTGAAGACGAAGTGCTGAAAAAAACCGCGCCGGCGGCAGTGCGCACCGAGTTCGTCCAGCACGAATTCGAGCGCCTCCACCGGTTCAGCGTGTTGATCTTCCTCACCAGCACGTTCATGTGGCTGGTGTTTGATCTGATCGTCAGCTTCCTCGGCGGCCAGGGCTTCACTTGGCGTTCAATGGTTTTTCTATTGCTGTTTTCGATTCTGACCGTCGTGCTGGGGTTCACCCGCAAGGCGCGTCATTTTGATGTGCTGACCGTGCTCTTCGTACTCGGTCTTACTGTTGGCGTCCGGCTCATTGTCTACGGTGTACCGGACATTGTGCAGAGTTCCTGGCTGGTGCTTGCCGCCGCCAGCATGCTCTACAGCATCTCGGTACTGCCCTTAAGTCGCGTGGCGTTTTTCGTCGTGCAACTGATCATCTGGTCGTTGCTCAACCCGTTTATCAATACCAGCATCAGCCTCTTCGAATTGCGAGGGGTCATGACGGCTTGCTACAGCGTGTTTCTGTGTGCACTGACCATCTACACCTTTCTCAAACTGCGCGAGGCCAAGCTCTACAACTACATCATGTCGCGGTTGCTGCTGGATCAGGCCTACAACGATACCCTCACTGAAATCCCCAACCGCCGTTCCTTCATGACCCTCGCGGAGAAACACCTGCAAACGGTTCCGCGCGAACACGATCATTACTTATTGATGATCGACATCGATAACTTCAAGAAAGTGAATGACACCTATGGGCACGACATCGGTGATGATGTGCTCAAGCGCGTTGCCGCCGACATCAAAATGGTGATGAGCGCGCATGACTTTGCTCGATTGGGTGGCGAGGAGTTTGCGATTTATCTGACCGATGTTAGCCGCGAGAATGCCGAAGCACTGGCCGGGGAATTGTGCAGACTCGTGCGCGAACAACCGACGAAGTATCCGGTGACCATCAGCATCGGCGTAACCCAGGTCGAAGAACACGACACCCTGACTCAGGCGTTGATCAAGGCGGATGATGCGTTGTACGAATCAAAGAATTCGGGGAAGGATCGCTACACATTTCATCGCTGATATGTGCGTTATCTCTAAGACCGACTTCGCGAGCAAGCCCGCTCCCACATTTGAAATGCATTCCAAATGTGGGAGCGCGAAGGGGCCAGTAAGATCAGCAAATCAATCAGTCATTTTTTATCAGCAACACCCGCGTCACCCGCCGCTCTTCAACCGCCACCACCGTCATCTGCCAGCCTTCGTATTCCAGACGATCGCCCACCATCGGCAAGCGATCCAGCAAACTCATCACCAGACCGGCCAGCGTTTGATAATCCTCGTTGGGCTCAGCGCCAAACCCTGTGCGCTGCCGCACCCGTGTCAGGTTCAGCGCACCGCTGACCATAAACCCGCCCTGCTCCTCAGCCACATCGGGGCCTTCAACTTCACTGGCGTCGGGTAATTCACCGGCAATCGACTCAAGGATGTCGGTCATGGTCAAGATACCGACAAAATCACCGAATTCATTGACCACAAACGCGATGTGGGTCGACGCGGCACGCATTTGCTCCAATGCGTTGAGAATCGAATAGCTCTCGAGCAGATTGATCGACTTGCGCGCCAAGTGCTCCAGATTCGGCTCCTCACCGGCCAGATACTCTTTGAGCAATTCTTTCTTGTGCACGAAGCCCAGTGGTTCATCCACCGCGCCATCGCGAATCAACGGCAATCGCGAGTAGGACGAATGCATCAATCGTGTACGAATCGCTTCGGCGTCGTCGGCCAGGTCGATGTAGTCGACATCGGCGCGCACAGTCATCAGGACACGAATCGGACGTTCAGCCAATTGCAGAACGCCGCTGATCATCACGCGCTCGCGGCGGTCGAACAGTTCCGTACTCGGCGCTTCGCCGTTGTCGAGCAGGTCGGAAATCTCCTCGCCCACTTCCTCCACTGCCAGTTTGCGTCCGCCCAGCAGACGCATGACCGCGTGGGCCGTGCGCTCACGCATCGGACGCAAACCCTGCATCGAGCGTTTGCGACGGGCACGGGCAATCTGGTTGAACACTTCAATCAGAATCGAGAAGCCGATGGCTGCGTACAGATAGCCTTTCGGGATGTGGAAACCCAGGCCTTCGGCGGTCAGGGCGAAGCCGATCATCATCAAGAAGCCCAGACACAACATGATCACCGTCGGGTGCGCATTGACGAAGCGTGTCAGCGGCTTGCTCGCAACAATCATCAGGCCGATGGAGATGATCACCGCGATCATCATCACCGCCAGTTCATCGACCATGCCGACAGCGGTAATCACCGCGTCCAGCGAGAACACGGCGTCGAGCACCACGATCTGCGCGACGATCGGCCAGAACAGCGCATACGCGGTGTTAGAGGTGCGCTCGCCGACATGACCTTCCAGCCGTTCGTGCAACTCCATGGTTGCCTTGAACAACAGGAACACACCACCAAACAACATGATCAGGTCGCGACCGGAGAAACTCTTGTCGAATACCTCGAACAGCGGCTGCGTCAGGGTCACCAGCCAGGAAATACTCGCCAACAGGCCCAGGCGCATGATCAACGCCAGCGACAGGCCGATGATTCGCGCGCGGTCACGCTGATGCGGCGGCAGTTTGTCCGCCAGAATCGCGATGAACACCAGGTTGTCGATGCCGAGCACCAGTTCCAGCACGATCAAAGTCAACAAGCCTAACCAGGCCGTGGGATCCGCTAACCATTCCATAAAATATCTCGATCTCTCTTCAGTAAATTCAGGCTGCCGGACACGGCGAAGTGCAACGCGATAGCTCTGAAGCTGCGTTGTCTACGATAGTCGGGTGTCGGAAAACCGGATGCTGCGAGTGCGTCAAGACCGCGCCGTGGCGCATGGGAAACGGATAACTGGGAGGCTCCGAGAGGGTGTTCATGCAAATCCTGAAAGGAAAAAGGCCTTGAAGCGTACAGGCAGAAGCGGGCCTTTCCCCAGTCGCAAATTATTTCAAAATCTGTAAAGCACAGCTTTGATGGGCTGCCGAAGCCTCTCCGGCAGCCGATGGAGTCCACTGATAAACCTAGTGTCCGGCCAGCCGCTGCAGCTGTTCCAAAGTGTCTGTCTCCAGGGCAATGCCGTACTTGAGCGACTTCTCACGTTGCAAATGCCGACGATCACCCGGCAGACGCTTGAGCCCGACGCCGTGCATTTGCCGCACCAGTTCATGGCTGCGCTCGGCAAAACTTTGGCCCGACGCCTTAGAGGGATCAATCACGATCAGCAACTGACCGGTCCATGGCGTTTTCGCGCCGGGATGATTCTTCCAGTCGAACTCGAACGAGAAGTTTCCACCGGTGAGTGCCGCCGCGAGCAACTCGACCATCATCGACAGCGCCGAGCCCTTGTGCCCGCCAAACGGCAACAGCGCGCCACCTTCCAGAATGGCTTTCGGATCTTGCGTCGGCTGACCAAGGCTATCGACGCCCATTCCCGGCGGCAGGCGCTCGCCGTTGCGCGCGGCAATCTGCACGTCGCCGTGCGCAATGGCACTGGTGGCCAGATCGAAAACGATCGGCGCCGCCCCGGCTTGTGGCGCGGCGAAAGCAATCGGATTGGTACCGAACAATGGCCGATCGGCGCCGTGCGGCACCACGCACGTCATGCTGTTAACCACGCTCAGGGCGACCAGGCCCTCCTCGGCGAACGGCTCAACGTCCGGCCACAGTGCCGCGAAGTGATGGGAATTGCGGATCGCCAGCGCCGCGATCCCGGCGCTGCGTGCTTTCTCAATCAGTAACGGACGGGCCGCCGCCAACGCTGGCTGGGCAAACCCGTTACCGGCATCAACCCGCACAAATCCGGCAGCGACATCCTCCACCAGCGGCACAGCCTGCCCGTTGACCCAGCCACTTTGCAGGGTCGACACATAACCGGGGATACGGAACACGCCGTGACTGTGCGCCCCGTCACGCTCTGCGCCGGCACAGTTAGCGGCCAGTGATCGAGCGACCTGCGCAGAGGTGCCGTGGCGCAAAAAAATCGTTTCAAGCAGTTGCGTCAGTTCTTCGAGCGACAGCGTGGATAAAACAGCAGCAGACACATGATCGGATGGCGCAGACATCTGAAGCTCCAGATTAATTATTGGAGGGAACAACAGCGTACGAATTCGCGAATCGATTAATCACGCCTGTAAGGCAGCGTGTCAACCCTTGCCGAGGGCAACGGCGTCACAGACTGGCACACTCTCGGGCACTGGGTGCGGTAACTATGTACCGCACGCATCTCTCTTTCGCCCCATAACCTAGCGACTCTATCTTCCGGCGCTACCGATGCGCCCTGTCGAGACTCGCGCATGTCCGCACCTTTTTCCCCGTTGTTGTTTCCAGAAACCTTGAAGTCTCCCGGCCTCTGGGCTGAGTTGGGCCGAACCCACGGTTTGTCGAGCAAGGATTTCGACTGGCTGGCCCATATTGAACTGGCTACTCAGGCGTTGCGCAGTGAACAAGTGCCGCCGATGCTGGCCCAGCGCATCTTACTCAACACTGACGAATCCCCCGCCGAACCCTTGGTGGGCAGTTTTCTTCTTGGCGCCACACCGAACGACCGCGGCGAGATTCTCTACACCCCTTACGAAGGCATCAAAAAACACTACAGTCGCGTCGATCTCGTCGAGCAATTGGAAAAACGCCTGAATTCCTCCGGCGACGCCGAACGGTTGTTGGCTTTTTTACCGATATCCCGGCGCAAACGCCTACTGGATTCAGCGGCCATCCGGGTCACCTTCGAAACCATTTCTGGCGATGTATTCGATGATCAGCAGGCCTTGATTCGACAGGCGCAACGCGTGAACGCTGAAGCCATGCTTGTCGAGTTGCAACAGTTACCCTCACTCAACGCATTGCTTGAACAGGTCATGGATGGATTGCTTGGAAACGCTTTTCCCGGCCTGCAACATCGCCTTACACGTGTGAGTTTTTATCTCAATCCCGACAACGATCAAACCCGACACTGGCTGGACTCCATGAGCCTGAACGACGCCGTGTTGATGTATTACCGCAATCAATGCTGGCCGGCCGGCCAGTTGCACGAATTTTCCAACCCGGCCATGACGCCGCGATCCGGGGATGAAGCGCTCTGGGAGAACGCCGTACTCAGCGCTTCAAGAAAATTGGCCGCGTTGTTGTTTGCGCAACTCGAAGCTTACTGGCAGGCCCCTTGCGCCGACGGCTCTACCCGTCGCGACTTTTTCGCTCAAGCGCTGGATGATCAGGCACGGGCCGAACTGCTGCTCAAACGCGAAACCAATATTATCGGTGCCGCGCAATTCGTCACGCTGCACCAAATGATCGAGCCGCTGCCTTCCGCCTCTCGGCTGCCGACCATCGAAACGGTGCGGATGTGGGAATACCAGGCCAATTACGTGGAGCTGGCGGGCTCGTTGATGATCAGCCACGACCACGCTTATCTCTACACCCCTACACAGGGCTTGCAGGTGCTCAAGGACTACCTCGATCTCAAGGAGACCTTGCTGAGGAAATTCAGGAGCGTCGGACACGAAGATGAACTGTACGGCCTGTTGAATCTGGAGGAACGCAACCGTTTCATCGGCTACGACCGCCCGCAAGTGACAGGGGAAATCGTTTCCGGCGAGATCTTCAAAGTGCTGTTCGAGTTGATCATCACCAAACAACGGCAGAACATTGATTACGCCTTGCAGGTGTTTCGCCACAGCGATGGTGCCGTTGACATACATGCGCTGGCCGACAAGGCGCTGGACATTCGCACGATGCTCCACGAGCAGTTACTGAACTTCGACGCCGACGAGCGCTGGAGTACCCGCCCGGCATTGTTCGGGCGCGAACAGCCTTCGTGGGTATTAGCCGACAAAACCAGACTGGCAATCAAGTCATTCGCCGACGTCAAAGCGCCCATCGTTGTCGAGTTCGCGGCGCAACCACTCACGCCAGCAACGTCGCAGCGCAATTACCTTGAGCAAATGAAACCGAGGCTGGCCCATGCCCTGTTCGTAGGTATTTGTGGCGAAGCGCGCATGCGGGTGATTTACGGCACGCTCCAGAAAGCACAGAGGGCGATAGTCGATAACGTTTTTGATGCCGACCAGCCGACACGCAGCAACCGTCGTCCACTGAATGGCTTTCGCCCCGATGCATGGTCGCTGACAGTGAATTGCTCCGGAGAGACAAAACCACTGCCCCTCGATCAATGTGTGTTGCTGACGGAACGCGGCGGTCTCGATACAGAACACTCCGGACGCGTGATCTTGTGGACACCTGCCTGGGGACTGGAAGCGTTTGACGACATCCTCCGCGCCCGACAAGCGCTGAACTTCCGGCTTCTCGACAGCGTTCAACGGCTTCCTCTGTTGGAAAACCTTCGGCCGTCACAACAACTGCTCCACCGCCGGTATTCGTTAGGCTCGTTGCAACTGATCGAGGGCAATGTGCTGGAGACCTGCATGCAATCGGCCATTGATCACTATCTGGCTCGTTGCGAACAATTACGTGTACGCCTGAAGGATTCCGCTCGACTGACAAAGGCTCTGTCTTTGCTCAGCAAAGCACCGCTGGAAACCAACTTGCAACGCGCCGCGGATGTTGCCCAAGCCATCAGGCAGCAGCAATTGCTGCCGGCCTGGCTAGGCATGGCGCCGCTTGCCGAGCAACAGCTGCACTTCGAGTTATTGGAGCAGTGGCGCAATAGCGTGACGGACGACAAGGATTATCTGCACGGCATTCCTTCTCTGTCGAACTACGTAGAGGCAACGCTGAAAACTTTGCTCGACGCGCAATTCCCCGGCAGCCACCTTGAGCCGCAACGAATAGAAATCACGCCCAGTCTGGCGCTCGCCGGACCTGCGCAAAGCCTTCCCGAGTTTGCCCTCAATCACATCAATATCGCCCAGGGCACCGGCTTCAGCGTGGCCTCGAAAACCAGTCGAGCCCTACCGCCAGGACTCGATCAATCCGTCGTCAAAAAAATGCTGGCGTCGCTGAAGATTCCGAGCGCCTACGCAAAAACCGTTACTGATGCCCTCGCGCAAGACGTTCGCAAACAGCGTTTTCACCGCCAGCTACCTTGGCAATTGTTGCAACACGCGCATGCTCTGAAGCTGCAGCAACGCTTGTCTGACAAAGCTTTCAACCTGGTAACGCAAGTTCTGGACATGCCGGACGGCAAGGCCCGCGCAACCGTAGAAGGCGCACACGCAACTATTTCCCCGTTGTCGCTGATCAAGACGCCACGAGCTATACCCGTTGAAATACCAGGCATGTATGTCATCGGCGCAAACGATAGTCTGCGAGTGCTCTATGCACCCTATGACGAGGAGGTGTTTCGAGAGTTTGCAACAGACAGCGACCTGATCGCCGCGCTGAATACACCGGGTAGCCTGCAAAATCAGCTTATTCGACGCGCACCCGAAAACCAGCAAGCGTCCCTGCACGGACTGCTGCACTCGAGCATTGGCGAAGTCAGTGAAATGACATTGGCGATGAGTCCGCTCACCGGCAATATTCTGCACCATCTCTACGACGACAACACTTCGCTGCTGCCCCACCTGCTCGCGAGCCAATTGAAAAGTACCGCGCAGTCTGATTGGGAAGCTGCAAAAAAACTCTTCAGTGGGGGTATCAAACTGATATCCACCATCCTCCCGGGCAAGCTCGCCTACCTCTCCTTTCTGTGGCGAAGCTACAAGGACTTCAAGGAATCGGCAGAGGATTTACAGGATCACCATTGGAATCGCGCGCTACACGCATTTATTGCAGGCGCACTGCAAATGGTCAGCATGGGACGCTTGTCGATCGAGGCGTCTGCAGAATCGACGGCCGTGCCCGAGGAATCAGTGCCGGCGGCACCGCACCTTGATCGGATTAAACCCACCGCACCATCGCGCACCGAACTGCACCCTTTTGAAAGCAACGCAGTTGCCCTGAAAGACCTCAGCCACCAACTCGACACCGGTACTTACTTCAACACCACGGACAAGCGCACCTACGCGGCTGTCGCGGGTAAGGTTTATCGCGTCGAAAAACCCGGCCCGGTTTGGCAGTTGCTGAATGAGCAGACCCACGGGCCATCGCTCATAAAAATCGGCACTCAGCTGATTCTCGACCCTGACCGGCACACCGTCCATTACGGCAAGGCGATGTCCAAGATGTACAACCGCTTCGCCGCCGACCGCGAACGCCGGCTGGTATTGAACATCGAGGCACTCGGCATGGAGGCCATCCGCCGCAAACACCCGGACAAAGCGCGGATGCTGGTGCAGGCCATCGATATGGCCCGCTATTACGCATTCAACAGCTTGCATAATCTGGCACAACTGCGCAGTGCACCGGTCGGCACCCGACTCGATCGCTTCCTCAAACAGTTCTTTGATGTGAGTCAGATCGACGACACGCTGATCAACAAAATAAAACAGGCGATCGTCCCGGTGTGCACGGCGCTGGTAGATCCGAGTGAGGACTTGATGAACACCGACCGCTTCGTCATTGGTTCGAACAAATACCCCGGCGCCAACCTGATTGCCTTCGTCCTGGATGAGGATGAGCAACGCAAGGTGCACTTCACCGAAAAATTCTTCTCCCAGCAACTGGACTGGTACAAATCTTCTCTGACCGAACCCTTTAATGTCGACGGGCATGCCCAGGCGTCCGTGCTGATTCATGAATTCGCCCATCAAATCTGCAACGCCGTAGACATTGCCTCGCTGGAAGCCCGCCGGCCCTTCAGCGATTTGATCGAGACCCTTACCGGCCAAGGCATCGCGATGAAAAACACTCAGCAGACGTTCCAGCGTGAAGCGCTGTCGTTGGCCACTCCGCGACAAGAGCTGTTTTCGCGCTGGAGCAATAAGCAACAAGCCTGGATTGGCTTCGATCAACTGCCTGACATGACCCACGTCAGCCGACAGATACTCGACGCCACGCTGAGCCCCACGCTGAACGACGCACGCAATGCCTTCCTCGATCAACAAACGCCACATCCGCGCATTGATACTATTTTGCGCAATGCCGACTCGATTGCTTTCCTGATCGGCGAGATGGGCCGGCAATTGGATCCGGCACCAGTCATTTCGCCGTAATCAGGCAAAAAAATGCGCAGGCCAGGCCTGCGCATGATTGAGACAAGGAACTGTGACGTCAGTCTTTCTGATCCCGCAAGACATTGCCCGAAGCACCGTCGATGCGGAACTCGTACACAACGCCGTCGGCTTTACGCCCTTCGCCTTTCCAGTAACCGTTGTTGTCGGCTTCGATTTCGTAAACCTCTACGTAACCGGCTTTGGTTTTGACGATTTCGATGGCTTTCTCAATGGTGATCCAGCCTGCACCGGGCTTGTCTGCCAGCGCGGCGCCAGCGCTGAGCAAGCTGGCGGTGGCAATCAGGGCGGCAAAAGTTCTTTTGATCATTTTTTCAATCCATTTGTGGATAGTGCGCGAGGGTGTCCTGTTTTTTTGGGCGCCCAAGGGAAAAATAAGTTCCACTTTGATGGGTAATTGCCATGACGGATGTTCTCGGCAACTGATCGTCAAGGTTAGAATGTGCGAAATCAGGACGAGTCAATGACCCAAGACACTCTCTCGGAAGCCGAATACGATGCGATCACCGATGCCGCCGCGCATTGGTGCATGCGTGTGCACGCGGCTGATTGCACGGACGAAGAGCGACGCGCGTTCGAACAATGGCTCGATGCTCACCCGCTGCATGCGTTCGAATATGAAGCGATGCTGGAAATCTGGGACGTTGCCGAACATCTGCCGCGCCCCGAAGTTGACATTGTCGTGCCGATCAGCCGCGCGCCGTCACGCTCGTGGCGACATTACGCGGTAGCCGCTGGTGTTTGCGCCATCGCATTACCGCTGGCTGCAGTCGCTGGCTGGAACCTTGGCTGGTTGCCCAACAGCTATCAGCATTTCGCCGCCACCGACAACGTACGTCAGGTCACGCTGGGTGATGGCAGCCAGCTCGAACTGAATCTGAACACCGAGCTGACCTTCAGTAATTACAAGGACGAGCGCCGCGTCACCCTGGAAAAAGGTGAAGCGTTCTTCACCGTCAGCCATGACATGAGCCACCCGTTTGTCGTGCGTGCAGGCGAAGGCAGGATTCGTGTAACGGGCACACGTTTCAACGTCTGGATGTATGAAGACCAGGTGCGGGTCAACCTGATCGAGGGTTCAGTGCTGGTGACCAGCAACACCGCATTGTCGGGTGATGGTTTGCGTCTCGGGCCGTCGATGCAAGCTCGCTACAAGCATGGTGATTACATGCCGCAGATCAGCCAGACCTACCCCAACGACAGCGCTTTGGCCTGGCGTAGCGGCAAACTGGTGCTCGACAATCTGTCGCTCAACGACGCACTGCCGCTGATCAATCGCTATCTGGACAAACCGTTGATGCTCAACGATAACGCGACCGGTGCGATTCGCGTGGGGGGCATTTACAACATCAAAGAGATGCACAATCTGCCAAGCACCCTGCCTAAAGTGCTGCCGGTCTATCTGTCGCGCAACAAGGATGGCGACCCGGTGATCAACGCGCTGCCACAACAACCGCCAAAAAGCTGAAGGCCGCGCCCCTTGCGGGATGCGGCCCCCATTTTTAAAGTCGGCAATAGCCGTTTTTACTGCGCTGCCACTTTTCCAGTCTTATCCAGTGCTTCGCGGATTGTCTGTATCTGATACTGCGGATCCGCCTGAATCTGCTGTTCGGTAAACGGCAGGACGCTCCATTGTTTCTTCGAGAACGCTTCAGTCTGATCCCGCGAATACTTCGATGTCGGATCACTGGACAACGAGAACGCCAACAGTCCTTGCGCGTGCGGGCCCTTTTCATCGAACGTGACCACTTGCAGGTAGCTGGTGCCGCTGACCACTTCCAGTTTGCCGTCCTCACGCGGTACGCTCTGAATCGCGTTATAGATCCCCAAAGTACCCGGCCCGCCATGAATCGGCGTCTGTTGCCCGCCACTGCTGACCACCTGAATATCGCCCCAGCGAGCGTCAGACTTGAGGCCCATTTTTGCGCTCAATGCGACCGACGCCAACATGGCCTCGCGAAGCGCTTTGGCCACCGCTGGCTGCTCAATAGCCAGACCACGTGGCGTGTTTTGCGCATCCTTTGGATCGAACGCCACCCGCCAGATATCCGGAGATTCTTGCAAGGCTTGCATGATGTTCTGGAAGTGCACCAGGCCCAGACCCGAATCCAGATTGGCCCGGCCGTCCCACGCTCTCAGGCTGGCACACAGCGGTTTCAGCGCAGCAGTGTCAGTACCTGTTTCATTGGCGCAGAATTTCAGCAGATCCGGCACAACCTGACCCGCCAGATACACCTGGTCGTCCATCACCATGTGCTGGAGATCCTTCACCGCCAGGGTAGCGTTTTTGCTCAGGCTGGCGAGACGATTCAGGGCAAAACGCGAGCGCAGCCCCAACGGTTGACCCTCCTGACTGATCAGCGGCGAGAACCCGGTCAAGGGTTGCGCCGGATTCGCCAGCCAGGCGGAATCATTGGAATGCTGTACGAAATCCTTGCGCAGTAATTGCGGCAGCTGGCTGGAGGCAAAAATACCTTTCTGCGCGGCTGCCGGATCAATGTCCCAGGCGCAAGCGCTGTTCGAGCCGTCCAGAATGATCATCTGCAAACCGATACGCGGATCGCTGCACTTGGCCAGTTTGTCGGCACTGACGTTGGGCACCACCGACAGGTTCATATACAGCGTCTGTCCCTTGTCATCCACGGCGAGGGTATTCACCCAGGGAATGCCTTGAATTTTGTGCACCGAATCCTGCAAATCCTTGAGGCTGGCAGCCTGATTCATTGCGTACCACTGTTTGAGTACGCGATCGTTCTCAAGGTTGGCGTCGCGCAAACTGTACGCGTATTGATTATCCCAATCGAGCTTGCCCGGCCACTGCACCACCGGGCCGAACTGCGAGCTATAAATGTCTCGCGATACCGGCACGACTTGGCCGTCCGCCTGCTTGACCTGCACCGTTACGGTCTGCTTGCTCATTGGCAGTGATTTGCCATCAAGCATGTAGTGCGTCGGATCTTTTGGATCGAGTTGCAGGCGGTAGAGCGTGAAGTGTTTCGACGAGTCGACCGTGTGCGTCCACGCCAAGTGCTGGTTGAAACCGATGTTGATCATTGGCAGGCCCGGCAGCGCAGCCCCCATAACGTCGAGCTTGCCGGGGATGGTCAGGTGCATCTGATAGAAACGCATGCCGCCGACCCAAGGAAAATGCGGATTGGCCAGCAACATGCCGCGACCATTAAATGAACGCTCGCTGCCAACGGCCACCGCGTTACTGCCGCGATCCAGGGCGAAACGTTGCTGGCGCAGGTCGGCCATTTGATAAGCGTGATGATCGTGCTCGATCCGGGCAGTGGACTGTGGCGGTGTCGCACCCGCCAATGCTTCGGCGAATTGACCAACACCACCTTCAACCAGCAGACGCCGCGTCAACTTGACCAAATCTTCAGTGGAAATGTCGCGCACCCATTCGCCTTGGCATTGCTGCGGCAGGCCTTGCTGGCGACGTTCGGCAAGATATTTGTTGTAGCCGGCGGCATAACCTTCGACCAGATCCTGCACTTGGGAAGTCTGTGCCTGCCAAAAACCATTGACCGCTTCAGGCGTGTTCAGCCAATTGAAAAACACATCGCTGACGCGATTTTCGCGCTCTTCCACGGTGAACTGATCCGGGCCGAAATAGCGTGAGCGCTGACCGTTGACCGTGACGATCTCGTTGGCCAGCAGACAGAGGTTGTCTTGCGCGTAGGCGTAGCCGATGCCAAAACCCAAACCGCGTTCGTTGTCAGCGCGAATGTGCGGCACGCCAAAAGCGGTACGCCGAATATCGGCGCTGGCCTCAGTGGCGGGACTGAGTGCATGGGCGGAAAAACTTAGCCCGAAGGCCATACCGGCAAGGGTCAGCCCAATTAACTGCCTGGAAATAATCACGCTCGCTCCTGATCGAAATGCCGAAGAGCGCAGGCGTGCCTGGCCTGAAAGGACGGGCATCGGCTCCGCTCTGAAAACACCCACGCGTCCACGCGCAATGAGCCTTTGCAAGTAACGAAGCCGAGAAAAAAAATTTAGGCCGCCGAACAGCGATCTGAAGCCGTAATTACGGAGAAAAGACGAATTTCCGACAAAATTTCTACATTTTTTCTTTCATGATTTCTCGTGCTGATTCGTCTTGTTTAGAGAGAGCACAAAAACCTTTCCCGATCTGGCCCTGCAAAGGAGTAATCGCATGTACAACTCGCAACTACCATCGGACGGTAGCCAGGCGCCACAAGGGGCTTCCATGAGCTCCCTGGCGAGCGATTTCGGGCAGCGTGCCGACCGTCACGGCAACGAACGGATCCGCCTGCTACTGAAAAGTTTTGGTCTGCGCACCAGTCTGATCCGCCTGAAAGTCATCGACGCCCTGCTGGTCGCGGCACAAAGCGAACGTCGTCTGGGCGTTCGCGGTGTCCACAGCCAATTGCTGGATCTGGACATTCCGCTGTCATTTCTCAGCGTCCGCGAAGTCCTCAAACGACTGTGCGCCGAAGGTGTCATCACCTTCAACGCCGACAAGAGTTACAGCCTGCATCCACAAGCTGCGGCCGTTCTCAACGAGTAATCCGTACAGCGATCGCCGTCAGGATTTGACCTTGCGGCGCATCACGGCGTTGATAATCACCACGATCACCGCCACGGCGATGGCAATGTACTGAAACATCTTTTCAGTGATCATCCCGGCGTTTTGCGCCCAGGACAGGCCGAGCATGATCGCCAGTACCGACACGGCAATCAGAATCGAATAAATCAAACGTTGCTTATGGGTCATTGCGGTTTCCTGAAACTTTGAAATGTATCCGGTTTGTATCTGTTTGCATGCCATGCGCTTACCGTTTCACGGGGATGCGCCGCTGCAATCTGGGTCTCATGTTACAGCCGATGAAGAGTTTTGGCTTCATGACGGCGTAACCATGAGGATTTTTGAAATGCTGCGTCGAATCACCTGGCTGATTCCCGTTCTTGCCGTGCTGACCCTGAGTGGCTGCATCATCTTCCCCCACGGCGGCTGGCACGACGATCACCATCGTTACTACCAGGGTGGCCCTGGTTATTATCAACATCGCTAGAACAGGATTGTTCGCCCTGCCCGCTCTTCTCTGAATGAACGCGACAGGGAAATCACCCAGCCGATCCACTGCACACAATGCCCGCATTCAAGCGGGCATTTTTGTGTGCGCCGATCCGCCAGTCCAGCGCTTAAACAAGCCGCAAGCATTTGAAATCTAATGTCGCAGCAAACCGTTAGGCCACCGGATGGCGCGCGCCTAGGATTTGAGAATCTTTTTCGACTCGCAAACAAGGATGTTTATGCAGAGGACACTTATCAGGATCCACCGTCGACAGGCCATCGGATTTTGTCTGGCCATAATGGCGTTTGAATTGCTGACCTACATGGCCAGCGACATGATCATGCCGGCCATGCTGACGGTAGTGACGGAGCTGGATGCCGATGTGCGTCACGTGCCAAACGCTTTCAATCTGTACCTGATTGGCGGTGTCTGCCTGCAATGGCTGATCGGGCCATTGTCGGATCAATGCGGGCGGCGACCGATGCTGCTGCTGGGTTGCGCACTGTTTGGTATTTCCTGCGCGGTTGCCTTCATAACCGACAGCATCGAAATGTTCAATCTGCTGCGCTTGCTGCAGGGCATGGGTTTGGGGTTTGTGGTGGCCGTCAGTTATCCGGCCCTTCAGGAAGTTTTCTGCGAGGCGGACGCCGTGCGCCTGATGGCATTACTCGGCAATGTGGCGCTGTTGTCGCCCTTACTCGGGCCGCTGCTGGGCAGCCTGCTGCTGGAATGGGTGAACTGGCGCGAGCTGTTTCTGGGACTCGCGCTGGCGGCTGGCGTGGTCTGGGTCGGGCTATTTATCTGCATGCCTGAAACCGTGGGCACTGTGCGCCGGGACGGACGGGCGCTACACCCGGTGGCCTTCTCTTGGCGACAGACCCGTCAGCGTTATCTGGCCCTGCTGGCCAATCGCAGTTTCCTCGCTGCAAGTCTGGCGCTAGGCCTGATGAGCCTGCCGTTGATTGCCTGGATTGGCCTTGCCCCCTTGTTACTGATCCAGCTGCTGGGCCTGACTTCGGTTGAATATGGCCTTTGGCAAATCCCGATTTTCTCAGCAGTTATCGTCGGCAACCTGATGCTTGATCGTTTATTACTGACGCACTCGATACCCGAATTGATAGGCCTGGCACTCTGGCCTTTCAGTCTTGGATTGCTGGCTCTGGGCGTGTGCGCAGTGATTGGCACAACCATCACCCCGGTGATTGCCAGCCTGGCGCTGTACGCCATCGGGTTGGGCATGAGCAATGCCGCTTTGTATCGAATGGCACTGTTTGCCAGTGATGACAGCAAGGGGCTGGTGTCCGCCATGATCGGCATGATTTCGATCACCGTGATGGGCATCGGCGGCTCGCTGATTGCTGCTGGCGGCGGTGGCTCACGCGTTGAATTCTTCGCACTCTGGTCAGCCTTCGGCGGCCTGCTGTGTTTGCCTTTTCTCTACGGCTTTTTACAAGGCGCGAAAACCGCGCCACCTCCACCTCAATAAAGGATTATTGATGACTCATCTGCCCTATAGCGACGCGCTGTGCGCGTTGCCGCAGCCCTATTGTCGGACCTCGGCCCCCGCAGGACTGTTCGATCAAGCCATGGCCGAGACCAGTCGTTTTCATTGCCGGCACACCCCCGGTTACGAGCACTGGCTGAACAGTCATGGAATAAATGTGCATGACCTCGACAGCCTGGACGACTGGTCAACATTGCCGCCGATCTTCGCCAGTTTTTTCAAGCGTCACCTGCTGCTCAGCAGCACCGGTGAGCACGCACTGGAACTGACGTCTTCGGGCACCAGCGGCGAACAAAGCCGTATGCGCTATGACACACGCAGCCTGGCTGGCGCCCAGTTCATGGTCGAACGAATATTCGATCATTACGGCTGGAACACTCCCGAAACCCCATGCAACTACTTGCTTCTGAGCTACGAGCCAAAAGATCGCATTACCTTGGGAACCGCGTATACCGATCAGTTTCTCTGCCGTTTTGCGCCAAAAAATCGCGTGATCTACGCCCTTCGCAATACGGGCGACGGTCATCAGTTCGATGTATTTGGCGTGATCGCTGCTCTGCAATCCTTCGCTGAAAAAGGCCTGCCGGTGAGGATATTCGGCTTTCCCGCATTTCTCTGGCAGGCCCTGCAGCGAATGCAGGCGACCGGTGTAGCGGATTTACAGTTACCGCCGAATTCGCTGGTGTTTTTCGGTGGTGGCTGGAAAACCCAGGCCGAGCAGGAAATCCCAAAAGCGCAGTTATATGCGCAAATCCACCGGCAACTGGGGATTGAGCCGTCGAATTGTCGCGATGGTTATGGAGCCGTCGAGCACGCAGTGCCTTACGTCGAATGCGCTGAGCATCACTTTCATGTGCCGGTGTATTCACGCGTCTACATACGCGATCCCGGTGACTTTCGCGTGTTGCCCTATGGCAGGCAAGGCTTGTTGGGATTCGTCTCGCCCTACATCTCGTCGAGTCCTGCGCATGCGGTAGTGATGAGTGACCTGGCCACGTTACACCCCGGCGAAAGCTGCAACTGCGGCCTGGAAAGTGACTGGTTTGAACTGCATGGCCGCGCCGGCACCAGTGCCGGACGCAGTTGCGCCATGGCCGCCGCCGAACTGCTGGGGGATCACTGACATGTTTTTGATTAATGGACAGCTGAATCCCCAACGTAGCCTCGATGACGCACTGCACACTCTTTATGCGGATCTGCCACAGCGCTTGAGCATGCCCTTGCGCGCAGAAACGGTGATCAGCGCAGCAATCCGGTTCGCCGAACAATTGCGCGACGGCAGCACACTCGCGCTCGACGCCGAGCAATGCCAAGCGTTGATCAACTTCTGCCAGGACGATGTTTTACGCCACAAACTTGCGCGCGAACTCGGCGATCAACCAACCTCACTGCGGCGTATTGATTACCGTCAGCCACGTTTCGAAAGCTGGCGCGCATTGGGACTGGTCGTGCACATCACGCCGGGCAACGCGCCGTTGCTGGCATTCTGCGCGGTGCTTGAAGGTTTGCTGGCCGGCAACGTCAATTGGCTGCGCCCCAGCAGCAGCGATCAAGGATTGACCGCGCGTCTGCTTCAAGCGCTGGTGCAATGCGATGCCAGCGGACAACTCGCCGGCTACATCGCCGTATTACCGGTGACCACTGCGCACATCGGTCAGCTGTGCAAAAAGGCCAACGGCGTCGCCGCCTGGGGTGGAGAGTCCGCGTTGCGGGCCATCCGCCAACAGCTGCCGCCCGGTTGCCGCTGGATCGATTGGGGCCATCGCATCAGCTTCGTTTACATGACACCGGAGGCGGCATCAGCGCAGGCGCTGGATGCCGTGGTCGATGAGGTCTGTCGTCTGGATCAGCAGGCGTGCTCCAGCCCGCAATGGCTGCTGGTGGACAGCGATGACCCTGCGGCTCTGCGCGACATCGCTGACAAAGTGGCCGAGGCCTTTGAACGTCGCGCCGGGCAATGGCCAGCGTTGCAACCCACGCTGCAAGAAGCCTCGCAAATCACCACCCAAACGCAGATGACCCGCTTGGCGCAGAGTTTTGCCGGGCAGATGGGGCACGTCTGGAGCGGATCAGGCTGGCGTGTAATTTGGGCGCATACCCGCCAATTGAGCCCCTCACCGTTGTTTCGCAGCTTGCTGCTCTTCCCGGTGCCTCGCGCGCGAATCAGTGAAACCTTGCTGAATTGGCGAAACGTCCTGCAAAGCTGCGCGCTGGTGTGCGAGGACAGCCAAATCAGTGAGCTGACGCAAACGCTGATCAGCGCCGGCGTCACCCGTCTGGCGCCGGTCAATGTCATTCACGACGGCTATGACGGCGAACCCCACGACGGCGTCTATGCGCTGCAACGGCTTAGCCGTCGAGTGTCGGTCAGCCTGTCCGCAACCACACTGCCGACCCACGCAACCCTTGACCCACTGCCACTGGCGCCCGTCCGCAACGGTCAGCCGATCATGAGTAAAGACGCCTTCGTCTCGCAGCCCATCAATCCGGCAGCGCAACTGTATTTTCGCTCCGGCGGCAGCAGCGGCCTGCCGGCGTTGGCGGGTTTCAGCTACCGCGACTTCGAGCGGCAGATGCGTGCAACGGCCGATGGACTATTTGCGGCTGGTCTGGATCCGCGCCGTGACCGGGTCATGAATCTGTTCTTCAGTGGCGGGTTGTACGGGGGGTTCTTCAGCTTCGCCAAAGTGCTTGAGCTGCTCGACGTTAGCCACCTGCCGATGGGTGCCCCCGCCGATGATGAATACGCTGAAATCGCGCAACTGATCGTCGATCAACGCGTCAACGTGCTGATTGGCATGCCGAGCACCCTGCACCGCTTGTTCCTTAAAGAGAAAGAGCGACTGCAAGCGTACGGCAACATCGAAAAAGTCTTTCTCGGAGGTGAGCACGTCAGTGAGCAAAGTCGCGATCTGCTGCAAAGTTGCGGCGTTTCCCACATCCGTTCGGCCATCTATGGCAGCGTTGACGCGGGCCCGCTGGGCCACGCATGCCAGGCGACCGGCGATGGCGTGTTCCATCTGCTAAGCGATATCCAGCACCTGGAAATTATCGGGTTCGATGACGACGTCGCGGTGAGCGGTGATGGCGTCGGCCGACTGATCTTTACCTCAACCGCCCGGGAGGGCCAGTTCGTCGAGCGTTATGACATCGGCGACAGTGGTCGCTGGGTGCCCGGGCATTGTGCTTGCGGGCTGCTCTCGCCGCGTTTCGAACTGATGCAACGCCACGGAAAACTGATTCGTATCGGCACCGATTTCATTTCCCTGAGCGAACTGGCCGAGCGCCTGCAAAGCCCTTTCCAACTGTTGCTTGACCACGCACCCGACGGCGTCGAACGCATGCACCTGCGCTCGGAACTCTCATCAGAGGAGGCCCTGACCCGCCTGGCCAGCTATTTGACGCTCGCGACCGTCGTGCAGAGCGGATTGTTGGTGCTCGAAGTTGAAGCCTGTTCCGTCGAACACTTCACTCGCCACAAACACAGCGGCAAGACGCCGATATTCATCGACTCACGGCGTTAACAGCCGACTTATTACAAGAGAAAACACCGTGAAAACTATTCATCAACTCAACGAGCTGATCACCTACGCTCGTCAACACTCGGGTTTTTACACAGAAACGCTGGGCCCTGTTAATCAACCGATCACGGCTTTGGCCCAACTGCCACTGACCGATCCAGTCGACTACTGGAATCAAAGTCATGACCTTGATCGTTGGCCTGTGCTGACAGGTTCACCGAGTCAGGCGCTGGTGTTCAAAACAGGCGGCTCGACCAGCGCAGGCAAGTTGTCCGTTTACAGCCGCAGTGAATGGCACGCGCTCGTCAGAGACTTCGGTCATAGTCTGACAATGCAGTTCAAGCCCGACGATCGCGTGGCCAATCTGTTTTTCGCCGGCGACTTGTATGCCAGCTTTCTGTTTATTCATGACGCGCTCGCGCATGTCGATACGTCGATTACCGAATTCCCTTTCACCGGCGACGTCGATTCCAGTGTATTGGCGGAAGCGATCGTTCAGCATCGGATCAATGTTCTGGCAGGAGTGCCTGCGCACTTGTTGGCATTTGCCGCCTGGCTGAGCCGTCATGGGCAGATTCTGCAGGGCGTCGAGACAATCCTTTACGGCGGCGAAAGCTTGTTTGCTTCGCAGCGGCAGGTACTCGGCCAAGTTTTCCCCAACGCCCGCATCACCTCCATTGGCTACGCCAGCGTCGATGCCGGTTTTATCGGCGCCAGTACACTGGACTGTGATGACGGCGAGCATCGAATGCAGGATGAGCACGCCATTATCGAGATCATTGACGAGGTGTCCGGAGCGGTGATCGATGACTGTGATCAGCCGGGACTGGTAGTGCTGACCAACCTGAATCGAACCTTGATGCCGCTGATTCGCTACCCGGTCGGCGATCGCGCCTGCTGGCGTGAGCCCGCCGGCACCGCCCGGCGTAAATTTGCCCTAAAAGGACGCAGCGCCAGCAGCCAACGGGTGCGCGTGGGCCTGCTTTCGCTGATTCCGAGCGAAATCGGCGCCATCGTCCAGCACACCGTTGGCAGTGACGACTGGCAACTGATGATCGAACAGACAGCGCACAAGGATGTATTGAGTCTGAAGTGGCGAGCGACCACCCCGCCGCCGTCCGATGAGAACGCTTGCCGGCAACTTGAATCGCGCTTGGTCGAGTGCTATCCGCTGATCAAAAAACTGCAGGCTGACCAATTGCTGGAACTGCGCATTCAGCGTTGCACATCCGAAGACCTGCAACGTCATCCGCGCTCCGGAAAATGCTTGCGCGTACTCGATCGGCGCGTGTACTCGCCCCCTGCTGCGGGGCTTACGTGATGGAAACACTGATTTTACGCAACTACCGCAATTCCGACGCAACGGCGGTCAGCCAACTGTTCAGGCAGGTCTACGGTGATCACTATGTGCAACCGCATGTGTACCTGCCGCACATGATTAGCCAGAACCACGCGGATCATCGATGGCATTCGCTGGTTGCCGAAGTCGATGAACAGATCCTCGGCCACGCCACACTGTTTCGCGAAACCGCCTCGCACAGTGCCGAACTGGCGCTGAGCGTCGTCCACCCGCAAACCCGTGGCCAACAAATCGCCACGCGTCTGGGCGAGCAGTTACTGACTCATGCGCAGGCGTTGGGGTGTCGCAATGTCACAATCAAGCAAGTCACCCATCACCCCTACACGCAGCGGATGGCCGCCAGCCTTGGCTTTCATAACACAGGGCTGCTGCCGGACTACGTACCCTCGCCGTTCGGCGCCAGCACGCCGGAATCGATTGTCATTGGTTGCCGGGTCATTCCAGGCTATCAACAACCGTTGCCGAGCCAACGCTGGCCGACCCGTTGCGCGGCATTCATGCTCCACCTCAGCAACGTGTTCGGTGTCGATGATCAAACGTCTCGTTGGAGCGGCGTACCGGTTCAGCTGGAAAAGCAGGCGAACCGTTACGACATGCTTGTGAAAAAGATCGGTCCGGGCTTGATCAGGCAGTTGCGAGAATTGCCAGCGCATTGGCTGGTGTCGATAAAGCTCAGACTGTCCAGGCACTTTGCCGTGGATCTGAGCCGGCTCGCCGATATCGGTTTTGTCTTTACGGGACTGGCGCCGGGGCACGGCAAATACGAGGGATGGTTGGCGTTGTTTCATCGGGGAATGTGTCAGCGGACGCTGCATCTCCACTGTCCGCACATGCAACGCTTGCACGAACTGACGCAAACGCAGGCAGCCACACAGATTGATCGTTAGCGGGAGCGATGGCCTGTGGTCTGATGAAAACTCAGCAGACCACAGGATTGCGGCGTTTAGGCCTTGGCTTTAACACCCTTGTCCGAAGGCGGCAAAGGGGCGTTACCGTCACCATAGGTCTTCAGATTCTGCAGCACGTAGATGGCTTTCTTGAATTCGGGGATCAAGCTCTTCCCGTAGAAATTGCCGTTAAGGCTGTTGCTCTGGATGGTGTCCAGTTGGGTCGCGAAATACTCCAGCGCATTGAAGCGCGCGTCAGGGTCTTTCTGCACGCCGAAACGGTCGAACTTATCGCCAGCATTGAGCAGTGTGATGGAGGTGACTTCAGAAATCAGTCCCCGGCCACGCAAGAACTCACTCAGGTTGCCCAATTGCTTGACCGACACGTTGGCCGGGTCAAAACCCTTGATCTGTTTGCGCAGGCCTTGCTTGTCCATTTCGGCCACATTCAAAGCGTTGGGATCGTTGCCGACCAAAGTGAGCATCTGCTGCACCTTGACGCTCTGAGCCACTTGTTTCTTCGCACCCGTGTCGCGAACCAGAATGCCGGCCTTGCTCTGCCAGGTACCGGTAATGCCGATAGTCATGCGAAAACTCCTTGAAAAATGGCCATGAAATGTCCTTGTTGAGCGACTTGTATGCCCGAGAGTATCGGCCGGCACACCAGTGACTCCAACTTATTTATGGTCTTTTTACACATTTCGTACATTTCAGATACAAATCTGCAAAGCCTCCTAAATAAAGGCTTACAGCGATATTGTTAGAGCGCCGAGAATAGATTTATAGCACTAATGAACAGACTGGTTAGTTTGAATGTATCAATGCCGATACGTGCCTTTGATCGACAATTCGAAATCCAGTACGAAAGTACCTAAAGCTTCCCTTTGCCGCGACGATACGTAGGGATACCCGCACTGTTTCGAATCCCCGCGCCATAACTACAATCGCAGCTCAAGGACCGGTTTCCATGCCCGCATTCCGCACCATTCAGGCTCGCTACACGCTGTTTCTGGTTCTGTTCATTCTGCTGTTGTCAGTGCTGACCGTGGTCGGCATCAGCCAATTGGTCGCGCCCAAATTGCGCCATACCGAAGAGCAAGTCGTGCTCAACCGCATCGCCGAAGTTGCTGAACAGATTCAGGGCGAATTGAACAAGGTTCAGGCACAGCAACGCAGCATCACTCAAACCATCCCACTGCTCGACAGCGCGGCAATCGACACCGTGTTGCCGGGACTGGTTGACCAGTACGGCGAATTGAAAGTGTTCGGCGGCGGTATCTGGCCGCTGCCCGGCCAACGTGAAGCCGGACGCAACAAGTTCAGCACTTTCTGGCACCGCGACGCCTCGGGAAAACTGGCGGTAAACACCTTCTGGAACAGCGACGCCGCGCCCAATTACTACGACCAGAGCTGGTACAAGGGCGGCATGCAAACCCCGCGCGGCCAATGTGCCTGGGCCGCTGCCTATAAAGACGACGCCAGTGCCGAACCGCGCACCAACTGCGCCATGGCCATCCAGAAAAACGGCGTAGCGTGGGGCGTGTCGACCATCGACGTGACCCTCGGCTTTTTCAATGATCTGGTGGCGCGCAAGGAAAAAGACCTCAACGCCGAAATGCTCATCGTCGAGGCAGACGGCAAGATCATCAGCAACAGCTCGCGGATCAGCGGCCCGATCGTGCTGAAGAACATCAGCGAGCTGGCGGGCAACCTGCCGTTCGCCAAGCAGGTCAACGCTGGTCTGCAAAACCGCGAGCAATCGCAACGCATCGAGTTCGACAACAACGGTCAGGACAGCACCTTCTTTATGCGTCCGATCGAAGGCACGCCGTGGTTCCTCGCCACCGCCCTGCCGACCAAAATGCTTACCGCCCAGCGTGATGACGTGCTCAGCACCTTGAGCCTGTTGCAGATTCCGTTGGTGATTCTGTTGGTGCTGCTGCAGGTCTACGCGATTCGTCAGTTGATCGCGCGCATGAAGGCGTTGAAGGCCAACATTGATTTGCTTTCCAGCGGCGATGCCGACCTGACCAAGCGCATCACCATTCGCGCCGAAGATGAACTGGGCGCGATCGGCCATTCGATCAACGCGTTTATCGCGTATCTGCAAAACATGATCGGCGAAGTGACTCACGCCACTGGTGCCATGGCCTCGAGCCTCGACAACCTGCAACGCACCTCGGCGCATACCAGTCAGATTCTCTTGCGCCATGCCTCGGAAACCGATCAGACGGTTACCGCGATCACCGAAATGAGCTCGACCGCCGAAAGCGTCGCGCAAAATGCCGCTGAAACCGCCGCGTTCACCCAAAAAGCCAACGAAAACGCCGACCGCTCGCGGGTGGTGGTCGGTGAAGCGACCAACAGCGTTGTAGCGCTGATCGACGAAGTGGCCAGCGCCACGCACAAAGTTGAAAACATGCAGCAGGACGCTCAGCGCATCACCGAGATTCTCGGGGTGATTGGCGCGATTGCCGGCCAGACCAACCTGTTGGCGCTTAACGCTGCCATCGAGGCCGCTCGCGCCGGTGAACAGGGCCGTGGTTTTGCCGTGGTAGCTGACGAAGTCCGCGCCCTCGCTGCTCGCACTCAAGCCAGCACCTCGGAAATCAACGAAATGTTGACCCGCCTTACACAAGGCGTGAGCTCGTCGGTGGCGGCGATGGAAAACACCCAGGCCAGTTGCCAGTCGGCGGCCGACGCCACGGCGCGGGTCAACACCGGTCTTGATGAAATGGCCGGTTCGGTCAGCCACATCAACAGCCTGAGCACACAAATCGCCACCGCCGCCGAACAGCAAAGCGCCGTGACCGAAGAGATCAACCGCAGCATGGTGCAAATCCGCCACATGGTTGAGGAACTGGTACACAGCGGCCAGGCCAGCGAGTTGAATACGCAGCAATTGCTGGAGGCTAATAGCCGGGTGAGTGCGATCATGGGGCGCTTTAAAGTCAGCTGAACCACCAAAGTGACACCCCTGTAGGAGCTGCCGCAGGCTGCGATCTTTTGATTTGGCTTTTAAGGGGCAAGATCAAAAGATCGCAGCCTGCGGCAGCTCCTACAGGGAGCGAGGCGTTCCGGTCTTGTAGCAACTGGAAACACTCCGTTGAAGCCGGGCAGGAAAAACCGGTCAAAATACGTTCTTTTTTGACCGCCACTCGACTCGAGAACCCGTCATGCGAACCTCTCTGCGTCTGCTCACCCTGAGCGCTCTGTTCATTTCTTCCCTGGCGCAAGCCGCCGATCTGATCCCGATCGAAGTTCACCGCGACGCCAATTGCGGCTGCTGCAAGAAGTGGATCAGCCACCTCGAAGCCAACGGCTTTAAAGTTGAAGACCATGTCGAGAGCGACATGAGCAGCTTCAAACAACAACACGGCGTGCCACCGCGTCTGGCGTCGTGCCACACCGCGATCATCAATGGCAAATTCGTCGAAGGCCATGTGCCGGCCGATCAAGTGCTGGCCCTGACCAAGCGCGATGATCTGCTCGGTGTCGCCGCGCCGGGCATGCCGATGGGCTCGCCGGGCATGGAAATGGATGGCATGAGCGATGCTTATCAAGTGATCGGTTTGAAAAAGAACGGCGCTGACGTCGTGGTGGCGGACTACCCGGCTCATTGATGGGTGCAGCATACGTCGGGCTGTTCTTTGCCGCGTTCGGGGCGGCAACGTTATTGCCGTTGCAGTCCGAAGCGTTACTGGTCGGGTTGATCGTCAGCGAACGTTACTGGCTGTGGGGGTTGTTGGCGGTAGCGACGCTGGGCAATGTGCTCGGCTCGCTGGTCAACTGGTGGCTGGGGTGCGGGATCGAGCAATTTCAGGAACGCCGCTGGTTTCCGGTCAGCGCCAAACACATGGCCACGGCGCGCAAGCACTATGAGCGTTACGGCCATTGGTCGTTGCTGCTCAGTTGGTTGCCGATTATCGGTGACCCACTGACCCTGATCGCCGGCGTCATGCGCGAACCCCTCGGACGCTTTCTGCTGATCGTCACACTCGCCAAAGGCGCGCGCTATGGCGTGCTGGCCCTGTTAACCCTCGGCTGGCTCGGTTGAACCATCAGCCTCCGACATTGCCTGTGTGTTTAACGTCGCCGTAATGCGGCCATTCCAGCATCGGCCGATTTCCATGGAGTTTGTCCCTATGTCCAACTCGTTAAACCGCTGGTTGCCCGGCCTGTTCCTCAGCGCCGCCCTGCCCCTGTTTGCCCATGCCGCCACTGAAACCGCGCCCGCCGAAGGCCCGGCGTATGGCCCGGAACTGCAGGGCTTCGAATACCCTTACACGCTTAAACACTTCGCTTTCCAGTCCCAAGGCAAATCCCTGCAAATGGGTTACATGGACGTCGCCGCTCACGGCAAGGCCAATGGCCGCACCGTGGTGTTGATGCACGGCAAGAATTTTTGCGGCGCGACCTGGGACAGTTCGATCAAAGCCCTGAGCGAGGCCGGTTACCGGGTGATCGCGCCGGATCAGATTGGTTTCTGCTCCTCCAGCAAACCCGACAACTATCAGTACAGCTTCCAGCAACTGGCGACCAACACCCAGCAACTGCTGAAAGCGCTGGGCATCCAGAAAGCCACCCTGCTCGGCCACTCCACCGGCGGCATGCTGGCCACCCGCTATGCGTTGTTGTACCCGGAACAAGTCGATCAACTGGCGCTGGTCAACCCGATCGGTCTGGAAGACTGGAAAGCCCTTGGCGTGCCCTACCGCAGCGTCGATCAGTGGTATGAGCGCGAACTGAAAGTCACCGCCCAAGGCATTCGCGACTACGAACGCACGACTTATTACGATGGCCGCTGGAAGCCTGAATTCGATCGCTGGGTCGACATGCTCGCCGGCCTCAGCAAAGGCCCGGGCAAGACCCAAGTCGCCTGGAACTCGGCGCTGATCTACGACATGATTTTCACCCAGCCGGTGTACTACGAGTTCAAGAACCTGAAAATGCCGACGCTGTTGTTGATCGGTACCTCCGACACCACGGCCATCGGCAAGGACATTGCGCCACCGGAAGTGAAGGCGAAGATCGGTCACTACGACGTGCTCGGCAAACAAGTGGCGAAACTGATCCCGCAGTCGACGCTGGTGGAATTCCCCGGCATGGGCCACGCGCCACAAATGGAAGAACCCGAGCAGTTCCACAAAGCGCTGCTGGGCTGGCTGAGCAAAACCAATCCCGTTCATTGATGAGGTAAGGCTGATGGCGGTGCAGATTGCGGTAATCGATGACTGGCAAGACGTGGCCCGCGACGTGGTCGACTGGTCTGTGCTGGACGGCATCGGCGAAGTCACGTTTGAACATGATTACCCGGCGGACAACGCCACTTTGGCGCAACGTCTGGGCCGCTATCAGGTGATTTGCGTGATGCGCGAGCGCACGCGTTTCGATGAGGATTTACTCAAGCGTCTGCCCAATCTGAAGCTGCTGGTCACCGGCGGCATGCGCAATGCGGCGCTGGACATGCCAGCCGCAGCCAAACTCGGGATCAAGGTCTGCGGCACTGATAGCTACAAACATGCAGCGCCGGAATTGGCCTGGGCGCTGATCATGGCGGCCACACGCAATCTGGTGAACGAAGCCAATTCCCTGCGCGCCGGGCAATGGCAGCAGGGTTTGGGTGGCGATCTTCATGGCAAGACGCTGGGCATTCTCGGCCTCGGCAGCATTGGCCAGCGTGTCGCGCAGTTTGGTCAGGTGTTTGGCATGCGCGTGATTGCCTGGAGCGAGAATCTCACGGCTGAGCGGGCGGAACAGGTCGGCGTGACGTACGTCAGCAAGCAAGCGCTGTTCGAGCAGGCCGATGTGTTGTCGGTGCATCTGGTGCTCAGTGAGCGCAGTCGCGGCTTGGTCGATGCGCAGGCGCTGGGCTGGATGAAACCGACCGCGTTGCTGGTGAATACCGCGCGCGGGCCGATTGTTGATGAAGCGGCGCTGATCAAGGCGTTGCAGAAACAGCAGATCGCCGGAGCGGCGCTGGACGTGTACGAACAGGAGCCGTTGCCGGACATGCACCCGTTTCGCACGTTGGACAATGTGCTGGCGACGCCGCATGTCGGGTACGTGAGTCGGCAGAATTATGAGCAGTTCTTTTCGCAGATGATCGAGGATATTCAGGGCTGGGCTGCGGGCAATCCCATCCGCCCGCTGAATTAACCTCCCCATGTAGGAGCTGCCGAAGGCTGCGATCTTTCGATCTTGATCTCAAACGACAACATCAAAAGATCGCAGCCTTCGGCAGCTCCTACACTTGGTTTCTGTGCAGTCCAACAACAAACTGCCCGCACCACAACAGTGCAACCCTCTCCTTCCCCAGCACAAAATTGTGACTGTTCAGTCACCGTTTTAGCCCCCCGCCTCAAAAAAACCTGCAATTCGTCGGTGCGTTTACCCCTGAAAACTCCGGTTACCGATTAATGCAAACCGATTGTCGAACAATTTACCCATTTGCCCTCGCCCGCTCTAGGATCTGGCCTAGACTGGTTTTCGGGGCACGAAACCGGTTGGTCACATTCCGGAAAAAAAGTCGAAACTTTTGCACGACGCGGCGGGTCATCACAAAGGTAGGGCCGAAGCGGCTGGTGCAATCCTTGCAATAGCCCAAACACCCATTCTGCTTGCGCGTGTTGGGTAGCGTTTGCTCACCGATGCGTGGCGCGTTTGCGCTTGCCGTACGTAGGAGCTGCCAAAGGCTGCGATCTTTTGATCCTTTAAAAGCCAATGATCGCAGCCTTCGGCAGCCCCTACAGAGAGAACACAAGAATCAGATCAACAACACGGGAGATTCATATGATCAGTGCGGCATTGGATATTCAGGGAGAGCGTGCTCACCAATCCATGGGTGAATCGAGCACCATCAGCGTTCCCGGCAGCCGACAGATCAACGTCCCCGGCACCAAAACGCTGACGCCAGTAGCAAGTCAGAATCCCAACAAGAAGAAAGTGTTGTTTGTGACCTCGGAAATCGCCGACCTGGTGAAAACCGGCGGTCTGGGTGACGTGTCTGCCGCCCTGCCCCGTGCCATGGCCCATTTGCACGATGTGCGCGTGTTGATCCCCGGTTACCCGCAAGTCATGCACAGCGAGAACCCGATCCACATCATCGGCGAACTCGGCGGTCATGCTGCGCTGCCTCCGTGCAAGATCGGGCGCATGGACATGCCTGACGGTCTGGTGATCTACGTGTTGATCTGCCCGGAACTGTACGAGCGCGAAGGCTCGCCGTATGGCGCCAACAACGGTCGCGACTGGCCGGACAACCATATCCGCTTCGCCCGTCTCGGTCTGGCCGCTGCCGACATCGCCGCCAACCTCGCACAAATTCACTGGTGCCCGGATCTAGTGCACGCCCACGACTGGCCGGCTGGTCTGGCCCCTGCTTATATGCACTGGCGCGGGCAGCGCACGCCGACCCTGTTCACCATTCACAACCTCGCGTATCAAGGCGTGACCAGCCTCGGCTCGTGCCCTGAACTGGGCATTCCCAACCATGCCCTGCAACAGGAAGGTATGGAGTTCTACGGCAAGATGTCGTTTCTCAAGGCCGGCATGGCCTACTCGAGCCACATCACCACGGTCAGCGCCACCTACGCGCAGGAAATCACCACCCCGGATTTCGGCTGCGGCCTCGACGGCTTTCTTGCCGCCAAGACCCAGCAAGGCTTGCTCAGCGGTATCCCTAACGGTATCGATGAAAGCTGGGACGCCGCCACGGATCCGCACCTGTTCGCGCCGTTCGCCATTGGTGACTGGGAAGGCAAAGCCGTCAACGCCGCCCATGTCCGCGAGCTGTTTGAACTGAATGACTCTGAAGGCCCGCTGTTCGCCGTGGTGTCGCGGCTGGTGTATCAGAAAGGTCTGGATCTGACTGAAGCGGTGTCCGAGTACATCGTGCAGAACGGCGGCCAGATCGCAATCATCGGTCGTGGCGAGCCGGAAGAAGAGCAAGCCATGCGCGAACTGGCCTTGCGCTTCCCGGGCCAGATCGGTGTGCGCATCGGCTTCAACGAAACCGACGCCCGTCGCATGTTCGCCGGCAGCGATTTCCTGTTGATGCCTTCGCGTTATGAACCCTGCGGTCTGAGCCAGATGTACGCCCAGCGCTTCGGCTCATTGCCGGTTGCGCGCAACACCGGCGGGCTGGCCGACACCATTGAAAATGGCATTACCGGTTTCCTCTTCGACGAATCCACTGTTGAAAGCTATCAAGAAGCCTTGAGCCGTGCGTTCAAAGTCTTCGCCTATCCTGATTTGCTCAATGCCATGCGTTGCCGGGCAATGGCGGCACCGTTCAACTGGTGCAAAGCGGTTGAACCGTACGCCGAACTCTACGAACAACTGGTGGCCAAGGCCTTGGGTAAAGCAATCCACAAGTAACCGATCCACAAGGAACAAGGAGGTTGTAAACGATGCCGTTCCGGTCTATTGAAACCTGGCCCCACGGCGCGATCATGCTGGATGCCGAACACACGCAATTTGCGCTGTGGGCGCCGGATGCTTTTTACGTCAGTGTCGAACTCGAAGACGGCCAGTCCCTGCCAATGCTGCCTCAGGCAGACGGCTGGTTTGTGATCAAGGCACGCTGTGCGGCGGGTACCCGCTACCGCTACAACATCGACGGCGAACTGGAGGTGCCCGACCCGGCCTCCCGCGCGCAGGACGGTGGCCTCGACCGCCACAGCGTGGTGGTCGATCCGCTGGCCTATCAATGGCGACACAGTGCCTGGCACGGTCGCCCGTGGAGTGAAGCAGTGATCTACGAGTTGCATGTCGGTGCGCTCGGTGGTTTTGCTGAAGTCGAACAACATCTGGCGCGCCTCGCAGGTTTGGGCATTACCGCCATCGAACTGATGCCGCTGGCGCAATTCCCCGGCGAGCGCAATTGGGGTTACGACGGGGTTTTGCCCTACGCCCCGCAAGCCTCCTACGGCACCCCGGAACAACTCAAACATTTGATCGACAGCGCCCACGGCCACGGGCTGGCGGTGATTCTCGACGTGGTCTACAACCACTTCGGCCCTGACGGCAATTACCTGCACCGTTACGCTAAAGGCTTTTTCCGCGAAGACAAACACACGCCATGGGGCGCGGCGATCGATTTTCGACGCAGCGAAGTGCGCGAGTTCTTTATCGAAAACGCCCTGATGTGGTTGCTCGAATACCACTTCGACGGTTTACGCCTCGATGCAGTGCATGCCATCGAAGACCCGGATTTCCTCACGGAAATGGCCCAGCGCATCCGCGCGCAGATCGACCCGACCCGCCATGTCTGGCTGACCGTTGAAAACGAACTCAACCAATCAAGCCTGCTCGAATACGACTACGACGCGCAGTGGAATGACGACGGCCACAACGCCCTGCATGTTTTGCTCACCGGTGAAACCGACGCCTATTACGCCGACTACGCCGCGCAACCCACCGAGCAATTGGTGCGGTGCCTGAGTCAGGGTTTTGTCTTCCAGGGCCACATCACCCGCCATGGCGAGCCGCGCGGCGAACCCAGCGAACACCTGCCGTCCACCGCGTTCGTGCTGTTCCTGCAAAACCACGATCAGATCGGTAACCGCGCATTCGGCGAACGCCTGCATCATCTGGCCGACCCGCGCGCCGTGCAGGCAGCGACCGTGCTGTTGCTGCTGTCACCGATGATTCCGCTGATGTTCATGGGCGATGAATTCGCCGCCGAACAGCCCTTCCAGTTTTTCACCAGCCACCATGGCGAACTGGCCGAACTGGTGCGCGAAGGCCGACGCAATGAATTCGCCGCGTTCAGCGCCTTCGCCGATCCGCACAAACGCGAGCAAATCCCCGACCCGAATGCCGAAAAAACCTTCCACGATTCACAGCCAAGGTTGATCGGCAATGGCAGCGTCAAACAGCAGGAAACCCTCGCGCTGTACCAAAAGCTGCTGCAATTTCGCCATCAATACATCATTCCGCATCTGTCCGGCACCCAGGCACTCGGCGCGCACATGCTCGGTCACGCGGCGGTCAGTGCACGCTGGCGATTGGGCAATGGCAGTGAGCTGCGAATTGACCTGAACCTCAGCGACACGCCAGTGGTCAACCCTCCACAGACCGAGGCCGTGTGGTTGTTTCAACAGCCACCCACCGTCGATCTATCGGAATCGGGCCAACTGCCCGCGTATTGCGCGCTTGTCAGCCTCACGGCCGCAACCCCTTTGCAACCTCTGGATGGAGAGCGCCTATGAGCGATGCGCAACTGGAAATTCTCGCCAGCCGAGCCGGCCTTGCTGTCGACTGGATCGACGCGAACGGCCGCCCGCAGAAAGTCGCCCCGGCGGTACTGCGTAATGTCCTGATCGGCCTCGGCCACCCCGCCAGCACCGCACAGGAAATCGACGCCAGCCTGCTGGAATTGCAAGCCGTGCAACAAGACCGTCATTTGCCGCCGCTGCTGACCAGCGATGTCGGCGTCGGCGTCGATCTGGCGCGTTACTTCGCGCCGGAGACCCCGTGTGAAATCGTTCTTGAAGACGGCTCGCGACTGAACCTGAAACTTGACTCCGAGGCAGTGCTGCCCGGTCTGGTGCCGGTCGGTTATCAGCAGGTGCACATCGCCGATCAATTTTTCACCCTCGCCGTCGCGCCGGAACGCTGCTTCAGCGTCGGTGATGCGGTGGATAATCCGATCCCCCGCGCCTGGGGCCTGAGCGTGCAGCTATATTCGTTGCGGCGCTCCGGCGATGGCGGTTTCGGTGATACTCAAGCGCTGGAAGAACTGGCCCGAGTCGCTGGCGAACGCGGTGCCGAAGCCTTGGCGATCAGCCCGTTGCACGCGATGTTCAGCGCCGACACCGGCCGCTATAGCCCTTATTCGCCGTCCAGTCGCTTGTTCCTTAATTCGCTGTACGCGGCACCGGGCGCGATTCTCGGCGAACGTGCCCTGCGTGATGCCATCGACGCCACCGGCCTGGCCGAGCAGTTTGCGCAACTGGAAGACTTGAAACTGGTCGACTGGCCCGCCGCCGCAGATGCCAAGCAGAAACTGCTGCAAGCGTTGTACGAAGGCTTCGTCGCTGGCGATCACCCGTTGCACCCGGACTTCGCCAGTTTCCGTCACGCCGGCGGCGAAGCGCTGGAAAATCACTGCCGCTTCGAAGCGATTCAGGAAATGCGCGCCGCCCGTGGCGAGAACCTCGACTGGCGGCAATGGCCGGAACACTGGCACGACCCACGCGGCGCTGCGCTCGAAGCGTTCGCCGAAGAATATGTCGATCGCATCGGCTACTTCGCCTTCTGCCAATGGCTGATCCACCGCTGCCTCGAGCGTGCGCAAACCGCTGCTCGCAGCGCCGGCATGGGCATTGGTCTGATTGCTGATTTGGCGGTGGGTGCCGATGGCGCCGGCAGTCAGGCCTGGAGTTTTCAGGATGAGTTGCTCGCCTCGCTGACCGTTGGGGCGCCGCCGGACATTCTCAATCGCTCCGGACAAGGCTGGGGGATTTCCGCGTTTTCGCCGGAAGGTCTGATTCGCAACGGCTTCCGCGCCTTTATCGACATGCTCCGCGCCAACTTCGCCCATGCCGGCGGTTTGCGCATCGACCACGTCATGGGCCTGCAACGTTTATGGGTGATCCCTAACGGCTCGGCACCGGCGGATGGCGCTTACCTGTATTACCCGGTGGATGACCTGCTGCGTTTGCTGACACTGGAGTCCCATCGTCATCAAGCCATCGTTCTTGGCGAAGACCTTGGCACCGTGCCGGACGGCCTGCGCGAAAAACTCATCGCCCGCTCGATGCTCGGCATGCGCGTGCTGTTGTTCGAACAAGACAACACGCATTTCAAACCAATTCTCGACTGGCCGGATAACGCACTGGCGACCACCAGCACCCACGATCTGCCCACCCTGAATGGCTGGTGGCACGGCCGCGACATCGACTGGAATGCACGCCTGGGTTTTGTCGATGCCAACGGCGAAATCGAATGGCGCCAGCATCGTCAGCGTGAGCGCGAAGGCTTGCGCAGTGCACTGAGCCAGGATCCGCAGAACTTCCGCGAAGAGTCCCACGAGGCCGATCAAGTCGTTGATGCCGCCGTACGCTTCCTCGGCCACACCCGTGCGCCGCTGGTATTGCTGCCACTGGAAGATGCGCTGGGCATCAACGAACAGGCGAACCTGCCCGGCACCATCGATACCCACCCTAACTGGTCGCGTCGCTTGCCCGGCCCCAGCGAAGCGTTGCTCGACGGCGTCGATGCCGCACGACGTCTGGAACTGCTGGCTTGCGCGCGTCTTCAGGCTGCCGAGCGTGACCAATGAACCAAACGCTTATCCAGCCACTGCGCGCGACGTTGCGCCTGCAATTCCATAAAGGTTTTACCCTCGAACAAGCGGTGCCACTGGTGCCGTACTTCGCTCAACTGGGCATCAGCCACATTTACGCCTCGCCATTGCTCGCCGCCCGCGCCGGTTCGATGCACGGCTACGACGTGGTCGACCCGACGCAAGTCAACCCGGAACTCGGTGGCGAACCGGCATTGCGGCGTCTGGTCAGCACCCTGCGCGAACACAACATGGGGCTGATCCTCGACATCGTTTCCAACCACATGGCCGTCGGCGGTAACGACAACCCGTGGTGGCTGGACTTGCTGGAATGGGGCCGGCTGAGCCCGTATGGCGAGTTTTTCGATATCCAATGGCATTCGCCCGATCCGCTGATGGAAGGCCAGTTGTTGCTGCCGTTCCTCGGCAGTGACTACGGCGTGGCCTTGCAGGACGGCACGTTGAAGCTGCATTTCAACGCGCAGACCGGCAGCTTTTTCGTCGAGCATTACGACCATCACTTCCCGATCTGCCCGAATGATTACGGCGAGATTCTCAAGCACGAAGAAACGCTGAAGCCCCTCGCTGATCGGTTCAGTGCCCTCAGCTACCAGACCGATGCGCATTCGCTGGCGGTTCCTTTGAAGGAAGAATTGCGGCAACTGGCGAGCGATCCGCAGGTGCTGCAAGCGATTGAAAACAACCTCAAGCATTACGACTCGACCACCGAGGATGGTTTCCACGCACTACATCAATTGCTCGAGCGGCAGAGCTATCGCCTGGCCAGTTGGCGCACCGCCGCGGATGACATCAATTGGCGGCGCTTCTTCGACATCAATGAACTCGGTGGTTTGCGCGTCGAGCGTCCGGCGGTGTTTGAAGCGACTCACGGCAAAATCTTCCAGTTGGTCGCTGAAGGTCTGGTCGACGGCTTGCGTATCGACCACATCGACGGCCTCGCCGATCCAAGGGGTTACTGCCGCAAATTGCGTCGGCGTCTTGACCTGATCGCGCCGGATCGACACCTGCCGATCTACGTCGAGAAGATCCTCGGCGCCGGCGAAACCCTGCATCGCGATTGGGCAGTGGACGGCACCACCGGCTACGAATTCATGAATCAACTGTCGCTGCTGCAACACGATCCGGACGGCGAACATGTGCTCGGTGAGCTCTGGCAACGCCGCACGGAACGCCCCGCCGCGTTTATTGAAGAGGCGCAATTGGCGCGTCAGCAGATCCTCAACGGTTCACTGGCCAGCGATTGCGAAAGCGTTGCGCAGGCCTTGCTGCAAGTCGCCCGCGACGACCTGATGACCCGCGACCTGACCCTCGGCGCCATCCGCCGCGTATTGCAGGCGCTGATCATACATTTCCCGGTGTACCGCACTTACATCAGCGCGACGGGCCGCTCGGCGCAGGACGATGTGTTTTTCCAGCAAGCCATGGACGGTGCGCGGCCAACGCTCAGCGAAGCTGACTGGCCGGTGCTCGATTGCGTGGCGGCATGGCTCGGTGGCACACCGTGGCGGCGCAAACCGCTTGGCCGCTCGCGGAAAATCCTCAAGCACGCCTGCGTACGCTTTCAACAACTGACTTCGCCGGCAGCGGCGAAAGCCGTGGAAGATACCGCGCTGTATCGCTCGGCGGTGCTGCTGTCGCGCAATGACGTCGGCTACAACACCGAACAATTCAGCGCCCCGGTCAGTGATTTCCACGAGGTCAATCAGCGGCGCCTGGCGGAATTTCCGGACAACCTGCTCGCCACCGCGACCCACGATCACAAACGCGGCGAAGACACCCGCGCGCGTCTGGCCGTGCTCAGCGAGCGCAGTCACTGGTACGCCGAGCAGATCGAATTGTGGCGCGCCCTCGCCCGCCCGGTTCGGGTTGACGACCAAGTGCCGTCGGCCGGTGATGAGCTGATCCTCTATCAAGCCTTGCTCGGTAGCTGGCCGCTGGATTTGCGCGACGACGATCACGCCGGGTTCGCCGACTACGCCAAGCGCATCTGGCAGTGGCAACAAAAAGCCTTGCGCGAAGCCAAGCTGCAAAGCAGTTGGAGCGCGCCGAACGAAGCCTATGAAAATGCGACCCAGGCCTTCACCGAAAAACTCCTGACCGGTGAAGACGGCGAGTTGCTGCGTGCGGCGCTGGCCAAGACGGTCAGCAGTATCGCTGCTGCCGGCGCGCTCAATGGTTTGGCGCAAACCTTGCTGCGCATGACCGTGCCGGGGGTGCCGGATCTGTATCAAGGCAACGAGTTCTGGGACTTCAGCCTGGTCGATCCGGACAATCGCCGGCCGGTGGATTACGCCGCTCGCGAGCAGTCCTTGCAGGGGACTCTGCCACCTGTGCAACTGCTGACGCACTGGCGTGACGGGCGCATCAAGCAAGCCTTGATTGCGCAGGTGCTGAACTTGCGCGCCGAGCATGCCGAACTGTTTCGGCATGGCTCGTACCAGGCCTTGGAGGTGCTGGGCGAGCAGGCGCACAACGTGCTCGCGTTTGCCCGCGAACACGAGGGGAAACACGCCATCGTGATCGTTCCGATCCGTTGCGCGACGCTGCTGGAAAACAGTGCTGTACCTCAGGTCGATGCGCTGCACTGGGGCGATACCCGGGTGGTTTTACCGTTCGACGCCTCTGACACAAACCTGAAGGGACTTTTTCAAAGCAGCGCAGTCACAAAAAACAGGGAGCTGAAAATCAGCGACGCGCTGGGGGATGTCCCGGTCAATCTCTTTATCCAACACTTAACGTAAGCATGAGTTCAGTTCAGGAGCATTGCGATGAGTACCGACGATAAACGCATTCGCGAATTCGCCTATCAAATCTGGGAATCGGAAGGGAAACCTGAAGGTCATGAGGAGCGCCACTGGGAGATGGCGCGCAAACTGGCTGAAGCTGAAGCCTTGGCACCGAAGAAAGCCCCGAAAGCGGCGGGCAGCAAAACCGCTGGCAAGGACGCTGAAGTGAAAGCACCTGCTGCCAAACCGAAGGCAGCGGCCAAGGCCAAGCCAAACAGCGCCGCCAAGGTGATTCCACCCGGCGAAAAACCCGCCGAGAAAAAGCCACGAGCGCCGCGCAAGCCTTCAGCGATCTAACGCTTTACCGACGATTGAATTGAACTGAATGACCGTGTGGCGGGCTTGCTCGCCACCGAGGACGCGTTCGTCCTCAAGAAATACACAAATCCCTTGTTTAAACCGGCTTCTGTGGTGAATGGATTTTTGTGGCGAGGGGATTTATCCCCGTTGGGTTGCGAAGCAGCCCCAAATGCTGCACTTGCGGAGTGTCAGACATACCGCGTGCAATGGTTTTGCGACTGCTGCGCAGCCGAACGGGGATAAATCCCCTCACCACAAAATCTCGCTCCTACCGGGAACCGGTTTCAACTGAACTGTCCCCGTTTTTTGCAGGAGCAATCATGACCCGTCCAAAAAAAGCCGAGCCCGCCGCGCACGCTGAGCCTTCGAGAATTCGTGAAGGCCTGCCCTTCCCGCTCGGTGCGACCTGGGATGGTCTGGGGGTGAACTTTGCGCTGTTCTCCGCCAATGCCACCAAAGTGGAACTGTGCATCTTCGACGATGCCGGCGAAGTCGAACTCGAACGCATCGAACTGCCGGAATACACCGACGAGATTTACCACGGCTACTTGCCCGATGCGCACCCGGGGCTGATCTACGGCTACCGCGTGTACGGCCCTTACGATCCAGCCAACGGCCACCGTTTCAACCACAACAAACTGCTTATCGACCCGTACGCCAAGCAACTGGTTGGCGAACTGAAATGGTCGGAAGCGCTGTTCGGCTACACCATCGGCCACCCCGACGCCGACCTCAGTTTCGATGAACGCGACAGCGCGCCGTTCGTGCCCAAGTGCAAGGTCATCGACCCGGCACACACCTGGGGCAACGACCAGCGTGTCAGTGTGCCGTGGGACAAAACCATCATTTACGAAACCCACGTGCGCGGCATCAGCATGCGTCACCCCTCGGTGCCGGAAAACGTGCGAGGCACCTTCGCCGGTCTGATGAATGACGATGTGCTCAAACACATTCGCAGCGTCGGGGTTTCGTCGGTCGAGCTGTTGCCGATCCACGCCTTCGTCAACGACCAGCACTTGCTGCACAAGGGCATGACCAATTATTGGGGCTACAACAGCATCGCGTTTTTCGCCCCGGATCCGCGTTATCTGGCCAGCGGCAAGATCGCCGAATTCAAAGAGATGGTCGCGCACCTGCACGAGGCCAATCTCGAAGTGATTCTCGATGTGGTCTACAACCACACTGCTGAAGGCAACGAACAGGGCCCGACCCTGTCGATGCGCGGGATCGACAACGCCTCGTACTACCGCTTGATGCCCGATGACAAACGCTACTACATCAACGATTCCGGCACCGGCAACACACTGGATTTGAGTCATCCGTGCGTTTTGCAAATGGTCACCGATTCGCTGCGTTACTGGGCCACGGAAATGCACGTCGACGGTTTCCGCTTCGACCTGGCGACGATTCTTGGCCGTTATCACGATGGTTTCGACGAACGTCACAGCTTCCTCGTGGCCTGCCGTCAGGATCCGGTGCTGCGTCAGGTGAAAATGATCGCCGAGCCGTGGGACTGCGGCCCCGGTGGCTATCAGGTCGGCAACTTCCCGCCGGGCTGGGTCGAGTGGAACGACAAGTTCCGCGACACCGTGCGGGCCTTCTGGAAAGGTGATGACGGCCAGGTTGCCGATTTCGCCAGTCGCATGACCGCGTCCGGCGAGATGTTCAACCAGCGCGGACGTCGGCCGTATTCGTCGGTGAACTTCATTACCGCGCACGACGGCTTCACCCTCAACGATCTGGTCTCGTACAACGACAAGCACAACGAAGCCAACGACGAGAACAATCAGGACGGCAGCAACAACAACCTGTCGTGGAACCACGGCGTTGAAGGTCCGACCGACGACCCGGAAATCAATGAACTGCGCCATCGGCAGATGCGCAATTTCTTCGCCACGCTGCTGCTGTCGCAAGGCACGCCGATGATCGTCGCCGGCGACGAATTCGCCCGCACGCAAGATGGCAACAACAACGCGTATTGCCAGGACAGCGAGATCGGTTGGGTCAATTGGGATCTGAGCGAAGACGGCAAAGGCTTGCTTAAATTCGTCAAACGCCTGATCAAGCTGCGCCTGGCTTATCCGATTTTGCGTCGCGGACGTTTCCTGGTCGGCGAGTACAACGAGGACATCGGCGTCAAAGACGTCACTTGGCTGGCGCCGGACGCCACCGAGATGACCACCGAGCACTGGCACGATGCACACAATCGTTGCCTCGGCATGCTGCTTGACGGCCGCGCACAGGAAACCGGGATCCGCCGCAAAGGTGCCGATGCGACTTTGTTGCTTGTGGTCAACGCGCACCACGACATCGTCAACTTCACCTTGCCGGAAGTGCCAGATGGCGGTTTCTGGACGTGCATGATCGATACCAATCAGCCTTCGATTCGTGGCCAGGAGCGCTTCGATTTCGGCCATGAATATTCAGTGACCGGCCGTTCGTTGCTGCTGTTTGAACTGCAACACGAAGAAGAAGATTGATATGGATCTGCACTGTTATCTCGCCCGCAAACCGCCGGATTATGCCGACACCCACGCCCTCGGCCAGTGCCTGCGAGCGATGGTCGAGGCCGGGCTTGACCGCTTGCCGTTACCCGGCAGCGGTCTGACGCTGGAGCGCTTTCAGCATTTAGCCGCTGTCGGCGGGCATGATCTGGGTTTATGCAAGCTCTATGAGGGGCACACCGATGCACTGGCGATCATCGAACAACTCGGTGGTACGCCAACGCCCGGCAGCACGTGGGGCATGTGGGCAGCGGAACCGCCGCAAGCCCGGGTGAAGGTCAGTCCGGCCGGGCATATGGTCGCATTGAATGGACGCAAAGCCTGGTGTTCCGGCGCGGCGGTACTCAGTCATGCGCTACTGACGGCGTGGGACGCCGATGATCAACAGCAATTGGTCGCGGTGGCGCTCGATCAACCGGGTGTGACGGTCACTGATGAAGGCTGGCGCGCCGTGGGCATGGGCGCGACTGGCAGCGTCGAAGTGTTGTTCGATGGCGCTGAAGGTCAGGCCATCGGCAATCCCGGCGACTACTTGCAACGGCCGGGTTTCTGGCAGGGCGGCATTGGTATTGCCGCCTGTTGGTACGGCGCGGCGCAGCAGATTGCCGAGCGGTTGCGCAAGCAGTGTGGTCAGCGTGAAGAACCACATGCCCTCGCCCATCTCGGCGCCGTTGACAGTGCCTTGCAAGCGGCGGCGGATGTTTTGCGCTTCAGCGCTTTGCATATTGATGCAAATCCTGACGACAACGCCGAACTGCTCGCCCGTCGCGCCCGCGCAGTGGTCGAGCAGTCTGCCGAACAGGTGATCCGTGAAGTCGGCCGCGCATTGGGCGCCGGGCCTTACTGCAAGGATCGCCACTTCGCCCGA
Organism: Pseudomonas sp. NPDC088429; assembly: GCF_044753305.1. NCBI lineage: Bacteria > Pseudomonadati > Pseudomonadota > Gammaproteobacteria > Pseudomonadales > Pseudomonadaceae > Pseudomonas > Pseudomonas sp. NPDC088429. The sequence continues at coordinate 52,311 of NZ_JBIVMX010000002.1, read as the reverse complement.
CTGATCGCTGACCTGCCGGTGTTCCTCCGGCAAAGCCATGCCGAGCGCGACCTCGCCGCCCTCGGCCAACTGATTGCCCAACAACCCGATGAGGTCTGGTCGCTATGAGAGCCAATCCAATCGTCGGCCAAGGAACGACCCTGCATCAATGGCAAGGCTCGCGGCATTTGGCGGAGCTGCAAAGCATCGACGTGCTGAGCCTGGTACCACCCGGATCGCGCGCGGTGATTATTGCACCGCACCCGGACGATGAAGTGCTGGGTTGCGGCGGTTTGCTGCAACTGCTCGCCGCTGCCGGGCGCCCGTTGCAACTGATTTCGGTCACCGACGGCAGCGCCAGTCATCCCGGTTCCGAACGCTGGCCGGTTGAACGCTTGAGCGTGATTCGGCCGCAAGAATCCGCTGAAGCGTTGCGCCGCCTCGGCCTGCCAATGCATCGGTTGAAATGGCTGCGCGGTGGGTTCACCGATACTCAAGTGGCCGCTCAGGAACAGCAATTGCGCGCCTTCATCGAAAGCCATCTGCGCCCCAACGATGTGGTGTTTACCACGTGGCGCGAAGACGGCCATTGCGATCACGAAGCCGTCGGCCGTGCCAGTGCCGAGGCCGCGCGTCAGGTCGGCGCGACCTGCCATGAGCTGCCGGTGTGGACGTGGCACTGGGCAACCCCCGAAGACGCCTTCGTGCCGTGGCAACGTGCGCGCAAGATTCTCCTGACGCCGGCGCAAGTCGCGCGCAAACGTCACGCGGTGCACGCTTTTGCCAGTCAATTGGAAGGCGACGCTCAAGCCGGGCTTGCACCGGTGTTGGCGCCATACGTGATCGATCGCCTGCTGCAGCCTTTTGAAGTGGTGTTTTTATGAGTGTCGATGATCGCTATTTCGACGGCCTGTTCGCCGGCAGTGACGACCCTTGGGCGTTTCGCGAACGCTGGTACGAGCAGCGCAAACGCGCGATCACCCTCGCCGCCCTGCCGCGTCCGCACTACCGGGCGATCTTCGAACCGGGCTGCGCCAACGGTGAGCTGAGCGCCGAGTTGGCCAGTCGTTGTGATCGTCTGTTGTGCTGCGACACCGCCGACGCAGCGGTGCGTCTGGCGCGAACCCGATTAAGTCTGTTCGACCACGCCGAAGTTCGCCAAAGTCGTCTGCCGGGGGACTGGCCGGAGGAAAAATTCGACCTGATTGTATTTAGCGAAATCGGCTACTACCTCGACCGCGATGATCTGACAGCCGTTGCCCAACGCATGGGCCAGTCCTTGGCTGCAGACGGGCAAGTGCTCGCCTGTCACTGGCGCCCGCCGATTGACGACTGCCCGTTGAATGCGCGGCAGGTGCACGATTTGCTCCACGAACATTTGCACCTGCCACGTCTGGTTTTGCATCAGGAAGCGGACTTCATTCTGGAAGTGTGGAGCCGCGAACCGCGCTCGGTGGCAACGCTGGAGGGCTTGCGATGATTGGCATCCTGATTCCGGCGCACAACGAGGAAGACTTGCTCGACGAGTGCCTGAGTGCCGCCTTACGCGCCAGCAAGCACGGACTGCTCGCCGGCGAACGGGTCGACGTATTGGTGGTACTCGACAGTTGCACCGACCGCTCGGAACAGATTGTCAGCAAATATCCAGTTTTGAGCTTGAATATAAAAGCGCGCAATGTAGGTCAGGCGCGAGCGACCGGCGCGCGGATGTTGCTGGAGCGAGGGGCGCGGTGGATATCCTGCTCCGATGCCGACAGTCGGGTCGCCGACGACTGGCTGGTGTCGCAACTGGGATTAGGCGCCGATGCTGTGTGCGGCACGGTGACGGTTGAGCGCTGGCACGAGTCGCTCGACGAGGCGGCGCAGATTCGTTATCACAGCCACTATCGGGCGTGTGAGGGCCATCGGCATATCCATGGCGCTAACCTCGGCATCAGTGCTGACGCATACCTTTTGGCCGGTGGTTTCGAACCGCTGGCCTGTGATGAAGATGTACAACTGGTGCGGCAACTGGAGCTGACCGGCGCCAATATTGCGTGGAGTCATCGGCCGTTGGTGCACACCAGCGCGCGGCTCGACAGCCGAGCACGCGGCGGGTTTGGTGACTATTTGCGGAATTTGGTACAGATAGGCTAAAAAAAAGCGTATCAGTTTGCGAGGTTTCGAGACGAATCGTTGTTCATGAGCAATACTCTGTTGCGCGGCAATCCAGGGTTCGGAGCGTCGTGTAGCAATCAACCAGCCTTCAAGCGTCGGACACGTTGAGCAACGTTGCCAGGCGCACGACTGAGGGCGAAACCAACAAGGACGTCGCCACATGAAACCGTTATCCCTCAGTGAAAGCAGTTCGACCGCACAGATCTGGAACAGCGCCCCGCAACTCGACAATATTCCCGTCATTAATACCCGAAGCCTGGTGCCCGCTGGTGCGCGCGCTGTGATCATCGCCCCGCATCCGGGGGATGAAGTGGTGATGTGCGGCGGCCTGCTGCAATTGTTTTCCGGTCTGGGTCATCCATTGCAATTGCTCTCGATTACCGACGGCAGCGCCAGTCACCCTGGCTCGCGACAGTGGTCGGAAAAGCGCTTGAGCGTGTTTCGTCCGCAAGAAAGCGTTGAAGCCCTGCGCCGCCTCGGCCTGCCGATGCACAGCCTGAAGTGGGTGCGCGGCGGGTTTACCCACAACGCCCTGCTCGACCAGGAACGCCAACTGACGGAGTTCATCAGCCGCTACCTGCGCCCTGGCGATGTGGTGTTCAGCACCTGGCGCGGCGATGGCATTGACGACCATGAAGCGGTTGGCCGTGCCGCCGCTGAAGCGGCAGAACAGGCCGGGGCGACCTTTCACGACGTGCCGGTCTGGGCCTGGCACTGGCCCGAGCGCGAACAGAAACTGATTCCTTGGGAGCGCGCGCGCAAGTTAAGGCTCGACACCTGGACAGTCGCGCGAAAAAGCCACGCCACCCACGCCTATGCCAGCCAACTCAAGGGCGAACCGGCAATCGGCATCGCGCCAATGCTCCCGCCAGTGATCCTTGAGCGGATGCGCCTGCCGTATGAAATCGTGTTTGTCTAACGCGCACGCGGTGTGCCTGCCACGACCATGCAGAACGGGCCGACGCTTTCGCGCGCAAGCTTTGCTCCTACATTTTGATCTCCACCTGATTCAAAACCTGCACGCCCTGTAGGAGCAAAGCTTGCTCGCGAAAGCGGTATGCCAGGCAACGCAGATATTGATGGGTGTTCAAAGGAACTGCCGCCCCCACGCATCAGTCGCATGAATAGGCAGTCAGGATTCAGAGGAGTAAACGTGTCCAGCGATCTCAAGCGTCATGTGGTCGACGCGCCAGTCATTCATCGCTTGCGCGTGCTGACGGTGAATACGCACAAGGGTTTTACCGCGCTGAATCGGCGCTTCATTCTGCCGGAACTGCGTGAAGCGGTGCGCAGCACCTCGGCGGATCTGGTGTTTTTGCAGGAAGTGGTCGGCGAACACGAGCGGCATTCCAGTCGCTACAACGAATGGCCGCAGACCTCGCAGTATGAATTTCTCGCCGACAGCATGTGGAGTGACTTTGCCTACGGGCGCAACGCGGTTTATCCCGATGGCCACCACGGCAATGCGCTGCTGTCGAAATACCCGATCCGCGAATACCGCAATCTCGACGTTTCGATTACCGGCCCCGAACGCCGAGGGTTGTTGCACTGCGTGCTGGATGTCCCGGGCCATGCAGAAGTACACGCGATCTGCGTGCATTTGAGCCTGCTCGAAAGCCATCGCCAATTACAGCTGCAACTCCTCTGTCAGTTGCTCGAATCGTTGCCCGAAGATGCACCGGTGATTATCGCCGGCGATTTCAATGACTGGCAGCTCCAGGGCAACGCCGCCCTCGCCCGCCGCGATTACTTGCACGAGGCCTTCGAACGTCATCACGGCCGCCCGGCCAAGACCTATCCGGCGCGATTCCCGTTGCTGCGCCTTGACCGGATCTACCTGCGCAATGCCAGCAGCCATGACCCGCGAATCCTCGGCAACAAGCCGTGGACACATCTGTCCGATCACTTGCCGCTCGCCGTTGAAGTGCATTTGTAATCCTATGCCTGAGGCGTAAAACATCCACGCCGCAGGTTTTGCGGCGTTCTTCCCAATAAACAACACCTTAGATATGTTCTGAAAAACAGACAGTTGCGTCGTCTGATATCTCTCCTACCACTCATCGCACGGTTTCTTGACGCAAGCCCCTCAGTCTTCTTAGCTCAACCTTACTACCCCCGGAAACACTGTCCGGGGCGAGCCTTCGGACACTCGCGAAATCGAGCGGCCACGGTTCGCCCCGCTCCATTCGGTCGCCCCTCGTTCGGGGTAGGAGAGACGCCACGTAGAGACAGCGCATGCGATAGCAAGGTAGACCTCCATGAAAACTTCATTCACCTCAGCAGAGATCAAAGTTACTTTTTGCACAGTGTCGAGTTCTATCTTGCTGTGTTCATCCATGGAGGCGCAGGCCGGACCTGCGGCGGATGAGACGGCGGCGTGGTATCGCCAGGATGTTCCGGTGATGACCTTGCCCGCAACGGTGATCACCCCGGATCAACAGTATTTCAGTCCACACCCGGATGTGCAGGGCGCCAAGCTGATCACCGAAGACATTTCCCCTTCTGCCTGGGATCAGCTCTACGGCAAAAGCGCCCGACAGGCGCAAATCGATGTGCAATCGGCAGGTTTCGCGATGCCCGGCAGCGGCGATCTGAAAGGCCCGGCGGTTCTGACCCTGCAAAGCGGCAGCGGCCATACGCAAACCATCGGACTGATCGGCGGGGTCAACCAGATTCAAGGCAACGGCAATGGTTTAATCACCAGCCGCGCCCTCGCCGACCCGGCTACTGACACCCTCAACCTGCAAGGCCAGAGCCTCGGCGCCTATTACAGCCTGACCGGGCCGCAAGGCTGGCACGTTGATCTGACGGCCAGCGGTGGCCGGGTCAACGGCTTTAGCCGTAACGAACAAGGCGCGCGGCAGTTGACCGAGGGCAGCGCGATGACCTTTTCCGTTGAGGGTGGCTACCCGATTGGTCTGAGCGAAAACTGGGTGGTCGAACCGCAGGCACAACTGATCAACCAGCGCATCACCCTCGACACGCCGTATGCCGGCAATGGCAACGCCTCGTCCAGCGACATCACTTCGTGGAGCGGCCGGGTCGGCGCACGGTTGAAAGGCAGCTACGATTTGAGCGGTCTGCCAGTCGAGCCTTATGTGCGCACCAACCTCTGGCACACGGTGTACACCGGCAACACGGTGACGCTGGATCAGGTCGACAAGATCAGCAGCAGCCGCAACTCGTCGTTTGTCGAGTTGGGCTTGGGCCTGGTGGCGCGGGTGACGCCGTCGGTGAGTTTGTACGTGAGCGCGGATTACAGCAGTGATGTGGATGACAATGATCTGAACGGGATTATTGGTAGCTTGGGGGTGCGGATGCGGTGGTAATACCGAATTTTGGGGGCGCCTGAACTGGCGCCATCGCGAGCAGGCTCACTCCTACAGGGGAACGCGTTCCAAATGTGGGAGCGAGCCTGCTCGCGAAGGCCGCGACGCGGCTCCGGATCAACCCTCCGGTTTAAGGATCAACACCGCCAACGGCGGCAGGATCAGACGCGTGGGTGAGTGTTCGGGTTGAGAGTGATGGTGTTTGCGCCGACGTCTTCGCGAGCAGGCTCACTCCTACAGGGGAACGCGTTCCAAATGTAGGAGTGAGCCTGCTCGCGAAGGCCGCGACGCGGTTCCGGATCAACCCTCAGGTTTAAGGATCAACACCGCCAACGGCGGCAGGTTCAATTCCAGCGACATCGACTGCCCATGGCTCGGCACTTCTTCGGTAAACGCCCCGCCACCATTGCCATAGTTGGAACCCGCGTAAGTGTCAGCATCACTGTTGAGCAACTCCGTCCAGCGCCCGGCAAACGGCACGCCGACCCGATACGCCTGACGCGGCACCGGCGTGAAGTTCGCCACCACCAGCACCGGTTTACCGTCCTTGCTCCAGCGCAACCAGGCATAAACGCTGTTGATCGCATCATCACCAATCAACCACTGGAAACCCTGTGGCGCGTCGTCCTGATCGTGCAGCGCCGGTTCTTCGCGGTACAGCCGATTAAGGTCGCCAACCAGTTTCTGCACACCTTTGTGCTCGGAATACTGCAGCAGATACCAATCCAGCTGCTGATCGTGATTCCACTCGCGCCACTGACCAAACTCGCAGCCCATGAACAGCAGCTTCTTGCCCGGGTGCGTCCACATGAAACTCAGATAAGCACGCAGATTCGCAAATTTCTGCCAGCGATCGCCGGGCATCTTGTCGATCAGCGAATGTTTGCCGTGCACCACTTCATCGTGGGAAATCGGCAGGATAAAACGTTCGGACCACGCGTAAACCAGACCGAAACTCAGCTCATTGTGATGATGGGCGCGGTACACCGGATCCTGCTGAATGTAATGCAGCGAATCGTGCATCCAGCCCATGTTCCATTTGTAGGCAAAGCCCAAACCGCCCTGCTGCGTGCTCTGGCTGACGCCCGGCCACGCGGTCGATTCTTCGGCGATTACCAGCGCGCCCGGTGCTTCCAGCTCAACCACGTCGTTCAAATGACGGAGGAAGTCGATGGCTTCCAGATTCTCGCGACCGCCATGGCGGTTCGGCACCCATTCGCCAGCCTTGCGCGAATAGTCGCGATACAACATCGAAGCCACGGCATCGACGCGCAGACCGTCAATATGGAAATGCTTCAGCCAATGCAACGCCGAAGCGAGCATGTAGCCATGCACTTCAGTGCGCCCGAGGTTGTAAATCAGCGTGTCCCAATCCTGATGGAAACCTTCCAGCGGATTGCCGTATTCGTACAGCGCGGTGCCGTCGAACTGCGCCAGACCGTGGGTATCGGTAGGGAAATGCGCCGGCACCCAGTCGAGGATCACGCCGATATCCGCCTGGTGGCAGGCGTTGACGAAGTCGCCGAACTGTTCCGGCGTGCCGTAGCGCGCACTCGGGGCGAATTGCGAGAGCAACTGATAGCCCCAGGAACCGCCGAACGGGTGCTCCATGATCGGCATCAATTCGATGTGGGTGAAGCCAAGTTCTTTCACGTACGGAATCAGCCGCTCAGCCAGTTCCGGCCAGGTGTACTGGCGCGCGACTTCGCCAAGATCATCCAGTTCACATTGCCACGAACCGGCGTGCAGCTCGTAAATCGACAGTGGCGCTGAATGTTTTTGCCGATCATGACGGCTGTTCATCCAGTCCTGATCCTGCCAATTGACTTGCAGCGGCGCGGCGACTTTCGACGCGGTGTCCGGCGGCAGGCTGGTGGCCAGCGCCATCGGGTCAGCCTTGAGCGGCAGAATCCCGTGCGCGCCGAGAATCTCGTATTTGTACAACTCGCCCGCTTGCAGGCGCGGAATGAACAACTCCCAGACCCCGGACGGATGGCGCAAACGCATCGGATGACGACGGCCGTCCCAGACGTTGAAATCACCGACCACCGAAACACGTCGGGCATTCGGCGCCCACACGGCAAAGCGCACGCCGTCGACACCATCAACGCTTGTCAGTTGCGCGCCGAGGCAGCTACTGAGATCACGATGATTGCCCTCGGCAAACAGATACAAATCCATTTCACCGAGTAACTGGCCGAAGCTGTACGGATCTTCCGCCACTTGCTCGCCACCGGCCCAACGCGTGCGCAACTGATACGGTCGCGCCTGATCGAAATGGCCGACAAACAGCCCCGGTGTTTCGGTCTGTTCCAGCGGCCCGCGTTCTTCGCCGGAGTCCTTGTCCAGCACGACAACGCTCAACGCACCGGGTAAATACGCACGGATAAACTGCCCGCCGGCGCCATCGCCGTGGGGCCCCAGAATCGAAAACGGATCGTGATGTTCAGCACGTACCAGCGCGTCGATGTCCTTCGCCGCCGGCAACAATGCTTCTTTCTGACCCTGTTCCTTGTTCGAGAAACTCATGACTACTCTCCACCAAGATCGGAAAAGGGTTTAAGCCCTGTCAATAACCCATACAAACCGTGCAACGGCACGGGCAGCCACGTCGGGCGATTTTCGGCTTCATAGGCCACTTCATAGGCCGCCTTCTCCAGACCGAACAATGCCAGCGCAGCGTCGGCCCCTTCAGGATCTTGCCAAGCATGATCAAGACTAGCTGCCGCTCGGCGATATGCCTGAACAAATGCCGCTCGCGCTTCATTCAAATAACGTTGCGCGACACGACGACGTGCGTCTTCAGACTCCGCGCTGTGATCAACGTTCTGCACATTGATGGTCATCGCCGCGGCGTAATCGAACGAACGCAGCACGCCGCTGACATCTTTGTACGGACTGTGTTTGCCGCGGCGTTCGCTCAATGGCCGCGCCGGTTCGCCTTCGAAGTCGATCAGATAGGCATCGCCCTTGATCACCAGCACCTGACCCAAATGCAGGTCGCCGTGAACACGAATCTGCAAACCGCCGACAGCTTTTTTCGCCAGATCCTGGACGTGGGCCAGAATGGTTTTCTTCTCGTCGAGCAAGCGTTTGACCAGTTGCTGATCCTCCGCACTGAGTTCGCCCTGATGCTGCTTGAGCAGTTTCAGCGCGTGCTCGACTTGCGCGGCGATATCTTTGCCCGTGGCCTGCGCATCCTTGGCCGTCGACACCTGCGGCGCAAAATCGACGTTGTCAGTCGGCGCGGCGAGCACTTTGTGCATCTCGCCCAAACGCTGACCGAGCATGCCGGCGAAGTCCTTCAACTCGCCGAGTGCGTTGTAATGCTGTTCCTGCTCGGACATGGCATCGGCGAGTTCGTCGCGCAGCGCCCGTTCGAGGTTGTTCTGCGTCCATTCCCAGGCATCGCCCTGATTGCTCAGATAGCCTTGGGCGATCATCAACAGATTGTCTTGACCCTTGGCGTCGCGGCGAATCACCGAACCAAGCAGCGGCGAGATATTTTCAAAACCGGCCTCGGTCAGGTACGCGCTCATCTCCAGTTCCGGGTGCACGCCCGAGGCGACTTTGCGGATCAGTTTCAACACCAGGCTGTTGCCGATCACCACTGAACTGTTCGATTGCTCCGCCGACAGGTAGCGCACTTCCGACTCGGCACCGAGGCCGAGTTTTTCCAGTTGCGCGGTTGGTGCGAAGCGAATTTCGCCCTCGCTCGACTCGAGCACGGTGTTGTTCTGCATGCCTTGCAGCACGGCGCGAATAAACGCTTCGAGGCTGAACGCATCGGTGATCAAGCCGACCTGACGCACGCGTCGAACCCGAGCCAACGCCAGTTGCTGCGGCAGTGCCGGGCCGACCTGATCTTCAGCAATGAAACCGAACGGCAGTTGATAACGGCTGGTGTGGCCAGCGCTGGTGACCTCGATTTCGCTGAGCAACACCGGGTGCTGGGCATCGCCGAAGCGCACGCCGTAAGCCATTTGCACGTTGTCGATGGCCGCACCTTTGCCGGCGAACCAGCGACGGTTTTGCAGCCAGTTCGGCAGGATGTTTTGCTCCAGCGTCGCGCGGGACGGCGCTTCCAGCAGCTCTTCCATGCGCTTTTTCAGCACCAGCGTGGTGAAGTCCGGCAGGCTCTGCGCGGGCTCGACGTGCCAGCTCGGCATCTGGTTTTCCGAGGCCAAGGCAAACCAGTAGAAGCCGTACGGCGCGAGGGTCAGGAGGAAATTCAGTTGGCCAATCGGTGGGAAGGCATTACCGCCCAACATTTCCACCGGCACCATGCCGACGTAGGCCGACAAATCCAGCTCCGCCGCTTGCGCACTGCGCGAGACGTTCGCCACGCAAAGAATGATCTCGTGTTTGCCGTCGGCGTCGGTGAATTCACGGGTGTAAGCGAGAATGCGGCGGTTGCTTGGCGAGAGCATTTTCAACGTGCCGCGACCAAAGGCTTTCGACTGTTTGCGCACGGCAAGCATGCGCCGCGTCCAGTTGAGCAACGAATGCGGATCGCCCGCCTGGGTTTCGACGTTGACCGACAGATAACCGTACTGCGGATCCATGATCGGCGGCAGCACCAGACTGGCCGGGGCGGCGCGGGAAAAACCGCCGTTGCGGTCGATCGACCATTGCATCGGCGTACGCACGCCGTCGCGGTCGCCCAGATAGATGTTGTCGCCCATGCCGATTTCATCGCCGTAATACAGAGTCGGCGTGCCCGGCATCGACAGCAGCAGGCTGTTGAGCAATTCAACGCGACGACGATCGCGTTCCATCAACGGCGCCAGACGTCGACGAATACCAAGGTTGATCCGCGCGCGACGGTCAGCGGCGTAGTAATTCCACAGGTAGTCACGTTCTTTGTCGGTGACCATTTCCAGCGTCAGTTCATCGTGGTTGCGCAGGAAAATCGCCCATTGGCAGTTCGCCGGAATTTCCGGGGTCTGACGCAAAATATCGGTGATCGGGAAACGGTCTTCCTGAGCCAGCGCCATGTACATGCGCGGCATCAGCGGAAAATGAAAGGCCATGTGGCATTCGTCGCCATTCAGGCCTTTGGCGTCGGTATCGCCGAAATACAGCTGGGTGTCTTCCGGCCACTGATTGGCTTCGGCGAGCAGCATTCGGTCGGGGTAATTGGCGTCGATCTCTGCGCGAATCTGCTTGAGAACGTCATGGGTCTCAGGGAGGTTTTCGTTGTTGGTGCCGTCGCGCTCGATCAGGTACGGAATGGCGTCGAGGCGCAGACCGTCGATACCCATGTCCAGCCAGTAACGCATCACCGAGAGCACGGCTTTCATCACTTGCGGGTTATCAAAATTCAGGTCGGGCTGGTGCGAATAGAAGCGGTGCCAGAAGTACTGGCCGGCGACCGGATCCCACGTCCAGTTGGACTTTTCGGTGTCGAGGAAAATGATCCGAGTGCCGTCGTATTTCTGATCGTCATCCGACCACACGTAAAAGTCGCGCGCTGCCGAGCCGGGTTTGGCTTTGCGGGCACGCTGGAACCACGGGTGTTGGTCGGAGGTGTGGTTGATGACCAGCTCAGTGATCACCCGCAAGCCGCGTTTGTGCGCCTCGGCGATAAAGCGCTTGGCGTCGGCCATGGTGCCGTAGTCGCTGTGCACGCCACGGTATTCGGCAATGTCGTAGCCATCATCGCGACGTGGCGACGGGTAGAACGGCAGCAGCCAGATGGTGTTGACGCCGAGTTCGGCGATGTAATCGAGTTTGGCGATCAGGCCGGGAAAGTCGCCGATCCCGTCGTTGTTGGAGTCGAAAAACGATTTGACGTGAACCTGGTAAATCACCGCATCCTTGTACCAGAGCGGGTCTTTGATGAAGGTGGCTGCATTGGGTTTCTTCGCCATGTGAAACTCCTGCTGAATTCTTTAGCAACGCCCCACAATGATCGTTCCCACGCTCTGCGTGGGAACGCCGCCATGGACGCTCTGCGTCCGATTTTGGGACGCGGAGCGTCCCGGGATACATTCCCACGCAGAGCGTGGGAACGATCATTACGTATCAACTAGCGGTAATCCGCCAAATCCCGAACGGCTGATATGCCGGGTCAATCCGCATGAACTGGTATTTGCCATGCCAGTCCCAGCGATGCCCGTTCATCAAATCCTCACCGTGGGTCGTCGCGTCGTCCGGCAGGCCCATTTCCCACAACGGCAGTTCGAAATTCGCTTCCTGCACGTTATGCGGATCGAGGCTGACCGCGACCAGAATGAAATTGCTGCCATCGGCGCTGCGCTTGCCGAAATAGAGAATGTTGTCGTTCCAGGCGTTGTAGACCTTCAGCCCCAAATGCGTGTGCAGCGCCGGGTTCTGCCGGCGGATGCGGTTGAGCTGGGCGATCTCGGCAATGATGTTGCCGGGCGCGGTGAAGTCGCGGACGCGGATCTCGTACTTCTCCGAATCAAGGTATTCCTCCTTGCCCGGCACCGGCGCCGCTTCGCACAGTTCATACCCCGAATACATGCCCCACAGGCCCGAGCCCATGGTGGCCAGCGCGGCGCGGATCAAGAACCCCGGACGCCCGGACTCATGCAGGAACGCCGGATTGATGTCGGGCGTGTTGACGAAGAAATTCGGCCGGTAGCACTCGCGCCACGGCGATTCATTCAGCTCGGTGAGGTACGTCGCCAACTCAGCCTTGGTGTTGCGCCAGGTGAAATAGGTGTAACTCTGCGTGTACCCAACCTTGCCCAGCCGCGCCATCATCGCCGGCGTGGTAAACGCCTCGGCGAGGAAGATCACTTCCGGGTGCAGCGCGCGCACATCGGCAATCAGCCACTGCCAGAACGGCAGCGGTTTGGTGTGCGGGTTGTCGACGCGGAAAATCTTCACGCCTTCATTGACCCAACCGACGACGATGTCACGCAACTCGACCCACAGACTCGGAATCGCATCCGGCGCGTAGAAATCGACGTTGACGATGTCCTGATATTTCTTCGGCGGGTTTTCAGCGTATTTGATCGTGCCGTCCGGGCGCCAGTTGAACCAGCCCGGATGCTGCTTGAGCCACGGGTGATCCTGTGAGCACTGAATAGCGAAATCGAGGGCAATTTCCAAACCATGATCAGCAGCGGCTGCGACCAGTCGACGGAAATCTTCACGAGTGCCAAGCTGCGAGTGAATCGCCTCGTGACCGCCATCCTCGCTGCCAATCGCGTACGGACTGCCCGGATCGTCCGGCCCCGCCGTCAGCGAGTTATTGCGGCCCTTGCGATGCGCGCGGCCAATCGGGTGGATCGGCGTGAAGTACAACACGTCGAAACCCATGTCCTGAATCATCGGCAAGCGCGAGTGCACGTCATTAAAGGTGCCGTGACGTTTGGGGTTGTCGGTGATCGAGCGCGGAAACAGCTCGTACCAACTGGCGAACTCGGCCAGCTCGCGTTCGACGTCCATCGGGAATTCAGCACTGACGCTCAGGTAGGCGCGGTGATCGGCCTCGGCCATCAATTGCGCACTGCGCGAGTGCAGAAACAGCGCGACCTGCTCGGTTTCGAGCAGCCCGGACAGTTCATGGTGCAGCGCAGCGAGCTGTTCGCTGAGCTGACCTTCGCTGCGTTCGGCAGCTTGTTGCACCATCGTCCGGCCTTCCTGCAACTCCAGCGAGACCGGCACGGCGGCAGTGTGTTTCTTTTCCAGTTCGTACTGGAAACTGGCGAAATGATCGATCCACGCTTCGATGCAATAGAGGAAACGGCCCTGATGCTCGGGGCGGAACTGACCCTTCCAGCCATTATTGCCCTGGTCGGACATGACCTCGCTTTGCCAGGTCTCCTCGCCTTCCTCGCGCCAGCGAATGCGCACCGCCAACTTGTCGTGACCGTCGGCGAAGACTTTGCTGGTGACCACCACTTCACGGCCGGCAATCGACTTCACGGCGAACTGCCCGCCATCGAGGGTCGGCATGGTGTCTTCAATGGCGATGCGTGGCAGCAACAAAGCCTGCGACAGCGGAATGTGCGGGTTGTAGCTTAGTTCTGAGGGGTTTTCAGCAGTCATTGAGCATCTCTCCTTAACGCCCAAAGGACGCTCTTGTGCCGGTTCAGCGCTCGCAATCGAGCGCCCGTCCGGAATGAACTCACTTAGGTTCCGAGCGACCGGTGCCGGGAAAAGTTCAGATGAAATTGCCGTTACAGAAAAGCGGATCGAATTCGCCACGAGGTGGTCAATCCACTTAAGCACTTCTCACGCCATGTGCCACACGGAGGTCTACAGATGAACATCCCGATCCCGGCCGAAACACCTGATCCGAACATCGACAAACCCACTCTTCCGGAAACCGAACCGCAACCGATTCCAGAGCAAGAGCCGCCAGGCACCACGCCTCCACCGAAAGAAGAACCACCAACGACGATGCCGCCCGTGATCGTCTGACCCGGCCACCGATCGTTCCCACGCTCTGCGTGGGAATGCCGCCGGGGACGCTCCGCGTCCCATTGCACGCGGGAAGCGATGAATTAGAGGAGATCGTTTTTCTGTTCATCCTTCTCAAACAAACGCACGATCCGTGGCATCACGCTGAAAATCCCCAACGCCAACAAGGTACTCAACAGCGCCGTCGCCTCCTTGCCCAACCCCGCCGCCACCCCAATCGCCGCCGTCATCCACAGCCCCGCTGCCGTGGTCAGGCCTTGGACGTGACCTTCATCACCTTCCTTGTTCTTCAAAATAGTGCCCGCACCAAGGAAGCCGATCCCGGCAATAACCCCCTGCAGCACCCGGCTCATCGCATCGGACTCCGCCCCTGACGTCTGCGGCACCAGCACAAACAGCGCCGCCCCCAACGCTACCAACATGTGCGTGCGCACCCCGGCCGCCTTGCCTTTGTGCTCGCGTTCGAACCCGAGAATCCCGCCCAATACCGCCGCCATCACCAGCCGTACGGTGATTCGCGTCAGCTGCGACGCATCGCCGATATCGGCAAATTCCGCTTGCAGCGTCACCCACACTTCATGCCACCAGGCGTTCATCGTGTCGTCCTTTTTATGAGTCGATAGATGATGGACAGCGGCGACCATTAATCGGTTGCGCCGAACGATCGGCAAAGCATGCGCCCTAACGTTTCAGACACCCCCGGAAAAAGGACAGCCCCATGCCCCTGCGCGTCGATGAATCCAATCCCGAGCAAAAAGTGTGTTTCTTTACCGTCGAACATGGCGAAGAAATTCGCATCTGCGACACCCTGGAAGTCAAAACGGACAGTGAAAAAGCCATGTCTTTCGTTGAGATAGAAGGCAAGCGCGTGTACATCACCGAAGCAGAAGCCGACGCCTTGACCGTAGCAGGTGCCAAGGACGGTCGTAAGCATCTCAAGGCTGACGAGAGTGATTCGGTGATTTGACTGACCTTGGTCAACACTCGGCGCAGACGCCTGAGATAGGCGTTTGCGCCTTTGCCTGCGGGCTGCTTCAAGTTGTCGCAGGACAACTCCGAAAGCGTATCTGATACGCTTTTTATTGAAATACCTGAGTCTGTTATGCAAACAGATCGACGCCCATAGTTCGCTGGCCTGATGGAGGCTGATGAGCGAACGACCATGAGCGAACAAATCCCCGTCCGAACCGTAGAAGCATCTCCAACCATAAAAAGCATTCCCGCACGCCCAATGAAGGCGACGGCAAAATCCAGCGACAATCAAATCCACACCCGCAGCTTCACCGGCCTGTTCCGCACCTTGCGTATGAGCGGCGCGGGGTTTCTGTTTTTGTTGTTTTTCGGCACGGTGTGGCTGAACTGGGGCGGGCGTCAGGCCGTGCTCTGGGATCTGTCGGAAAGCAAATTCCACATCTTCGGCGCGACCTTCTGGCCACAGGATTTCATCTTGCTGTCGGCACTACTGATCATCGCCGCGTTCGGCCTGTTCGCCATCACCGTGTTTGCCGGCCGGGTCTGGTGCGGTTACACCTGCCCGCAGAGTTCGTGGACGTGGATTTTCATGTGGTGCGAGAAGCTCACTGAAGGCGAACGCAACCAGCGGATCAAACTGCAAGCGGCGCCGTGGAGCCTGAACAAACTGGCGCGCCGTGCCGCCAAACACACTTTGTGGCTGGCGATCAGCGTGCTGACCGGGCTGACTTTTGTCGGCTACTTCACGCCGATTCGTCCGCTCGCTGAAGAGTTGCTGACGTTGCAAATCGGCGGGGTCAGTCTGTTCTGGGTGCTGTTCTTTACCGCCGCCACCTACATCAACGCCGGCTGGCTGCGCGAAGCGGTGTGCATGCACATGTGCCCGTATGCGCGATTCCAGAGCGTGATGTTCGACAAAGACACCCTGACGATTGCCTACGACGTGGCGCGCGGCGAAAACCGTGGCCCGCGCAAACGCGATGTGAAACCCGCCGAAGCCGGTTTGGGCGACTGCATCGACTGCCAACTGTGTGTGCAGGTATGTCCGACCGGCATCGACATCCGCGACGGCTTGCAGATGGAATGCATCGGTTGCGCGGCGTGTATCGACGCCTGTGATTCGATCATGGACAAAATGAATTACCCGCGCGGGCTGATTCGCTATAGCTCTGAACGCGAACTGCAGGGCGGTAAAACCCACCTGCTGCGACCTCGGCTGATCGGTTACACGGTGGTGTTGCTGCTGATGATCGGCGCACTCGCCCTCGCGTTGGTTGAACGGCCGATGGTCTCGCTGGACATCACAAAGGATCGCGGGCTGTTCCGGGAGAACGCTCAGGGCCAGATCGAAAACATCTACAGTCTCAAAGTCATCAACAAAACCCAGCAGCGTCAGGTTTACAATCTGAGCCTTTTGGATGGCGACGGCTTTCAGTTGCAGGGTAAGACTGAGTTGAGTCTTGCACCGGGCGAGATTGTCGATGTGCCGGTGTCGGTGGCGATGACCACGGAACGGCCCGCGAGTAGTTCGCAGACGTTGAATTTCAAAGTGGGCGATAGCGATGAGCCTGAGGTTTACAGCGTGGCGAAGAGCCGGTTTGTGGCGCCGATGAATCGCTAAGCCTTTGCAATTTCGGCCCCTCACCCCAGCCCTCTCCCGGAGGTAGAGGGAGCCGACCGAGGTGTCTGGCGTTACACATCGACCTGAAAGACCTGGTCGATTATGGATTCAGCAAAGCAATTCCAGGTCGGTGCAATTCGCCAGCATCCCCCAATCAGTCCCCTCTCCCTCCGGGAGAGGGCTAGGGTGAGGGGCTTTCCCCCAGACACCCATCAATCAACAAGCACCAAGGCTCCTCGATGAAACGCTACGAAAAATTCGCCGACGACATCGCTGAACTGATCCGCTCCGGCGTCCTCGGCCCCGGCCAGCGCGTGCCTTCGGTGCGCTACGCCAGCCAGACCTACGGCGTCAGCCCCTCCACCGTGTTCCAGGCCTACTACCTGCTCGAACGCCGTGGCCTGATCCGCGCCCGGCCGCGCTCCGGCTACTTCGTTAACACGCATGCGCCGAGCCCGTTCTCGGAGCCGGTGATCAGCCATCAGGTCAACGAATCCACCGAAGTCGACGTCAGTGAACTGGTGTTCTCGGTACTCGATTCGATCAAAGATCCAAACACCGTGCCCTTCGGCTCAGCCTTCCCCAGCCCGACCCTGTTCCCGCTGCAACGCCTGTCCCGGTCGCTGGCCAGCGCCGCGCGAGAGATGGATCCGCGCATGGTCGTCACCGATATGTCGCCAGGCAACCCGCAACTGCGCCGCCAGATCGCCCTGCGTTACATGGTCGGCGGCCTGATGCTGCCAATGGAAGAGTTGCTGATCACCAACGGCGCCCTCGAAGCGCTGAACCTGTGCCTGCAAGCGGTGACCGAACCCGGCGATCTGGTGGCCATCGAAGCCCCGGCGTTCTATGCGAGCCTGCAAGTACTTGAACGCCTGAAACTCAAAGCCGTGGAAATCCCCGTGCACCCGCGCGACGGCATCGACCTCAACGTGCTCGCGCAGACGCTCGAACGTCACCCGATCAAAGCCTGCTGGTGCATGACCAGTTTCCAGAACCCGATGGGCGCAACCATGCCCGAGGCGAAAAAACAGGAACTGGTCGAACTGCTGCGCCGTCACCAAGTGCCGCTGATCGAAGACGACGTCTACGCCGAACTCTATTACGGCCAGCAAGCACCGAAACCGGCGAAAGCCTTCGACACGGAAGGTCTGGTCATGCATTGCGGCTCGTTCGCCAAGAGTCTGGCCCCCGGCTACCGCATCGGCTGGGTCGCTGCCGGGCGCTACGCGCAGAAAATCGAGCGGCTCAAGCTGATGACCTCGCTGTGCGCCTCGATGCCCGCGCAAGCAGCGATTGCCGACTACCTGCAACACGGCGGCTACGACCGCCACCTGCGCAAGTTGCGCTATGCCCTGGAAGAGCAGCAAAGCGCCATGCTCGCCGCCATCGCCCGTTACTTCCCGGCCCAGACACGCGTCAGCCAACCCGCCGGCGGCTACTTTTTGTGGCTGGAACTGCCAGAGCAGATGGATTCGTTGAAGTTGTTTCAGATGGCGCTGGCACAAGGCATCAGCATCGCCCCAGGGCCGATTTTTTCGCCGACGCAACGCTTCAGAAATTGCATCCGCCTGAACTATGGCAGCCCGTGGACGGAGGATTCGGAGAAGGCGATGGAGACGTTGGGGCGGATTGTGCGGTCGTTCTGACAGGTTGATGTTGCCGCGATTTTTGCTATCGCCAGCAGGCTAGCTCCCACAGTGGATTGCGTTGAAACACATTTGTGTGAACAACCACAAACCCTGTGGGAGCTAGCCTGCTAGCGATGAGGCCCAACCAGACAACTCAATTTTCTGGTTTAACGCCCACCACCCAAATCAACAAACGTCCCCGTCGCATACGAAGCCTTGTCCGACAACAGCCAGACAATCGCCTCCGCCACTTCATCCGGTCGCCCCCCACGAGCCATCGGAATCGCTGACTCAAGCTTGCTGACCCGATCCGGATCGCCGCTCAGCGCGTGGAAATCGGTGTAGATGTAACCCGGGCGCACCGCGTTGACACGAATGCCCTCGCCCGCGACTTCCTTGGACAGGCCGATGGTGAACGTATCGAGCGCGCCTTTGGAGGCGGCGTAATCGACGTATTCATTCGGGGAACCCAATCGCGAAGCCACCGATGAGACGTTGACGATGCTGCCGCCCTGCCCGCCATGCTTGGGCGACATGCGCAGGATCGCGTGCTTGGCACAGAGAATCGGTGCCAAAACATTGGTTTTCATGATTTTGAGGATGCGAAATTCGGACATTTCGTCGACCCGCGATTTGTGCCCGACGGTGCCGGCGTTGTTCACCAAGGCGGTGACACGGCCCAGTTCGGTGTCGACGCGCTGAAACAGCGCGACCACTTCGTCCTCGATGCTGACGTCAGCGCGAACCGCGATGGCTTGTGCGCCCAATGCACGGACTTGCTCCAGCACGCTATGCGCGGCCTGTTCATCCGACTGATAGTTGATGCAGATCCGATAGCCTTGTTCGGCCGCCAACAACGCCGTAGCAGCGCCAATCCCGCGCCCGCCACCGGTGATCACAATGACTTTATCCATGCTGGCCCTTCCCCCGAATGCACCCATAACAGTCGGGGGAAAGAATAACCGCCATTGCCGGGTTTTGCATGGGTTGTGTTGGGGGCAGACCCTTCACCCCTGTGAACACAATTAACAGTGAACACAGTCATCCTGAAAACACACATCCCTTGTGGTGAGGGGATTTATCCCCGATGGGTTGCGAAGCAGCCCCAAAATCAGCCAGTGCGGTGTGTCAGCAAGAACTGGGTGCAGGTATGAGGGGCCGCTTCGCAGCCCATCGGGGATAAATCCCCTCACCACAAGGAATCTCAGACTTGAGCGAGTTGTTCGCCGCGCACGATGTCCTGCATAAACCGCTCCGCCGGCATCGGATGCCCGAGCAGATACCCTTGCAACGAATCACAACCCAACTGAGTCAGAAAATCCTGCTGCACGCCGGTCTCCACGCCTTCAGCAACAATGCGCAAACCCAGCGCCTGGCCCAGCGCGACAATCGCCGAAACGATCGCCGCATCATCGCTGTCATGCTCCAGATCACGCACAAACCCACGATCAATCTTCAGTTCATTGGCCGGCAGACGCTTGAGGTACATCAGGCTCGAATAACCGGTACCAAAGTCGTCGATCGATAAATCGACGCCCATGTCTGACAACTCCTGCAACACCGTCATGCTCGCATCAGCGTCGCTCATGGCGGTGGTTTCGGTGATTTCCAGGGTCAGGCTGTTGGCCGGCAGACGATGAGTCGCCAAAGCTTTGGCCACGCTCTGCACCAACCCGGCATGACAGAACTGCAACGCCGACAGGTTCACGGCGATGCGCCAGTCGGTGTAACCGAGCACGTACCATTCGCGCATCTGGCGGCAGGCTTCATTGAGCACCCACTCGCCGATCGGAATGATCAAGCCAGTTTTTTCCGCCAGATCAATAAACTTGTCCGGCATCAGCATGCCGTGCAGCGGATGCTCCCAGCGCAGCAGCGCCTCGGCACCGACCGGGCGACCGTTGGCTGCGTCGAATTTAGGTTGGTAATGCAGGCTGAACTGGCTGTGCTCCAGCGCCGCACGCAAATCCTGCAGCAGTTGCAGTTGCTTGCGCGCATTGCTGTTCATCGACGCGTCGAAGAAGCTGTAACCGTTTTTGCCGCCACCTTTGGCGTGGTACATCGCCGCGTCGGCGTTCATCAGCAGTTCCTGCGTGGTCTGGCCATTGCCCGGATACAGGGCGATGCCGACGCTGGCAGAGATCTGCAAATCGTGTTCAGCCACGCGGAACGAGCGTGCGATCAGGCCAACCTGACGCGCCGCCAGACTCAATGCATCGTTCGTTTCGGCGAGGCGCACCAGCAAAACAAATTCGTCGCCGCCGATGCGCGCGAGCGTGTCCTGGCTGCGCAGATCTTCGCGCAGGCGTTGCGCCACTTCGCGCAGCAACTGGTCGCCCATGTGATGGCCGAACGCATCGTTGACTGGTTTGAAGCCATCCAGATCGATGAACATCAAGGCGAAACAGCCGCCCTGTTCATGCACCTTTTTCATCGCCTGATTGATGCGGTCATCGAGCAACATGCGGTTCGGCAAACCGGTCAGCGTGTCGTGCAGGGCCAGTTGCGTCAGTTCGCGGTTGGCTGCGGTCAGCGAGTGCGCCAGATCAGCGGTGCGCGCTTCGAGGCGGGCATCAAGAATCGAGGTGAGCAAGGCGATCGACAGCACCGCCAACGTGGTGATCAGCACCAGACTGTCGAGGCCATTGCCCTTCAGGCCATCGATGGTCGCGCCGCAGAAGCTGCCGTCAGGAAACTTCGCAGCGGCCATGCCGGTGTAATGCATGCCGACAATGGCGATGCCCATGATCACCGCCGCACCGCCGCGAATCAGCCGTACATACGGCGAATGCTGGCGCAGGCGAAAGGCAATCCACAGCGCGGCGGCCGAGGCGCCGACCGCGATCAGCAACGATGCGCTGAACAGTGTCGGGTCGTAATCGATGCCTGGGGTCATGCGCATCGCGGCCATGCCGGTGTAATGCATGGTGCTGATACCGGCGCCCATGATCAGCGCACCGAAGGCCAGTTGCCAGATTGGTAGCTTCGGCTGACTGACCAGCCATAGCGCAAAGCCGCACGACAGCACGGCGATCAGCAGCGACAGCGCGGTGATGCCAATGTCGTAACCCAGATCAATCGGCAGTTTGAAGGCGAGCATGCCAATGAAGTGCATCGACCAGACGCCGACCCCCATGGCCAATGCGCCACCCGCCGTCCAGAAATACACGGCGCGGCCCCTGGCGGTGGCAATGCGCCCGCTGAGATCGAGCGCGGTGTACGAGGCGAGAATCGCCACGCACAACGAGATGAGTACGAGGGTGGAGGAATAGCTACCAGTGAGCATGAAAGTTCTCGTGACCACCCAAACCGTACTGCGTCCATTCTCGGCTGGGCAAATGCGGCGATTGTACTGATTGCGCGGAAGAACGCACTGACAAAGTAAGCAAATTGCCATCAAGCCGATGAAACGCTTGTTTGATCGTCCTACAAGGCTCTGGAAAGCGCCTTTCCCCCTGTAGGAGCTGCCGCAGGCTGCGATCTTTTGATTTGGTTTTCAAGATCAAAAGATCGCAGCCTTCGGCAGCTCCTACAGGGGGGAGCGGGCTTATTTGCTGTCGGTTACATCCAGTTGGCCATCCCAGCCACCACCCAGCGCGGCGATCAGTTGCACGCTGGCGATCAGGCGGCTTTGCAGGATGTTCAGCACGCTGCGCTCGTTGCTCAGTGCCGTGGCTTGCACCACCACGACGTCGATATAGGCGATCAGCCCGGCCTTGTACTGGTTTTCCGTCAGGCGCAGAGAGTCGCGCGCCGCATCCAGCGCTTCCTGGCGCACGGCGGCTTCGTCCTGATACACCTTGAGCTGCACCAGATAGTTTTCCACTTCGCGGAAACCGTCGAGCACGGTCTGGCGGTATTTGGCCACAGTCTGATCGTACACAGCTTCAGTGCGATCGACTTCGGCGGAACGGATGCCGCCGTCAAACAGTGGCAGATCCAGTTTCGGCCCGACCGACCAGAAGCGGTTCGGCAAGCTGACCAGGTCTTGCGAGGTACTGCTGCTGTAACCACCGCTCAGACTCAGCGACAGATCCGGGTAATACGCCGCTTTCGCCACGCCAATATTCGCGTTGGCCGCAATCACCGAGCGTTCGGCCGAGGCGATGTCCGGGCGACGTTCCAGCAGTTGCGACGGCAAGCTCAACGGCACTTGCGGCAGGTTCGGGATGTTCTGGGTTTCGGCAATATTGAATTCGGCCGGCGCCTGCCCGGTCAGCACGGCAATGGCGTTTTCGAATTGCGCGCGTTGCCAGATCAGATCGACAAGATCGGCCTGAGTGCTTTTCAGCTGGGTTTGCGCCTGCGCTACCGCGTCACGTCCGGACACACCGGCGCGATATTGGTTCTGAGTCATTTTCAGCGAACGCTCGTACGCCGCCACCGTGGCTTCGAGCAAACGTTTCTGCTGATCGATCACCCGTAATTGCAGGTAGTTCTGCACCAGTTCCGACTGCTGGCTCAGGCGCATCGCCGCCAGATCGGCGTAACTCGCCTGAGCGCTGGCCTGATCGGCCTCAAGGCCACGGCGCAGTTTGCCCCAGATATCGGCTTCCCAACTGACGCCCAACTGCGCGTTATAGGTGTCGCGAATACCGCTGGAAGAACTGCTCAAACTCGAACTGCTGCTGCCGGTGCCCTGGCTGGAGCGGGTTTTGCCCACGCTCAGGTCAACGCTCGGATAGAACGCGCCGCGCGCACTGCGTACCAGGGCCTGCGCCTGACGGAACTGCGCTTCCGATTGCGCGACGGTCTGGTTGGAGCTGTTGAGTTTTTCGATCAGGCCATTGAGCTGCTGATCACCGTACAGCTCCCACCAGGCGCCACGGGCCAGCGAGTCGCTCGGATTGGCCTGACGCCAGCCCTCGGCTTCTTTGTACTGAGCGATTTCGGCGGTCTGCGGGCGCTGGTAGTCCGGGCCGACAGCGCAGGCACTGAGCATCGCCACGCACAGCGACAGGCTTAACAGACGCGATCCGCGCACAGTGGCCATATGGATAAGCGAACGATCAGTCATAGCGGAGTTTCCAGAGCGGCGTCAGTACGCACGCCACGCCATTTGTTGAAACGATGGCGCAGCTTGTCGAGATAGAGGTAAACCACAGGTGTGGTGTAAAGCGTCAGCACCTGGCTGAAAACCAGCCCGCCGATGATGGTCAGGCCCAGTGGCTGGCGCATTTCCGCACCTTCCGCGCGGCTGAGCAGCAACGGCAAGGCGCCGAGAATCGCTGCCAGCGTGGTCATCAGAATCGGCCGCAGACGTTGCAGGCAAGCACTGCGGATCGACTCCAGCGGAGTCATGCCTTGGTGGCGTTCAAGTTGCAGCGCCAGGTCGATCATCAGAATCGCGTTTTTCTTTACCACGCCAATCAACAGGAACAGGCCGAGCAGCGAGATCAGGCTGAACTCGCCACCCAGCGCATAGATCGACAGCAACGCGCCGACCCCGGCCGACGGCAACGTCGACAGAATCGTCAGCGGGTGAATGTAGCTTTCATACAGCACACCCAACACCAGATACACCGCGAGCAACGCGCCAAGAATCATGAACGGCTGGCTCTTCTGCGTGGCGGCGAAAGCATCGGCGGTACCGGCCATTTTTGCGATCACGTCTTCTGGCAAGCCAAGTTTGGCAATCGCCCGTTCGATGGCGGCACTGCCCTGCTCCACCGTCACGCCTTCGGCCATATCGAAGGAAATGTCCTCGGAGGCGAACTGCCCTTCGTGGCTGACGCGGTCGTCTTCCAGACTGCTTTCATAGTGAGCAAAGGTCGACAACGGCACGCGCGCACCGTCGGCGGTAATTACCTGTACTTGCTTGAGCGTCACCGGATCCTGCGCATATTTCGGGCTGACCTCCATCACCACCTGATACTGGTTGAGGCTGTCGTAGATCGTCGAAATCTGCCGCTGGCTGTAGGCGTTGTTCAGCACCGAAGTGACCATGTCCATATCGATGCCCAGACGCTTGGCCTGATCACGGTCGACAATCAGCGTCACCTGTTGCGCGCCTCGGCCTTCGCGGGCATCAATTGCGGTCAACTCTGGCAGCGCACGCAACGCGGTCACCACTTTCGGGTACCACTCGCGCAGCGAACCGAGGTCTGCACTTTGCAGGATGTAACTGTACTGCGAGGTGGTCTGTTCACGGCCACCGCCGAACTGCAGATCCTGATCCGCCATCAGCATCAATTGCGCGCCAGCCACCTTGGGCATTTCCTTGCGCAGCCGCTCGATGACTTTTTGCGCCGATATCTGACGATCCTTGATCGGTTTCAAACGCACGAGCATGAAGGCGTTGTTGGTGCCGTTGGTACCGCCGATAAACCCGGCGACGCTTTCCACCGCTTCGTCCTTGAGCACAGCACGACGGAAGGTCTCCATTTTCGGCTGCATAACGCTGAACGACAGACCATCGTCGCCGCGCACGAAACCGATCAACTGGCCGGTGTCCTGCTGCGGCATGAAGGTTTTCGGCACGACCACATACAAGGCAACGTTAACGCCGACCGTGATCAACAGACTGAGCAAGGTCAGGCGGCGATGACGCAGCACCCAATCGAGGCTGGTAGCGTATTTGCCAACCATCCAGTCGTTGGTGCGGCGGCTGAAACGTTGCAGACGGTTTTCCTGCCCCGGCGTGTGCGGTTTGAGCCAGCGCGCGCAGAGCATCGGCGTCAGCGTCAGGGACACCACCAGCGATACCACAATCGACGCCGCCAGGGTGATGGAGAATTCGCGGAACAGGCTCTCGATGATCCCGCCCATAAACAGGATCGACAGGAACACCGCCACCAGCGAGACGTTCATCGACAGCAAGGTAAAACCGACTTCCTTGGCCCCGAGGTAAGCAGCCTCCATCGGTTTGACGCCTTCGTCGATGTGCCGGGAAATGTTCTCCAGCACCACGATGGCGTCGTCCACCACCAGACCGGTGGCCAGAATCAGCGCCATCAGCGACAGGTTGTTCAGCGAGAATCCATAGAGGTACATCACCGCAAAGGTGCCGACCAGCGACACCGGTACCGCCAACGTCGGGATCAGCGAGGCGCGGAAGTTACCGAGGAACAGGAACACCACCAGAATCACCAGCGCCACGGCGATCAGCAGGGTCATTTCCGCTTCGTGCAACGTCGCCTTAATGACCGGCGAGCGATCCATCGCCAGATTAAGCTTCACGCTGGCTGGCAATACCGCTTGCAGTGCCGGCAGTTGCGCCTTGATTTCGTTTACCGTCTCGATGATGTTGGCGCCTGCCTGACGGTTGATCACCAGCAACACCGCGGCGTCATCGTTGAAGAAACCGCTGTTGTAGCGGTCTTCGACACCGTCGCTGACTTTGGCCACGTCTTTGAGGCGCAATGCGGCGCCATCGGCGTAGTGGATGATCAGCGACTCGTAATCCTTGGCTTTCTCCAGTTGATCGTTGGCCTGAATCTGCCACAACCGCTGGCCGTCCTCGACCGAACCTTTGGGCCGGCGTACGTTGGCGTCAGCAATGGTTTTACGCACGTCATCCAGCGCCACGCCGTACTGATTCAGCGCCTGCGGTTCGAGTTCGATGCGCACTGCCGGCAACGAACTGCCGCCGATCTGCACTTCGCCGACGCCCTGCACCTGCGACAGGCTCTGCGACAGAATCGTCGAGGCCAAATCGTAGAGCTGGCCTTTTTCCAGCACATCCGAGGTCAGCGACAGCACCATGATCGGCGCCTGCGACGGGTTGACCTTTTTATAGGTCGGCATGCTGCGCATCCCGCTCGGCAACAGATTGCGCGAGGCGTTGATCGCCGCCTGCACTTCCCGCGCCGCACCGTTGATGTCGCGGTCGAGGTCAAATTGCAGAATGACCCGCGTCGAACCCTGGCTGGAGCGGCTGCTCATGGTGTTGACGCCGGCGATGGCGCCAAATGAGCGCTCCAGCGGCGTGGCCACGGTGGACGCCATGACCTCCGGACTGGCACCGGGCAGGCTGGCCTGTACGACAATCACCGGGAAATCCATTTGCGGCAACGGCGCCACCGGCAGCAGGCCGAAGCTGACACCGCCCAGCAGCATGATCGCCAGGCTCAGCAACATGGTCGCGACCGGGCGCTTGATGAAAGGGCCGGACAGATTCATTGACCGCAATCCCCAGCTTCACCGCACACCCCTGTAGGAGTGAGCCTGCTCGCGATAGCAATTTGTCTGCTCACATAAATGTTGGATGTGCCGGCCTCATCGCGAGCAGGCTCACTCCTACATCGGGAATGCGTGCAGACAGTCATACCGGCACCTCTGCGCTGTCGGCATTGGTTTTGCCAAACCGGCGACCGAGGCGGTCGAAGTACAGGTAGATCACGGGCGTGGTGAACAACGTCAGTACCTGGCTCACCAGCAACCCGCCAACCATCACCAGACCCAGCGGCTGACGCAATTCCGCGCCAGAGCCGGTGGCGAGCATCAGCGGCACCGCGCCGAACAGCGCCGCCAGCGTGGTCATCAGGATCGGCCGGAAACGCAACAGCGCGGCTTGATAGATCGCCTGCTCGGGCGCCATGCCCTGATTGCGTTCAGCATCAAGGGCGAAGTCGATCATCATGATCGCGTTTTTCTTCACGATACCGATCAGCAAAATGATGCCGATGATCGCGATCATCCCCAGATCATTGCCGCTGAGCAGCAGTGCCAGCAAGGCACCGACCGCCGCCGACGGCAAGGTCGAGAGAATGGTGATCGGGTGGATGTAGCTCTCGTAGAGCACGCCGAGCACGATGTACATGGTCACCACCGCCGCCAGAATCAGCAGCAAGGTGCTCGACAGCGACGCCTGGAATGCTTCGGCCGCGCCCTGGAACTGCGTCTGCACGCCGACCGGCATACCGATGTCTTTCTGCACCTGATCGATGATGTCCACCGCATGCCCCAGCGCCACGCCCGGGGCAAGGTTGAACGACATCATCACCGCCGGGAACTGGCCGATGTGGGTGATCGCCAGTTGTGCCTGACGCTCCTCGACGTGGGCCAGACTCGACAGGCGCACCTGCGCGCCATCCGTGGTTTTCACGTGGATCTGGTCCAGTGCCTGCGGGCCGATTTTCTCGCCGGACTGCGCTTGCAGCACCACGCGGTATTGGCTGGCCTGGGTGTAGATGGTCGAAATCTGCCGCTGACCGAACGCGTCGTACAGTGCATCGGTGATATTCGCCACCGACACACCCAGGCGCGAGGCCGCATCGCGGTCAATCACCAGGTACACCTGCAAGCCTTTGTCCTGCAAATCACTGGCGACGTCGGTCAGTTCCGGGCGTTGCGCCAATGCCTCGACCAAACGCCCGCTCCATTCACTGAGCAACTCCGAGTCTGGCGACGACATGCTGAACTGGTATTGCGTGCGGCTGACGCGGTCTTCGATAGTCAGATCCTGCACCGGCTGCATAAACAGACGGATGCCGACCAGTTTGTCCAGGTTTGGTTGCAGACGGGCAATCACTTCCGTGGCGGTGAGATCCCGTTGATTGTGCGGTTTGAGGTTGATCAGCAAGCGGCCGCTATTCAGTGTCGAGTTATCGCCGTCGACACCGATGTAGGACGACAGGCTTTGTACCGCCGGGTCTTCAAGAATGATCTTCGCCAGTTCTTGCTGGCGCTCGCCCATGGCGGCGAAGGAAATCGACTGCGGCGCCTCGGAAATGCCCTGAATCACCCCGGTGTCCTGCACCGGAAAGAAGCCCTTCGGCACGATCATGTAAAGGAACACGGTCAACGCCAAAGTGCCGATAGCGACCAGCAAGGTCAGCGGTTGGTGCTTGAGCACCCAACGCAGCATCCGCCCGTACTCGGCGATCATCCAGTCGATCACCGCGCCACTGGCGCGGTAGAAGCGGCCTTGCTCATGCGCCTCCGGTTCACGCTTGAGCAAACGTGCGCACATCATTGGCGTCAGGGTCAGCGAGACCACCAGGGAAATCAGGATCGCTACCGCGAGGGTGATGGCAAATTCACGGAACAAGCGCCCGACCACATCCGCCATGAACAGCAGCGGAATCAGTACGGCGATCAACGACAGGGTCAGGGAAATCAAGGTGAAGCCAATTTGCTTGGCGCCCTTGAGCGCTGCCTGCATGGGGCTGTCGCCCTCTTCGATAAATCGAGAGATGTTTTCCAGCATGACGATGGCATCGTCGACCACAAAACCGGTGGCGATGGTCAACGCCATCAGCGTCAGGTTGTTCACCGAGAAACCGGCGAGGTACATCACGCCAAAGGTGCCGATCAGCGACAACGGCACCGCCACCGATGGAATGATCGTGGCGCTGGCACGACGCAAGAACAGGAACGTGACCATGACCACCAGCGCGATGGCGATCAGCAGTTCGTGCTGAACATCGGTTACCGAGGCGCGAATGGTTTGCGTACGGTCGGTCAGTACCGTGACATCGAGGCCGGCCGGCAGGTTGTCGGTGATGCTTGGCAGCAGCGCCTTGATCCGGTCGACCACTTCAATGACGTTGGCGCCCGGCTGACGCTGAATGTTCAGCAACACTGCCTGATTCTGGTTGGCCCACGCGGCGAGACGTTCGTTCTCGGCACCATCGACGATTTCCGCAACATCCTTGAGTCGCAACGGCGCGCCGTTTTTGTAGGCGAGGATCAGGTTGGCGTAATCCTTGGGCGACGTCAGTTGATCGTTGGCGTCGAGCATCGACACCCGGGTCGGGCCGTCGAAGTTACCTTTCGGCTGGTTGACGTTGGAGGCACCGATCAAGGTGCGCACGTCAGACAGATTGAGACTGTTGGCCGCCAAGGCTTCCGGGTTGACCTTGATCCGCACCGCCTGACGCTGACCGCCGGCGATGCTGACCATGCCGACGCCGCTGATCTGGGCGATTTTCTGCGCCATGCGCGTATCGACCAGATCATTGAGTTTGGGCAGCAACATGGTTTTCGAGGTAATGGCCAGGGTCAGCACCGGGGTGTCTGCCGGGTTGACCTTGTTGTACACCGGCGGTGCCGGCAAGTCGGTTGGCAGCAGATTGGTCGCAGCGTTGATCGCGGCCTGCACCTGTTGTTCGGCAACATCCATGTTGATGTCGAGGCTGAAACGCAGGGTCAGCACCGACGCGCCGCCGGAGCTGGTCGAGGCCATTTGCGTCAGACCTGGCATCTGCCCGAACTGACGTTCAAGTGGCGCGGTCACGGCGCTGGTCATTACGTCCGGGCTGGCGCCGGGATACAGGGTCATGACGCGGATGGTCGGGTAATCGACCTGCGGCAACGCCGAGACCGGCAGCAGGCGATATGCGATCAGGCCGGCCAGAACAATGGCCAGCATGCTCAGGGTGGTGGCTACCGGACGGAGGATGAACAGCCGCGAAATGTTCATGCGCCCTTCTTGGCCTTGTCAGTCACAGCAGCGTCTGGCGCGGCGGCAGCGGATTTGCCCTGCAAGTGTTCGGTTGGGGTGGTCGGCACGGCATTGCTGTCGTTGACCACTTCCACCTCACTGCCCTCTTTCAGGCGGTCGGTGCCTTCCAGCACCACACGGTCGCCGGCGGCCAGGCCTTCGGTGATCACGGTGTTATTACCATCACTGGCACCGATTTTCAGTTGGCGGATGGTGACTTTCTTGTCACCGTCGAGTGCATAAACAAAGGTGCCGTTGGTGCCGAACTGGATAGCGGCAGAAGGCGCCAGTACCACGCCTTTGAGGGTGTCGGCCAGCAAGTGCACGTTGACGAACTGATTCGGAAACAGCGCTTGATCGCGGTTGTCGTAACGGGCCTTGAATTTCAGGGTGCCGGTAGCGACGTCGATCTGGTTGTCGAGGCTTTGCAATACGCCAGTGGCTTGCAGTTTGGTGTCGCCACGATCCCACGCTTCGGCCGGCAGTTTGGCGCCGCTGCGGTAGCGGGCGAGGACGGTTTCGAGGCTGTTTTCCGGCAGCGTGAAGGCGACGCTGATCGGTTGGGTCTGGGTGATCACCGCGAGGAATGTGGTGTCGTTGGCCGCCACAAGGTTGCCGACGTCGACCTGACGCAGACCGACGCGACCGGC
This sequence comes from Pseudomonas sp. NPDC088429, assembly GCF_044753305.1. Classification (NCBI taxonomy): domain Bacteria; kingdom Pseudomonadati; phylum Pseudomonadota; class Gammaproteobacteria; order Pseudomonadales; family Pseudomonadaceae; genus Pseudomonas; species Pseudomonas sp. NPDC088429. The sequence goes on along the minus strand of NZ_JBIVMX010000002.1, from coordinate 22,186 downwards.
AATCGGTGCACGGATCTTGGTGAATTCAAGATTGAGCTTGGCGTCGTTGACCGCCGCCTGATTGGTTTTTACCGTGCCCAGATACTGGCCGACCAGCGCTTCGGCGGTGTCCAGTGTCTGCTTGGCAATACTGTCTTCCTTGAACAGACCGCGATAACGCTCGACGTCGACCTGAGCGTTCTTCAATTGCGCCTGATTCTGCAGCAAAGTGCCTTCGGCCTGCAGCAAGGCATTTTGGTAAGGACGCGGATCGATCTCTGCCAGCAAGTCGCCCGCCTTGACCCTCTGCCCTTCTTCGAAATTGATCTTCACCAATTCGCCGCCCACCCGGCTGCGCACATTGATGGTGTTGAGCGCCGTTACCGTGCCCAGCGCTTTGTAATACAGCGGAAAGTCACCGGTGACCGCCGGCGCCACGCGCACCGGAATCGGCCCGGTACCGCCGCCGAAGCCTGGCCTCATCATCCCCGAACGCCCGGCATGACCGGCCGCCGCCTTATCACCGCCCTCCTTGTGGGCTGAACCGGCCGGCCAGAATTTCCAGCACAGGACAGCGATAACCAACAAGACAAGCAGGCTGATCAGCCAGCGACGGGTGTTGCGGGGGGACGATTGCATGGAGTGATTAACCATTGGGCGCGTGGGCTTCTTTTACGGGAGGCTGAACGATAAGCACTGGTGACGATTAAGCAAAGCAGCTTTACCGGCAATTTACCTTCATCTTACGTTTCAAGGTGTGAGGCAAAACACTGATACACAAATGAAAACGGCCTGGACAGGGCCAGGCCGTTAACAATTGTAAAGCGCTGTGGCAGAGCTTACTTCAGGACGGCCAGAGCAGCGTCGTAGTTCGGCTCTTCAGCGATTTCCTTGACCAGTTCGCTGTGCAGCACGTTGTCGTTCTCGTCCAGCACCACGACGGCACGGGCGGTCAGGCCTTTCAACGGGCCGTCAGCAATAGCCACGCCGTAGTTTTCGATGAACTCGGCACCGCGCAGGGTCGACAGGTTCTGAACGTTTTCCAGACCTTCGGCGCCGCAGAAGCGTGCTTGAGCGAACGGCAGGTCAGCGGAGATGCACAGCACGACAGTGTTGGCGACTTCGTTGGCCTGAGCGTTGAATTTGCGCACGGAAGTGGCGCAGGTCGGGGTGTCAACGCTTGGGAAGATGTTGAGGACTTTGCGCTTGCCGGCGAAGTCTTTCAGGGTGACGTCGGACAGATTGCCGGCAACCAGGGAAAAGGCTGGCGCCTTGGAACCGGCTTGTGGCAACTGGCCGTTGACTTGAACCGGATTGCCTTTAAGGGTGACTTGAGCCATGACTTGAGTCCTTCTAACGTTGTGGTTGGAGAGCATGCAAGAAGCGGAAGTTAACCACGAAATTGTCCGACGACCTATGCCCAAAATGAAATTGTCAGGTGCCGGTGCACGAAATTGTATACAACCCGAGATCCCGGTAGGAGCTGCCGAAGGCTGCGATCTTTTGATCCTCGAAACAAAATCAAAAGATCGCAGCGTGCCGCAGCTCCTACACGGGGATGCGGGCGATCCTGATTTTTTCAACCATGCTGTCGATTCATGTTCGGCCCGTTCGATTAAGCAGTGAACCCCACACTTTTCGGAGTAACCGCCATGCGATTCATGATCCTCGTAAAAGCCAGCGCCGATTCGGAAGCCGGCGTCATGCCCAGTGAAGAACTGCTCACCGCGATGGGCAATTTCAACGAGGAGCTGGCCAAGGCCGGCATCCTCGTCGAAGCAGACGGTTTACACCCGAGTAGCAAAGGCGCCCGTGTGCGCTTCTCCGGCGACAAACGTACGGTGACTGATGGCCCTTTCATCGAAACCAAGGAATTGGTCGCCGGGTACTGGATCTGGGACGTTAAATCCAAGGAAGAAGCCATCGAATGGGTCAAACGCTGCCCGAACCCTATGCCGGGCACCGATTCCGACATCGAGATTCGCCAAATATTTTCCGCTGAAGACTTTGGCCCGGAATTGACGCCGCAAGCGCGTGAGCAAGAAGAGCGAATCCGCGAGCAAGCAAAGAAAAACGCATAACCGAAAAACTGGATTAAGAACTGCTGAAGGCTGCGACCATCGATTGCTTTAGAAGCAAAAAAGTCCGCAGCCTTGTTTCACTCGAATACTGACAATCGGTCAGTCGGGCATTGAGCGGATTATGTCAGCCAGATCGTCCTTGGTTATTTCATTGGCTTTAATTGCTGCGGCGACATCCTTTTTTGAAAGAGGGAAGCGTTTGAAAATTTCTTTCAATGCTTCCGGATCGACATTGGCCAACCAAAGAGGATCGATAAAGGAACCGCCGTATTCAGGCTTCATGGGTACTTCTTCGTGAGCAATAGCACCTTTATGATTAAGATACACCACATAACGATCATGCCCTTCAGGAAAACTTTTATCGTGATATAGCGTAGCCCCTATAGGCAGGACATAGTAGTTTTCATCACCCTCTGGCCCCTCAATCAACAACGGTTCTTTAGTTTTGATCATCTTCATATCATGTCCCTTCGTAATATCGCCAAAAATCAGAGAAGCCAAAAAAATCGCATTGACGGATAGAATTACCACCAGCCATAGGCCCAGTCGCCTATTTGTAAACATTTTTCTTATCATAGGGGGCCTCAGTATTCGCTTCGAGCATGGCTTGTAAATCCGCTGGCATGAAGATCCCGTCCTGCGGGCTACTTTGCGTGCGCGCTGCCTGTCTCTCGATGAAAGAGAGACCTCGCATCTCATTAAATTTCGCTGGATTCTGCACAATGGACTTACCCGAAATCTTTGCTCCTGCAATTGTCACGGTTGTGCAGTTATTCGTGGTCGGATGATAGTTGGATGGCAACACATACCTTGCTGATGATGCCGTCTTTTTTCTCTGCTCTTTTTGCTGAGCGACAATACCGTCAAAATGAGCGATCACAGCCTCAGCTTTTGCATTATCCAAAAAATAAACAAACCCTGTTGTTGTACGCCCCAAACTGTTCTCACCCGAGATATATGCTTTGAAGGATAACCAAACGTTCAGCACGCCTTCGCCCTCGCTATCGAATGTGCCCCATGTCTTCCCATAGCGGCCAAAGTCATAGGTAATGTCTTTGCTCCCCACTACCACATGTAAAGCTGCGTGACCGAAAGGATGCTCTTCTTTATCGCGGACGTAGGGACCACCCACTAGTACTTCCATGTAAGCACCGGACACGACTACCCGGTTGCTCTTTGTGGTTTTCCCTGATGTGCCTGTACTCTTTGCTGCCTGTGTTGTGCTGGTAGTTTTAATCGACTGAACCATTAAAGATGTTCCGTATCTTCAAGTTTCGGAAACTTTATGCTGCAGCTTCCTCTAGGAATATTTGCAACATGCACAAAGCCATTTTCGTCAAGGACGCCAGTCATCAAGGCTCCATCGGGCAGGGTCAATTCATATGCCTCGTAAGCGATAGGCTCATCTCTTTCGTTCAGCAACTGAAACTCGACAAAGGTTTTTTCTTTCAAAAACTGCGAAAAGAAGCTGGTGGGGGCGCCACCGCCAGACGCACCAACAAAGGTGTCGGGGGATCCAGCAGTAATCGTCGCTCCGCATGCCGTTTGGGAGCCGACGTGGGCAACGTCTTTACCCAACCCGAAAACATGAGGAGCCCCCGTCGTTATGGGATTGCTCCCGTGAACTGGGCAGGAATAAATATCTCCTACCAAAGCCACGGGCATTGAATTAACAAAAATAGGACTGGATCCAGTGGTGATATTTCCGCCGTGACTCCCTGGATCTCCAAGTCTTGCGACCGGCTTTCCTGCCATCGTTTCTCTCCTTTGAATATCACGATCTACGGATGTTACCTGATCTTTAATGCCTCCTGAACGACCGGCCCCCATCATTGCCAAACACCTTGATTGCTTCGCGCTTGCCGTGCATTGCTTTCATTAGAGGCTTGATCTCTGCCAATACCTGTTCACGCGGAATGCAGAGGCTTGGATTTTGATCGACTGCTCCCCTCAGGGGACGCTCTGCATTCGAACTATTGAATTGACGCAGAACGTCGAGGGCTGCATACCCAAGCGGAGCTTGGAAATGATCAAGGAACACATTCACAGGTTTCTCATCATCTCCCACGTGCGTGTTGATTGACTCGCCACTTTCGCAAGCAAGCCAAAAAACCCTGACAACTTACTACGCTGGACTGCGCAGCTGGCCGCTCTTTTGATCAAGCAAATGGCCGCTTCGCGCCCCAGCGGAAGCTAGCTCCCTCGCCATGAAAACATTTCGTTACTATCCAATTAGTACACAACCGAATGGTGAACAAGTACACAAAACCAAAGAATTAATACATTCGACTGGCAGACTTTGGATAAGCTGCTAGCGTAAACAAGACGTGTCCTAGAGGCTTGAAAAGAAAGGGATTACGCCGTACGGCCGACAAGTGCCGAGTTGTCCATTGAGCCACCAGGGAATCGGGGATGAAGTTCAATCGAGTGGGGAAGACTCTTTTTCTGGCAAGTGCGCTGGCGGCTATGCCGTTCGCGCAAGCAGACAACGCCGAAGACTCCAATAAAAGTAACAACCCGCTGAACGTGGCGCCGGGCGCCAACCTGCAGGACTACTACACCCCCAAACTCTACGACAGCAACGCTCATACCAATGACGTCCTGCTGCGCGGCACGTTGCCGATCGCCCCGAACGATTTTATCGGTGTGCCACAACTGGTACGCGCGACGCTGCCCATCAGCACCCGCCCCGATCCGCATAACGGCTACAGCACCGGGATGGGCGATCTGAACCTGTTCGACATCTTTATTCTAAAAACCGAAGGCGTTCAGTTGGGCATTGGCCCGTTGATCACCGCGCCGACCGCCGAACAGGACGAGCTCGGCACCGGCAAATGGCAAGGAGGCCTCGCGGCTGTCGCGATCGACGCCTCCCCGCGCGGATTGCTCGGCGCACTGGTGCAGTATCAAAGTTCCTTCGCTGGCGACAGCGACCGCGCCCACGTTGAAAGCGCGACCATGCAGCCGTTCATCATCCATAACCTGGAAAAAGGCTGGTACCTGCGCTCCACCGGCACCTGGACGTTCGACCTGAAAAACGACACCCACTACATCCCGCTCGGCCTGGGTGTGGGCAAAGCCTGGAAGTCCGGCAGCAACATCGTCAACGCCTTCATCGAACCGCAGTGGACCGTCGACCGCAAAGGCGACGGCCTGCCGCAATTCGTTGTGTATACCGGCATTAACTTGACCTTCGGCAAGTAAGGAAGACGCTATGCAGGTTACCCTCAAGGCCGTCGGCTACAGCTTGATGACGATGTTTGTCAGCTGTGGCGTCGGCGCCCAGGAATTCATCGCCAGCCCGCAAACTGATCGGAGCGCTGTCTACGCAGCGACCGAGCGCCCGGCGGCGCCATTATTCGAATATTTATACAGCCAGAACTTTAAGCGGAGTCGTTGATGGTCAAGCCTTACGTTGTGCGCCCGTTACTGGCGCTGTGCATGATCGGCAGTCCGCTGCTGTACGCCGCCGAGGGCGGTGTTGGCCGGCCAATTACCGGTCAGCAGGTGTTTTCCAACGCCGGTATCGTGCCGCCTGAGCCGGGCTGGGTCATGTCGTTGACCAGCATTTGGTACGACGGCTCACTAAAAGGCAGCAACGGGGCGCCGATTTCTGGCGCGGTCAGCGGCGGGATCGACATGAAAGTGTCGTACACCATGGCCAACTTCACCCACGTCTGGGACACCGGCAAAGGTCGCTGGAACTACGCCTCGGCCGTTGGCATTCCCGTGCAGTACACCGACATCAAAGCCAGCATCACCGGCCCGCGCGGGCGCACGCTGGGTGACAGCGACTCCGGCACCCAATTCGCCGACGCCCTGATCACGCCCATCGCCGCCGGTTACCACTTCGACGAGTTGAACCACATCTCGTTGTCCCTGCCGATCTACGTGCCGACCGGTGCCTATAACGACGATCGACTGGCCAACCCGGGGCAGAACAATTACACGTTCATGCCGACCGTGGCGTTCACCCACCTCGACGGCAAGGGCGGCGAGCTGACGCTGTCCAGCGGTCTGGAGTTCTACACCGAGAACGACGCCACCGATTATCGCAACGGCAACATCTTCACCCTCGATGCCCTGTGGACCCACGGTTTCGGCAATGGCTGGAGCGCCGGCGTTGCGGCGGGTTATATCCAGCAACTGACCGACGACAAAGGCCAGACTGCCGATACGTTCAACGGTTATCGCGGCCGTTCCGTTGGCGCCGGCCCGGTGGTTGGCTGGTCGGGTAAATTTGCCGACGCCCAAGCCAATATCAGCGCCCGTTGGGTACCGGAGTTCGACACCAAAAATCGTCCTGAAGGCAACGGCTTCAGCGTCAACATGACCCTGGCATTTTTCTAGACCCGGACACAAAGGACTGCCCCATGACTGCACTTACCGACCTCAATGCCCTGCAAGCCAGCATCGCCGAATCGGTGCTCGGTCAGGATCAAGTGATTCGGCAGATCCTGCTGGGCCTGTTGGCCAACGGCCATTTACTGTTGGAAAGTCTGCCGGGACTGGCCAAGACGCGCACGGTCAAGGCTCTGGCCAAACACCTCGACGCGAAGATGAGCCGTATCCAGTTCACCCCGGATTTGCTGCCTTCGGACATCACCGGTGCCGAAGTGCTGCATCAGGTTGAAGGCAAAAACGAGATCCGTTTCCAGCCCGGCCCGCTGTTCGGCAATCTGATTCTCGCTGACGAGATCAACCGCGCTCCGGCCAAGGTTCAGGCGGCGCTGCTGGAAGCGATGGAAGAACGCCAGATCACCGTGGCCGGCACCAGCCATCCGTTGCCGGATTTGTTCATTGTGGTCGCCACACAAAACCCGATTGAACAGGAAGGCACGTATCCGCTGCCGGAAGCACAGATGGATCGTTTCCTGATGAAAGTGCTGCTCGATTATCCGAGCGCCGATAACGAAAGCCAGGTGCTGCGCCTGCTGCGCGCCGAAGAATTCGCACAAGGCGCCAACACCGCGCCGAGCAAGGGTTTCAGCCTGTCGCAGGAGGTGATTTTCGCGGCACGCAAGGAAGTCAGCGCGGTGCATGTGTCACCGGCCATCGACAGTTATCTGATCGACATCATCAACGCCACGCGCCATCCCGCCGACTACGACGAAGACCTCGCGCGCTGGATTTCGATTGGTGCCAGCCCGCGTGGCGGCATTGGTCTGGATCGTTGCGCCCGCGCCGATGCATGGCTGCAGGGGCAGGATTTTGTTTCGCCGGACAATGTGCGCGCGGTGGTGCACCCGGTGCTGCGTCATCGTTTGCAATTGAGCTATGACGCGGTGGCTGACGGCGTCAATGCCGATCAAGTGCTCGATCGGATTCTCGATAAAGTAGCGATTCCGGCCTGATGTCAAATACGAAGAGCAGCGACGGCCTGGTCTATGTTTCTCTCGCGCAGTTGATGGCGCTGGAGTTCAAGGCCCGTGACCTGAGTTTTCTCGCGCGTCAGCCGCAAGGCAGCATCCTTGCCGGCAACCATGCCTCGCGCCTGCGTGGCCGTGGCTTGAATTTCGATGAACTGCGCCGTTACCAGCCGGGCGACGACCTGCGTCACCTCGACTGGCGTGCTTCGCTGCTCACCGGCAAACCGGTGGTGCGCACCTTTACTGAAGAGCGTGATCGTCCGGCGTTGATCGTGGTTGATCAGCGCATGTCGATGTTTTTCGGTTCGCAACGCAGCTTCAAATCCGCGATAGCCGCCGAACTCGGCGCATTGGCCGCGTGGATGGTGTTCAACGCCGGCGACCGGGTTGGTGGGCTGGTGTTCAACGATCAACGTATCGACAGCATCGCGCCGTTGCGCAGCCGTAAACGCGTTGAAGCGCTGCTCAGCCGTATCGCCGAACAGAATCAGGCGCTCGACGCGGCTAACCCGGATGCCGAAGGTGAAGACCAGCTCGACAAAGTCTTGCAGCGTTGCCTGGCGCTGGCCGGTCACGACCATTTGATCTGTATCGTCAGCGACTTCGCCGGGGCCGGTGAACGTACGTTGCAACTGATGCGTCAACTGTCGGCGCACAACGACGTGATCGCCCTGCAAGTCTACGATCCGCTGGCACTGAAGCTGCCGAACAATGGCCGCCTGCTGATTACCCAAGGCCAGTTGCAGGTCGAACTGGCCATCGAAAAACGCAATGTGCATCAACCGCTGGGGGATTTTCTCGGTGGTCGCTTGAAAGACGTCGCCACCCTGCTGCGCCGCAGTCAGGTGCCGCTGATGATGTTCAGCACCGCCGAAGAAGCCCACGCGCAACTGCGTGCCGAACTGGGCAAAAGCGCCGGGGCACGGCGATGAATCCGAATATCCCGAGCATCGATCAACTCAAAGAGTTGGCCCCGCCCGCGCCGGTCAGTTATGCGCCGCAGACGTGGGGTTGGTGGGTGTTGCTTGGGCTGCTGATCGTATTGGCAATCGTGATTGGCGTGCGCCGTTACCTGCAATGGCGCCGCGATGAATACCGCCGTGAAGGCTTGGCGCGACTGGCGCAACTGCGTAGCCGCAGTGACGACCTCAATGCGCTGCGCGAACTGCCCGAGCTGCTCAAGCGAGTGGCGCTTTCAATGCCTGGCCAATCTCTCAAACGCACTGCGATTCCTGTAGGAGTGAGCCTGCTCGCGAAGGGGCCAGTACATTCAACAGTTTCATCGACTGATGCGACGCCATCGCGAGCAGGCTCACTCCTACAGGGGGTTGCGGCGTTGGGGAGGGAGGATTGGCAGCGCTTCTTGCAAGCGCACAGCAAGAAGCCGCTCCCGGCGGATTTCAGCGCACAACTCGCGCAACTCGCCTACGCCCCCGACGACACCCTGCGCGCCCTCCCCGCGCCGCAGCGTCAGGCGTTGTTCGACACGTGCCAGGACTGGGTGGAGCATCATCATGTGGCAGCTTGATTACCCATGGTTGTTGCTTCTGCTGCCGCTGCCGTGGCTGGCGTACCGCTACCTGCCGGCCTACAACGAAGCGCGCAGCGCCGTGCGCGTACCGTTTTTTGCGGCGATGAGCCGCGCTGTCGGCGAAGCGCCCACCCATGCCGGCACTCGGCGCAACGTCTGGCAATTAGTCTTGAACCTGTTGGTCTGGGCGCTGATTTTGCTCGCCGTGGCACGTCCGGTGTTCGTTGAAAAACCCATCGAACGTCAGCAACCGGTGCGCGACCTGATGCTCGCCATCGATATTTCGCAGTCGATGGAAACCGAAGATTTCACCAACGCCAACGGCGAAAAAATCAATCGCCTCGCCGCCGTCAAAGACGTGGTGCAAGGCTTTATCGACAAGCGCAAGGACGACCGCCTCGGCCTGATCGTCTTCGGCAGCGGCGCTTATCCGCAGGCACCGCTGACCCTCGATCATGCGAGTCTGTCGCTGTTACTGGCCGACACCGGCATCGGCATGGCCGGGCCGAACACCGCGATCGGCGATGCCATCGGCCTCAGCCTGAAGCTGTTGGATAAAGCCCATGAGCAGGAAAAAGTGCTGATTCTGCTCACCGATGGCAACGACACCAGCAGCGCGATCACTCCCGATCACGCCGCCGAAATGGCCGCCAACAAAGGCGTGATCATCCACACCATCGGCATCGGCGACCCGAGTGCTTCGGGCGAGGCCAAAGTCAATCTGCCGGGTCTGGAGCAGATCGCGAAAACCACCGGCGGCCAGTTCTTCCGCGCTGAAGACCGCACCGCGCTCGATCAGGTTTACAGCACCCTCGACCGTCTCACGCCGCATCAGGTGAAAACCCTCAGTCATCAGCCGCAACGCGAGTTGTTCTATTGGCCGCTGGGGGCGGCGATGTTGTTGCTGGGCCTGTATCACCTTGCCGCGATGCTGCTGCCACGGTTGTCATTCGCCCGTCAGCGGCAGGAGGTCTGAGATGGACATCAACCTCAGCGACTTCCATTTCCTGCGCCCGTTCTGGCTCCTGCTCGCGCTGTTCGGCGCGTTGTTGCCGTTGATCTGGCGCCGCAGCCGTGATCTGCAACGACAGCTGCGCGGCAACATCGCCGAGCATTTGCTGCCGCACCTGTTGATCACGCCACAAGACAATCAACGCCTGCGCCCGGTGCATCTGCTCTGTGCGCTGTTGATTCTCGGCGCCATCGCGGCGGCCGGGCCGACCTGGGAACAAGATCGTCCGGACTTTCTCGAAAACCGTGCACCGCTGATCGTCGCTGTCGATCTGTCACCGTCGATGGACGCCAGCGATGTGCAACCGACGCGACTGGAAGCGGCCAAGCACAAACTGCATGACCTGATTCAGCGTCGCGCCGGTGCCCGTACGGCACTGATCGCCTACGCCGGCAGCGCGCACCTGGTGTTGCCGCCGACCGACGACCCCGCCCTGCTCGACTCATTTATTCAGGCGTTGGGCACCGGGTTGATCGACAAACCGGGGAAAAACGTCGCCGCGGTGATTGAGCAGGCGAAACGCTTGCTCAGCGCAGAAAAGACGCCGGGCAGCCTGCTGCTGATCACCGATGGCGCCGATACCGCGCAACTTGATGGCCTCGACAAGCAGCTGAGCGGCAGTCAGTTGCAAGTGTTAGTGCTGGCGGTGGGCAGCGAGGACGGCGGCATGATCCACGACGCCAGCGGGCAGCCGCGCACCGATGCCAACGGGCGCCCGGAACTGGGCAGTTTTGATCAAGCGGCAATCAAACAATTGGCTTCTGCTGTCGACGCGCCCCTCGGCAGCCTGACCCTGAATGACGATGATCTGGACTGGATCGAACTGCACGCGCAACAGCACTTCCAAAGCGCCAGCGCCGAACAGCGTGAATTGCACTGGAAAGACGCCGGTTATTGGCTGTGCTGGCCGTTGCTGTTGCTGGCATTTTTCGGCGTGCGCAAAGGCTGGAGCGTGAACTGGATGGCGGCGTTGGTGCTGGCCGTGGGACTGGGTGGCATGCCGGCTCCGGCGCAAGCGAATGCACTGACCGACGCCTTCTTCACTCGCGATCAGCAAGGTCGCTGGGCCTTTGAGCACGGGCACCTGCCTCAGGCAGCAGCGCTGTTTGTCGATCCGTACTGGAAAGGGGTCGCGGCGTATCACGCGTCTGACTATGACTTGGCGCTGGCGACTTTCGCGCGGCTGGACACGCCACAGGCGTACTTCTATCTGGGCAATATTTACGTGCGCCGTTTCAAGTTTGATGAGGCGATTGCCGCGTACACCCAAGCCTTGAAACTGCAGCCGCAATTCCCGGAGGCCACGGCCAATCTGGCGTTGGCGCAGGCGTTGCTCAAAGACACCGAAAGTGCCGAGAAAAACGCGCCTGAGACCAAACCGGATGAAGTGAAATTCGACAAGGCGAAGGGCAAGGGTCAGAGCAAGAAGGTCGAGTCGGAGCAGGCGGCTTCGGATGCGCTGTGGTTGCAGAACCTGACGACATCGCCGGCGAAGTTTCTCAAGCAGAAATTCAGCTTGCAGGATCAGGCGGGGGTTAAGCCATGAATCTCCGGAACCGAGTTGCGGCCATCGCGAGCAGGCTCACTCCTACATTGATTTTGTGTACGGCAAAGATCCCCTGTAGGAGTGAGCCTGCTCGCGATGAGGCCAGAGCAATCACTACCAAACTCAGCATTTTGTTCCTGACAGGCCTGCTGAGCCTCAATGCCCTCGCAGCCGCCCCACAACTCAAAGTCCAGGCTCATCTGCAACCCGCCGAAGGCGCCATGGTCGGTGGCCTGATCGAGCTGCAAGTCGACGTCCTCACCGACACCTGGTTCACCAGCGCCGCCACCCTGCCCGATCTGAAACTCGACGGCGCTCTGGTCATGCCCCCGGACGGTCAGGCCCAGCACCTGAACCAGACCATCGACGGACAATCCTTCAACGGTTTGCGCTACACCTACCTGATCACACCCAACGTCGCGCGATCGTTCGATATCCCGGCCCTCACCGTCAGCGCCACCCCCGGTCAGGCTGAAAGCGAAATCAGCGCACACAGCGAACCGCTGCAATTCAGCGCCGCCCGGCCGCCCGGTTTCAATCCCGGGGAAACGCCACTGGTTGCCACCGGACTGACCTTCAGCCAGAACGTGATCAACTCGGCCACACCGCTCAAAGTCGGCGACAGCATTACCCGGCAACTCACCTTGAAGGCCGATGGCGCACTGGCCATGTCCCTGCCGATCCCGGCACTGGGCGATATCGACGGCCTCAGCCGCTATGCGAAAACCCCGCAAGTCACCAGCCTCGATGACGGCCGTGGCGACATTCTCGGCGGCCAGCGTATCGACAGCGTCACCTATCGCATCGACCGCGCCGGTTCGCACACACTGCCGGCCATCGAAGTGAAATGGTGGGACGCGAGCAGCAATCAAACGCGCACCGCGCAAGTGCCGGCAGTGACGTTCGCTGCCGCCGCCAACAGCGCCTACAAACCTGTGTTCTCCATCGCCGAAGACCTCAAGCAACTCGGCCAGAATCGCCTGCGGTTTTCCACACAATGGCTGATCTGGCTCGTGGCGCTCATCGCGATTATCGGCCTCGGCTATTTGAGCCGCCCGGCCCTGACTCGCGGCTACCGCACCCTGCAAGCGCGCAAACAAGCGCGGCACGCAGCGTGGTTGCAGTCAGCCGATTACGCCTGGCAACAAATCAATCCGCAACTTGAAGCCAAACCAGCGCAACTCAGTGCGCTGTATCTGTGGCTGCGCCGCAGTCGAATGGGTCTGAAGCTCGTCGATGCCGGCCCGCGCCTGCAAGGCCTGTTGCGTGGGCTTTACGGTCGCGAACCGGCCACCGAGCAGACACTTGTCCAACTGCGCCAATCCTTGACTACGCTTCACAGTCAGGCCGAACAGCAGCACGCGAAACCGGCCTCGGCGCTGCGCCCGCTCAACCCTGTACACGAGAAGGATTTCCCATGACGCACCCGTTGCTGCACCGCCAACGTTTTGGCCTGGCTCTGCTGTTCGGTCTGGCCCTGCCGCTGCTGGCCCAGGCCAATGAGCCGCTGCCTTCGTGGAACGACGGCCCGGCGAAGAAAAGCATCATCGAATTCGTGCAGACCGTGACCGATCAGACGAGCAAGGACTTCGTCAAACCCGCCGACCGCATCGCCGTGTTCGATAACGACGGCACGCTGTGGAGCGAGCAACCGGCGTACTTCGAATTGCTGTTCGCTTTCGACGAGGTCAAGCGCACCGCCGATCAGCACCCGGAATGGAAAACCACGCAGCCTTTCAAAGCGGTGATCGAAAACGACCACAAGGCCCTCGCGGCGTCAGGCATGGAAGGCCTGCTGAAAATCGTCGGCGCCACCCACAGCGGCATGACCACCGAAGCGTTTGATGATTACGCGAAAACCTGGCTGAGCCAGGCCCGTCATCCGAAAACCGGCAAGCCGTACAGCGAGATGATCTTCCAGCCGATGCTGGAAATGCTCGACTACCTGCGCAGCCAGGACTTCAAGACCTACATCGTCTCCGGCGGCGACACCGGTTTCATGCGCGCCTTCGCCGAGAAGGTTTACGGCATTCCACCGGAACAGGTGATCGGCACCACATTTGTCACTTCTTTCGAATACAAGGATGGCAAGGCCTCGATCGTGCGCACGCCAAAACTGGCGCACAACGACGACGGCCCGGGCAAACCGGAAAGCATTGATGCGGTGATCGGCAAGCGGCCGATTCTCGCCTTCGGCAACTCCGACGGCGACCTGCAAATGCTGCAGTGGACGGCCGCCGGTACCGGCAAACGTTTCATGGGTTTGGTGCACCACACCGACGCCAAGCGCGAGTGGGCCTACGACCGCAAATCAGACATCGGCAAGCTCGACAAAGCTCTCGATGAAGCAAATTCCCGCGGCTGGACCGTGGTGGACATGGCGACCGAATGGCGCCGGATCTACCCGTTCGATCCGCCGGTAAACGAGCAGGTGCAATAAAAAAAGCGTGCTGCAGGACTGCAATAAACGTTATCAGCAATAAATGACCCCCCGCGAAAAGGAGCAAGTCAGATGACTCGCATACGCAAGTGGCTACCGAAATTCGCCTTGGTTGCGACCTCGGTGATGGCGCTGTCGGCAACCGCCACAGCGGCTGAAAAACCCAACATCCTGGTGATCTTCGGCGACGACATCGGCCAGACCAACATCAGTGCCTATTCAATGGGTGTTGTCGGTTACAAAACGCCGAACATCGACCGGATTGCCAAAGAAGGCATGATGTTCACCGATTACTACGCGGAGAACAGCTGCACTGCGGGTCGATCCTCGTTCATCACCGGTCAGACGCCACTGCGTACCGGTCTGTCGAAAGTCGGCATCCCCGGCGCTCCGGTAGGCCTGCAAAAGCGTGACATCACCATTGCTCAGGCACTCAAATCTCAGGGTTATGCGACCGGTCAATTCGGCAAGAACCACTTGGGCGACAAGGATGAATACCTGCCGACCAACCACGGTTTCGACGAGTTCTTCGGCAACCTGTATCACCTCAATGCTGAAGAAGAACCCGAACGTCCGTACTGGCCAAAAGAAGATGCCGATTTCGTCAAGGCTGTTTCCCCTCGTGGTGTGATCCACAGCTTCGCCGACGGCAAGATCGAAGACACCGGCGCGCTGACCACCAAGCGCATGGAAACCATCGACGACGAAACCACCGCGGCGGCGCAAGCGTTCATCGAGAAACAGGCCAAAGCGGACAAACCGTTCTTCGTCTGGATGAACACTACGCGCATGCACTTGTTCACTCACGTGCGTGATTCGATGAAGGGCCAGAGCGGCATGCCCGGCAACGAATATGCGGACGGCATGATCGAGCACGACGGCGATGTCGGCAAACTGCTGAAAACCCTCGATGACCTGAAAATCACCGACAACACCATCGTCGTCTACACCACCGACAACGGCCCTAACCAGTTCTCCTGGCCGGACGCGGCGACCACGCCGTTCCGCAACGAGAAGAACTCCAACTGGGAAGGCGCGTACCGTGTGCCTGCGATGATCCGCTGGCCGGGCAAGATCAAACCGGGTGAAGTTTCCAACGAGCTGTTCTCGGGTCTTGACTGGTTCCCGACACTGCTCGCCGCCGCAGGTGATACCGATGTCGCCAACAAGCTGCTCAAAGGCTGGGCGCCGACTTCCGGCGGCACCAGCTTCAAAGTGCACCTGGACGGTTTCAACCAACTGCCGTACCTGACCGGCCAGACCCCGAAGAGCGAGCGTAAGGAGTTCTACTACTTCAACGACGATGGCGTGCTGGTGTCAATGCGTTTCGGCAACTGGAAAGCCGTGTTCTGCGAACAGCGTGCACCGGGTGGTTTCAAAGTCTGGAGCGAACCGTTCGTGTGCCTGCGCGTACCGAAAATTTTCAACCTGCGCATGGATCCGTATGAACGTGCCGATATCGTTTCCGACCAGTACTACGACTGGACGACCAAAAACGTTTATCTGACCGAAATGGCGGTGATGAAGTCCGCTGCGTTCCTGCAGACCTTCATCGAGTATCCACCAAGCCAGAAACCGGCCAGCTTCAGTGTTGACCAGATCCGTGCTGCGGTAGATGCGAAAATCGCTGAAAAAATGAAAGCTGCACAGTAAGACCGCAAGACTGCCGCCCGCCTTCACCGGCGGGCGGACTTATTTTTAGTCGGATATCCCCCTTGTAGGAGCTGCCGAAGGCTGCGATCTTTTGATCTCCATTGATAAACATAAAGATCAAAAGATCGCAGCCTTCGGCAGCTCCTACAGGGAGCACGGCCGATCATTTGTGTTGATCGTTCCCACGCTCTGCGTGGTAACGCATCCCGGGATGCTCTGCGTCCCATGCCAAAGCGGACGCGGAGCGTCCAGTGAGGCATTCCCACGCAGAGCGTGGGAACGATCAGCACAGTCGCCGTTTTTATTGAATTGAAATAAGGCAATCCGCATGTCCTCACGTATCGCCAGCAAGCCGTCGGCCATACCCGCCTCGCACACCGCCTCCCCTTCACTGCTGATCCCCGCCCTGCTGCTGTGCATCTCCGGCGCCGCAGCACTGGTCTATCAGGTGCTGTGGATCAAGCAACTGTCGCTGGTGGTCGGCGTTGAGGTGTACGCGATCACCACGGGCATCAGCGCATTCTTCGCCGGTCTGGCCATCGGTGGCTGGCTGTTCGGACGCTGGGCGGATCGCTTGCAGCAACCGGTGCTGCTGTATGCCGGGCTGGAAGTATTGGTGGCGATATTGGGCGTTGGCGCGACCGTGGCCATGAGCATGGCGGCCAGTCCGTTCGCCTGGCTGCAAGATCACGTCGGTGTGTTCGCATGGTTGCTGCCGTTCGCCCTCGTGGGCATTCCGGCGGTGTTGATGGGCGGCACGCTGCCGGTGCTGGTGCGTTCGCTCGCGGCTGATCCGGGCAAGGCTGGCGGTCAGTTGTACGCCGCGAACACCTTGGGCGCGATTGTCGGCACGTTGCTCGCCGCGTTCTTTTTGATCGCCACCCTCGGTGTACGAGGCAGCTCGCTGGCAGCAGCGATGCTCAATCTGTTGGCGGCGGCTGGCGCCTTGTGGTTCGCCCGTCAGCATCCGGCCCCTGTTGTTACCCCGATCCATCACCACCCGGAAAAAGCTGCGGATCGCACGGCGCTGTGGCTGTATTCCATCGCCGGCGGTGTGGCGCTGGGTTATGAAGTGGTCTGGTCGCAATCGATCGTGCAGTTTATGAGCACCCGCACCTATGCGTTTGCCGTGGTATTGGCGACGTACCTGACCGGCCTGTTTATCGGCAGTGCCCTGCTCGCCCGTCGCGTTGATCGCATTCGTGATCCGTGGGGTATGTTCGGTTTGTTGATTGCCGGCGCCGGCCTGATCGCGCTGCTGGAAATCGCCCTGCTCGGTCGTTGGCTGATTTACGCCCAGACCCAGACCGAGATGTGGTTGCTGAGTCTGGGCGCCAGTGAGCTGGTCGGCATGAGTGCTCGCTTTGCCGTCGCGGCGTTGAGCATTGTGTTTTTGCCGACATTGCTGCTGGGGGCGGCGTTTCCCTTGGCGCTGCGTTTGAGTGTCGGCCATGAGCGCGTCGGCCGCGATGTCGGCGCAGTGGTGGCATTCAACACCTTGGGCGGGATTGTCGGGGTGATGCTCTGCGGCTTCCTGCTGATCCCGCTGCTGGGGCTGGTGCGCACGCTGGGCCTGCTGGCGATCATCGCGGCAGGCATCGGCTACCTCGCCGTGCGCAAGGGCCATGGTGTGAAGAAAGGCCGGCGTCAGGCAGTGGTCGCACTGAGTCTGGTCTCGGTCGCATTGGCGGTGCTGACGCCGGTCGACAAAATCGCCGGCCTACTGCCCGGTGCACGCAACGGTACGTTGGCGTTTTATGAAGAAGGTCGCGGCGGCACGGTCGCGGTGGTCGCCCAAGGTCGCGGCGAGAACAATTTCCATCGTCTGTACATTCAGGGCGTCTCGAACACCGGCGATGCCATGCCGTCGCTGCGCTACATGCGCATTCAGGCGCTGCTACCGCTGTTGATCCACAACGGCGAACCGCGCTCGACCCTGGTGATCGGTTTCGGCACCGGCATCACTGCGGGCGCTATGCTGCGCTATCCGGGGTTGGAGCACCGCGTGGTCGCCGAGTTGCTGCCGTCGGTGGTGAAAGCGGCGCCGTTGTTCAAGGGCAACTTCAATGCTGCCAGTGATCCGGGTGTGGAAGTGCGTCTGCGTGATGGTCGTCAGGAATTGCTGCGCAGTGCGCAGACCTACGACCTGGTCACACTGGAGCCGCCACCGCCCTCCGCGGCCGGCGTGGTCAATCTGTATTCGCGCGACTTCTACCAATTGGCCGCGAGTCGTCTGCAGAAAAACGGCATCGTCGCGCAATGGCTGCCGCTGCCGACGCAAAACATCGATGACTCGCGCTCGCTGGTGCGCAGCTTCCTTGATGTGTTCCCGTATGCCTCGCTATGGACCAGCGAATTCCACGAGATGCTGCTGGTGGGCTCCATGGAGCCGATGGAACTGGACGCCGCGAAAATCACCGAACGTTTCCAGCAGGACAGTGTGCGCAGCACCTTACAGGATGTCGGCATCGGTTCAGCGGCGGCGTTGCTGGCGACGTGGGTGACCGATCGCGCCGGCCTTGAGCGCTTTGCCGCCGATGCACCGGCGGTGACCGATGATCAGCCGCGCATTGAATACGCGCCATGGGTGCGCAGCAAGGAAATCACTCGCGTGTTGCCGGCGCTGCTGGATCTGTATCAGCCACCGCCACTGGTGAATGCCGATGCCGCTTTCACTGAGCGCATGGAAACCCATCGTCAACGGCTGATGCAGTTTTATCGTGCCAGCCTGCATGCGTATGACGGCGATCGGGATGCGTGGGGGCGGGACATGCGCGAGGTGATGCAGTGGGATGGCGCGAATCCGTATTACCGCTGGTTTACCGGGCAGTAATGCTGCCGAATGTAGGAGCTGCCGAAGGCTGCGATCTTTTGATCTTGCTGTTTATAAGATCAAAAGATCGCAGCCTTCGGCAGCTCCTACAAGGTTTTGCGGTTACTTGGATTCGGATTTCAGTTTCAGATAGGTCTGGTGCATATCAGACGCCCAGCCATCGATCACGGCTTTAACGTCCTCGGCTTTCAGCGCCTGGGAATCATTTTCCAGCGGTTTGCCGGTGCCTTTGCGCACAACTTGCGCCACGACCTTATTGCTGCCGCCGTCCATGAACACCGCTTCAGTGGCCAGGGTGGTTTCCTGATCACGGATGCCGGTGGCCGTGCTGACCGCCGCTGCTACCAAAGCAATGGGGATCACTTCATACGCGTGCAGCCCTTCGGTTTTGCTGCTGACGGCGGTGATGGCCGGACGCAGTACGATCACACCCGGCCCAGGCCCGGTGGCCAGTGGCAGCGATTTGCCCAGCTCACGCTTGAGCGCCTGATCGTAATAGCTGGTGATGCCATTGAGGGTTTGCTGAGAGATTTTTGCGGTCGGTTGCGGCTTCGGATAGAGCTGGCTTGGCTCGACATAAACGCTGGTGAATTTATTGATGTCGAGTTTCGGATCCATCCAGCGCATCACCTCGGCACCCGACGGTGACTTGGCTTCCTTGAGCTGACTGTAATCCTTGAGAAACCCGGAGTACTCATCTGGAGCGACGGTTTTGCTCGAGCAACCCACCACGCCAAGGGTGGCGATGCACAGCGTGCCCATCATTACTGCTAGCTTCATGCTGTAACTCCTGTCAGAAAGCCGAAAGATTTGCATAAGGGGAGTTACAGGTATAGCTAAAACCTCAACTTTTGCGATGTAAAAGCAGAAAATTCACACAAGGCTGCGCGCCCGATCACAATGGTCATTTGACAGACGCCGGCCATCCGGCAAAGCTGCACCGAGCTTGAATGCACACCAGACGGTAAATGCACCTGGACCACGGAAGTCGTAATGCCCAAGCATAAAAATAAAGCGGTACAACCTGACCCTGATTCGTCTCAATCTTCACTTTCACGTTACCTGTTCCCTGTCTCCATCGGCGTGCTGCTGGCAGCCGTGGCGGGGATCGGCTGGTTTCTGTTCAGCCCTGCGCCCGTTACCGCGCCGCTCACGGTGCCACCGATCAGTGCGCCGGCGCCCGCGCCTGCCGCGCCCAAGCCGCAAGCGGTCGCGCTGAAACCGGCGAGCATGGTCGACGAGCAACAATGCCAAGGCTGCCACACCGAGCAAGTCAAAGACTGGCAAGGCTCGCACCACCAGTTGGCGATGCAACCGGCGAACGCCGAGACCATGCTCGGTGACTTCAATAACGTCACGTTCAAGGCTGAAAAAGAGACCACGAAGTTCACCCGCAACGGCGACGAGTTCTGGGTCAATACGCCGGGCATCGACGGCAAGAACGCCGATTTCAAAGTGGCCTACACCTTCGGCATCGCGCCGCTGCAGCAGTACCTGATCGAGGTTGGCGAAGGCCGTTTGCAGGCGCTTGGCGTGGCTTGGGATACCCAGAAAAACCGCTGGTTTCATCTCTATCCCGGCCAAGGCGTGAACTTCAAGAATCCGCTGCATTGGAGCAAGCCGAGCCAGAACGCCAACTTCATGTGCGTCGAGTGCCACACCACCGGTTTCAAGCGCAACTTCGATGCGGCCAGCAATACCTTCAACAGTCAGTGGAACAGCCTCGGCGTCGGTTGTCAGGCCTGCCATGGCCCGGCCTCCAATCACCTGGAATGGACGCAGAAAAAGGGCGACCTGATCCATCAAGGTTTCGACGTCGACCTCAAGGACAAGAACGCCACGGTCGAGATCGAAACCTGCGCCCGTTGCCATGCGCGTCGTGCGCCGCTGGGCGATGGCTATACCGTCGGCAAACGGCTGATGGACGATTACCTGCCGAGCACCCTCACCCGCGAGCTGTATGCGCTGGACGGCAAGATCAAGGACGAGGTGTTCGAACACGGCTCGTTCCTGCAAAGCAAAATGTTCGACAAAGGTGTGCGCTGCAGCAATTGCCACAACCCGCACAGCAACGAACTGAAAGCGCCGGGCAACGCGGTGTGCCTGCAATGCCACAACACCGCCGGCAAGACCTCGGTTGAAGGGGTCGACGGCAAAGGCCTGCAAGCGAAGAATTACGACTCCATCGAACACACGCGCCACACCATGGGTCAGCCGGGTTCGCAGTGCGTGGATTGCCACATGCCCGGCAAATTCTACATGGGCAACGACTTCCGTCATGACCACAGCTTCAGCATTCCCAACCCGGAACGGGCGCAGAAGCTCGGCACGCCGGACGCGTGTCTGACCTGCCATCAAGGCAAGGCTGGCGATAAAGTCACCGCGCAGTTCAAGCTGTGGAGCGCTTCCACCGCGCCGCAAGCACCGCGTTATGACGAAAGCCTGTGGCTGATCCGCAATGGTCAACCGGGCGCCGCCGACGTGCTGTTTACGCAACTGCAACGCAGCAATCTGCCGGCAATCCAGCGCGCCACCCTGCTGGCGGAACTGCCGCTGTATCCAAGCGAACAGGCGTTGAAACTGGCCACGCAGGATCTGAAAAATCCTGAGCCGCAAGTGCGTGAAAGCGCAGCGCGGGCAATCAGTGCGTTTCTGCCTCCGCCTGAACGTGCACCGTTGCTGTCGCCGCTATTAAGCGATCCTGTGAAAGCCGTGCGCATTGTGGTCGCGCGGGATTTGCTCAGCGTCGCTCGCAGCAGCGGTCTCGGTGCGGCGCAAGCCAATTGGGAAGCCGCGATTGGCGAGTACGAGGCGGTGCAGAAGAGTCTGCTGGAACGCGCCGAAGCGAACCTCAATCTGGCCATGCTCTATCAGGCCAGTGGGCGCAGTTCGGAAGTTGAAGCGTTGCTGCGAGATGCGCTCAAACGTGATCCGGACTTCTACCCGGCGCTGGTGACACTGGTGCAATGGCTGGAGGCCAGCGGCCGCAGTCAGAAAGCGCAGACACTGCTCGCAGACAGCATCAAGGAACACCCGGACGCGGCGCTGTTGCAGCACACTCGGGGCTTGTCATTGATCCGCGCCGGCAAGACGACTGAAGCGATGGTTGCGCTGCACAAAGCTGCGCAACTGGAGCCGCAGAACGCCCAGTACGGTTATGTGCTGGCGGTGGCGTTGCACGAGGGCGGCAAGGTCGATGAAGCGTGCGCGATTCTTGAAGGCTTGCTCAAAGTGCAACCGGCGAATCGTAATGCGCGGCTGTCGTTGATCCAGTACTACCTCGACAGCGGCCAGGAGCCTAAGGCGCAGGTGTTGTTGCAGGGGTGGAAGAAGATGAATATGGGGGATCCGGCGCTTAAGTGATTGGCTGGAAAATGTCGTCCCCTCACCCTAGCCCTCTCCCGAGGGAGAGGGGACTGACCGAGTTGTCGGGCGAGGTTCATCGACCTGAAATACCGCGTCGATTATGGATTCAAAGACAATCTTGCAAGTCGGCGCACTTCCTCAATATCCCCCAATCAGTCCCCTCTCCCTCCGGGAGAGGGTTAGGGTGAGGGGCTTTTGATGGTTAAACCACAATCACCAGGAAGACGTCTCCCCACTCCTCAACGCCATCTCCCGCCGATTACTCGCCCGCATCGCCTTGATTGCAGTGGTCAACTAATTCCGGACACCTCGATAGGTGGTTTTGACGCCATCGCCCGCTCATAGACGGTCGGTGGCAGATATCCCAGTTTCGAGT